>JBFFWN010000009.1:0-29026 GCA_041570235.1 Lysobacterales bacterium | reverse complement strand
GGTATGTCATTCGGTATGGTTGTGGGCAAATTGATCTAAGGAGGTTCGGGGCGTTACCTGGTAAGCCCAGCCCTGCTGGGCGTGGCTTTTCTGGTGTTTTCCTATCCCTCAATGATGTACGCGCCGGGGGTATGGGTACCGGTTGCCGGGTATGACCAGCCCACGGTACTTGAGTTGGTGACCGATGAGGGGGGCGTCGGGGTTATCACCTCGGTGGGTTACGACTTCTGGCAAATATTTTTGGGTGATCAACCGGGGTCCTTCGGGCTGTCTTCGCCCCTGGCCGCATTGTTCGGCGGATGGTTTCTGGTCTGGACCGGCATGGCATCCTGGCGGATCCTGCTGGGTGCATTCATTGGCATGATCGGCATGGTGATGATCTGCAACGCCATTGCTCCCAACCATGAGCTTTTTTCGATGCCCTGGTACTGGCACATTGTATTGGGTGGTTTCGTTTTCGGCGTGATTTTCATTGCAACCGACCCGGTTACCTGTCCAATGACCGATCCGGGGCGCTGGGGCTTCGGCTTGTTTGTCGGCGCCCTGACGGTTTTGATCAGGGTGGGTAATCCGACCTACTACGAAGGCGTCATATTCGCCATTCTGCTTGCCAGCATGTTTTCGCCCCTGATCGATTTTGTCGTGATCGAAAGAAACATCCGCCGACGCAAACTCAGGCTTCAGGGTGGTCTTCAATGAATAACGACTCCCCGTTAAAAGCCTTTGTTGTCATCTTGGTGACGGCAATGGTCTGTTCCTCCCTGGTGTCAGCGACTGTCGTCATGCTGCGTCCGATCCAACTCAACAACCAGATGCTGGATCGAAGCCGGAATATCATGAAACTGACCGGCCTGGTGGAAACGGGGGTGACTCCGGGCGATGAGGAAATGCTCGAACTGTTTCGCGGCATGGATATGCGGATCGTGGATATCGACCAGGCCGCGTTCAACGATGAAATCGACCCCCTGTCATTTGACCAGCGCCGCGCGGCAAACAACCCCGAGCTTGGCGTGGACGTTCCCGCCGATGAAGACCTTTCCAGCCTTGGTCGTCGCAGTCGGTTTGCGACGGTTTACATCGTGTTGAGGGATGGCAAACTGGAAAGACTTATCCTGCCGGTACGCGGCGCCGGCATGTGGTCGATGATATACGGCTATATCGCGCTGGAGCCTGATCTCAATACGATTGCCGGCGTCACGTTTTACGAACAGAACGAAACACCCGGGATCGGCGATCAGATCATGCGTCCGGAATGGCTCGCAAAGTGGAAGGGGCGACGGATTTACGACGAAGTGGGTGAAATGCGTTTCGCAATCAACCATGGAAAAGTGGAACCGGGCACATCGACCTGGTTGTACGAGGTGGATGCGCTAACCGGCGCCACGGTGACGGCGGATGCGGTGACCAGCATGATCCATTACTGGTTCGGTTCGCATGGTTACCGTGGTTTCCTGGATTTCCTGCGTGAACAGGGTTACGGGGTGAACTAGATGACTTCAAAAGAGACATTCCTCAAACCACTTTTAAGGGAGAACCCGGTCACGCTGCATGTGCTGGGTATTTGTTCCGCGCTGGCCATCACCAACTCCCTGACTTCATCACTGATCATGAGCGCTTCGCTCACCTCCGTTCTGGTGATGACGAATGTGACGATCAGCCTGATACGTAAACACCTGCCGTCGAGCGTTCGCCTGATCGTTCAAATCACCATCATCGCCTCGGCAGTGGCCATCATAGACCAGGTTCTGACGGCCTATTTGCCGGATGCGGCCAGGACATTGCGTGTTTACATTTCATTGATCGTGACCAACTGCATTGTCCTCGGGAGGGCGGAGACCTGTGCGATGAAGCAAGGGGCAGGCACCAGTTTCCTGGACGCTCTTGGCAATGGATTGGGGTTCAGCATCATCCTGATCACCGTGGCCGTGATCCGCGAACTGTTTGGCAACGGTTCATTGATGGGGCATCGGATTCTTGCATTGGTCCACGAGGGCGGCTGGTATGAACCCAATGCCATGTTGTTGTTGCCGCCGAGCGCCTTTTTCATCATTGGTTTCATCGTTTGGGGCATCCGCAGCTGGAAACCCGAGCAGAAGGAGAAGGCTGACTTCAAACCTGCTCCCCTACCGGATAGTGAGAAACGCTAATGAGTCATTTTATCGACACGTTTTTCCGGGCGGTTTTTCTTGAGAATCTTGCGCTCGCGTATTTCCTGGGTATGTGTACCTTCCTGGCTGTGTCCAGGAAGGTCAAAACCACCATTGGCCTGGGCATAGCGGTTATCGTTGTCGAAGCGATCAGTGTCCCGGTTAACAACGTGCTTTACAATTTTGTCCTGCGTGACGGCGCACTGGCCTGGGCCAACCTCGGGCACCTGGACTTCAGTTACCTGGGTTTACTCACCCAGATCGCCGTGATTGCAGCAATGATCCAGGTACTGGAAATGGTGCTGAACCGTTACTTCCCGGTGCTTTACAACACCCTCGGTATCTTTCTGCCACTGCTGACCGTCAACTGCGCCATCCTCGGAGCCTCGTTGTTCATGGTGCAGCGGGACCTCGGCTTTATCGACAGTTTTGCCTACGGCCTCGGCGCCGGTGTTGGCTGGGCGCTGGCGATCGTCATGCTGGCGGGCTTGAGAGAGAAAATGAAGTACAGCGATATTCCGGCAGGCCTGGAAGGAATCGGCATCGCGTTTTTTACCACCGGGCTGATTTCCCTCGCCTTTATGGGTATCGCGGGTCTGAGTTTTTAGGGGGTCCTGATGCAGGAAATCCTATACAGCACCTTTGTTTTTACGACGCTGCTTGTGCTGCTGGTGCTGATAATCCTGACCGTCCGGGCACACCTGGTGCCGCAGGGAGAAGTGATTATCCGGGTAAATGACGAGCGGGACATTAAAGTATCATCCGGCGGGCGTTTGCTCGAATTACTGGCCGATGCGGGTATTTATGTGCCGTCGGCATGTGGTGGCGGAGGAACCTGTGGCCAGTGCCGGGTAATAGTGAAAAGCGGTGGAGGCTCGATGCTGCCCACAGAGGCATCGTTGATATCGAAAAAAGAGGCGCGCCAGGGCGAAAGGCTGGCTTGCCAGCTAGTGGTCACCGGGGACCTTGCCATCCATGTGCCTGAAGATATATTTGGCGTGAAAAAGTGGGAGTGCAGCGTGCGCTCGAACCACAACGTCGCCACCTTCATCAAGGAACTGGTGCTCGACCTGCCCTCCGGCGAACATATTGATTTCAAAGCGGGAGGGTATATACAGGTCGAGTGCCCGCCCCACGAACTGAGCTACTCAGATTTTGATATTGATGAGAAATACCTGCCGGACTGGGTTCAATATGACCTTTTGAAATTGCAATCAAAAGTCACCCAACCCACCATGCGAGCGTATTCCATGGCGAACTACCCGGAAGAGAACGATATCATCATGCTAAACGTCCGGATTGCAACGCCGCCGCCGCAGTTGCAGGGCAAGGTGCCCACGGGCGTTATGTCTTCCTATATCTTCAACCTGAAACCCGGCGACAGGGTCAAGGTCTCCGGCCCATATGGTGAGTTCCTGGCGAGAGAAACCGATCATGAGATGGTTTTTATCGGAGGCGGTGCCGGCATGGAGCCGATGCGCTCGCACATTTTCGATCAGCTAAAGCGGCTCAAGAGTAAGCGCAAAATTTCATTCTGGTATGGCGCCCGTAGTTTGCGCGAGGCGTTTTACCGTGAAGAGTTTGATGAACTGGACGCAAGCCACGAAAATTTCAGCTGGCACCTGGCGCTCTCTGAACCATTACCTGAAGATAATTGGACGGGGCTGACCGGTTTCATTCACAACGTGCTGTATGAAAATTACCTCAAAGACCACCCGGCACCCGAGGACTGCGAGTACTACCTGTGTGGCCCACCGATGATGAATGCGGCCATTACCCGCTTGCTGGAAGAGTTGGGTGTGGAAAAAGAAAACGTGTTATTTGATGATTTTGGAGAGTAGTGCATGGGTATATTTATTGGAACACTGATCATTGTGATCCTTTGTTGCCTGGTGATGAGCTTCGGCCTGCTGTTCTCCGGTAAACCTCTAAAACGTGGTTGTGAAAATAAACCGCCAGGTACGCCCCGCTGTGAAGCCTGTCCGAAAAGAGGCCGGCATATGCCTGAACCTAACGATGCAGAAGGAGAATCCTCTTGAAGAGATCATTGCTGATTCAGGATTACATGAAGAAGGACATCCTGATACTGGATCCTGAAATGGATGTATTACGTGCCGCACAACTGCTGCTGAAAGCCAATATTACCGGCGCGCCCGTGCTGGATGAGCACGGCAGGCTGGTCGGCATATTGACGGAGCGGGACTTCATGCAGGTGGCCCTGCAGGGCTTTTACCATGGCGAACCGGGTGGCCAGGTGAAAAAGCATATGAGCCGCGATCCGCAATATGTAAGTCCTGACGAGAGCATCCTGACAGTCGCTGAAATGTTTATACAAGAGCGTTTTCAGCGTTACCCGGTGCTCGATAATGGCAGGCTCGTCGGGGTCATCGTCAGGCAGGATGTGATGCGTGCGCTGGCCGAGTATTATCCTGCATAAAACTGTTGCTTCGGCTGTCAAGCACAAGGATGTACGGGTGCCGTGAAGGAAACACAGAGATGTGCGTGAACGGCCCCGGCGAATTTGTCGACCCCCGCTAAGCTTCGCTTGGCGAAGCGTCTCATCCCTCTCCCCCAGCCATTAAAAAACCGCCTTGTAGGCGGCTTTTTAAATTGTGCAAAACTGTCAGGCCGCGGAGAGGGATAGACTCGGTACATCCTGTACCTCGCCCTTCGGGCGTACTCACTTCGTTCGTACGTCCAAATCGGCTATCCTGCCGATTTGTCGAACCCCCGCTAGAGCTTCGCTCTACGGGGCGTCTCTGCACCCTCTCCCCCAGCCATTAAAAAACCGCCCTGAAGGCGGCTTTTTAATGGCTGGGGGAGAGGGATTCGAACCCCCGCTGGCGGAGTCAGAGTCCGCAGTCCTACCACTAGACGATCCCCCAGTAAAACTGGGTGAAACTTAACGTTTGGAGTACTGCGTTGCCTTGCGTGCTTTGTGCAGGCCGACCTTTTTACGTTCGACTTCACGTGCATCGCGAGTAACATAACCGGCTTTACGCAATACGGGACGCAATTCGCTGTCGTATTCCATCAACGCGCGGGTAAGCCCTAAGCGGATGGCGCCGGCCTGGCCGGTGATGCCGCCGCCGGCAACGGTTGCGTTTACGTTAAACTGCTCGGTCATTTCCAGCTTCTCAAGAGGCTGACGTACGACCATGCATGCTGTTTCGCGTCCGAAGAACTCTTCGAGAGGACGGTTGTTGATGACGATGCTGCCGTTACCCTTGCTCAGGTAAACACGCGCTTTGGAAGACTTGCGTCGTCCGGTACCGTAAAACTGTTCAGTAGCCATTTATCTTGTATCCGTATTGTCGCGAACTACAGCTCGAGCTGTGTTGGTTGCTGGGCTTCATGTGGATGTTCAGGACCTGCATAAACATGCAGTTTGCGAAACATGGCACGACCCAGTGGGTTCTTGGGCAACATCCCCTTTACTGCGTTCTGGATAACACGCTCGGGGTGCTGATCCAGAAGTTTGCCAAGGTTGGTGGATTTCAGGTTGCCGATGTAACCGGTATGACGGTAGTACATCTTGTCTTCCATCTTGTTACCGGTGACCTTGATCTTCTCTGCATTGATCACGACCATGTGATCGCCTGTGTCCATGTGCGGAGTAAATTCAGGCTTATGCTTACCACGCAGGCGGCGCGCCAATTCGGTGGACAACCTGCCCAATGTTTTGTCTGTCGCATCGATCACGCACCATTCGCGCTTGATCGTTGATGGTGTTGCTGTAAAAGTCTTCATTGTTACCATTCTCTATGAATTACCCGTGTCACCGAGTTAAGGGCGGGAATTTTACTGGCTTAGCCCGCTATTATCAACCACCTGAGCACTAATTTCTCAGTTTTTTGCATAAACATGGCTAAAGCAGCTTCAGTCGCTCCACAACCTGGCCATTGACGATGTGTGTATTGATGATTTCATCGATATCCTCTTCATCAATATATGTGTACCAGACCGCCTCGGGGTAAACCACGCAAACCGGGCCCTCTTCACAACGGTCAAGGCAACCTGACTTGTTTATCCGTACCTTACCCGGCCCGGATAAACCCAGCTCCTTTACCCTGTTCTTTGCATAATCGCGCAATGCTGCCGAGCCGCACTGATTGCAGGACGGACGCTCTGCATCCGTCCCGCGGTCGTTGGTACAAAAAAATAAATGCCTGTGATAATAGTTCGTCATACGACTGATATTATATTAACCGGCTATCAACTTCAGAAGTTATACACCAGGTTTGCGCTGGTTGTGGTATCTGTTTTGTCGACTGTACCCGGTGGAATGTCCGAATTGTGACGATACTCCCAACCCACCTTCAAGGCAAAGCGCTCGGTCATGGAAACAATGACGGCGGTATTGAAAAGCGTGAAGGTATTATCCGAACCGCTTTCAACCAATAAACGGTTATTCCATGCCGTAGTGGAAAAGACCTGCCAACTGTCTTCCAGCAACAGCCTTATTATGGCCTCGTTGTCTGACAAGCCACTCACTCTTTCCTTCGATTTCTTGTAACCGGCACCGATTTCGCCTTTGAGATGGTGCGTATCGCTATTCATCAATTCACGTCCATAACCTACCGTGACCGACTGCTGCGGGTCATAGGCGCCAAATTTATCGGCATCATAACGATACACGGCAAACAGGTAACTTTTCTTGCTGAGTTTCCTGTCACCCTGTAATTCTGCGCTGTAACGCTCGTTGTCCTTATCGCCATTCTTTGAAGTCATCAAGGCGGTGGCGCCAAAACGGTAACGCCAGTGTTCGGTATTTTTTAATATTTCCAGACCGAGGTTCAAAGCGGTTGAATCCGTATTGCCCGAGGTGTCGACATAACCCAACTCGCCTTTACCGTTCCAACCGTAATCCACGGCCTCTTCATCTTGTGCAAACGCGCTGTTGGCAAGCAAAATCAGACCTAACAACGTGATTTTCGTAAAGTTATTCATTCCAAGTTCTCCTGGCCAAAAAAGTTAGCGGCGAAGTATATAGTCTTAGGCCAGAGAAATCTCGCATTGATTGGTGAAGTGCAATAAAATTTACCTCCCAATCAATTCAGGATAATGCTCATGTCACGCAGTTATTCACCCCTGGACCGTTTGATCATCAGCTTCGATAGCGCTTTGCGCATGGCCACGGGCCAGGCGCACAAAGCCAGGCGTGAAAACCCCGCCGCATCAATTCCAGAGGTGATCATGGACGAGGAAAACCGTCAGCACGCCGCCGGCCTGATGCGTATCAATCATGCTGGAGAAGTCTGTGCGCAAGCCCTGTACGCCGGCCAGGCCGCCACCGCCCGCAACCCGGCCGTTCAGGCCGAGATGCAAAAAGCCGCGGATGAGGAAATCGACCACCTGAGCTGGTGCAAAGACCGCCTGGATGAATTGGAAAGCTCCCCCAGTAAGCTCGATCCGTTCTGGTATGCCGGTTCGTTTGCGATTGGTGCGGCCGCCGGCCTGGCCGGGGATGGCTGGAGCCTCGGCTTTTTAAAGGAAACCGAAAACCAGGTCGAAGCGCACCTCGAAGGCCATCTTGAAAAGCTGCCACCCGAAGATGCCCGTAGCCGGGCGATACTGGACCAGATGAAAATCGATGAAGCCAAGCACGCACAGATGGCCGAGGATTCCGGTGCATTTGATTTGCCGCGACCGGTGCGTCGCCTGATGAAAATTACCGCCGGGGCCATGAAGGCCGTGGCCTACAGGATCTGATCCAGGATTTACAACTGGTCAGCTTTCTGCCTGAGCTCATCCAGGGTCAGCCCGCCTGTGATCACTTGGGATTCGGTTTCATTCAAAGACACCCACTGAACCCGCCAGTCATCCAGCACGGTGGTTGGGCTGTAGGGGAATTCCTCATTGAGGTAATCCAGGTCACCCGTCAGCGTGATTGACTCGCTGTGATTGGCGGCTCCAGGTTCCCCTGTGCTGAACTGAAACAGAAGCTCAAAGCGGAGACTGTCGCTTTCAGTCTTCCAGCCACTGCCCTTTAGCCGCCAGGGTGCGGCAAACATGCCCGTGGCCAGTCCCGTATCCAGCTTGAAATCCAGCTTCTGCTCTTCCACGTTCCATTGTTGCTTTGCATCAACTGCGCCCGGACCGTTTGACTCCACCACGTTGAGCAGTGAATATGCCAGCTGCAGCATCAATGAAGGCGCCTGAATGAACGGCTCGATATCGCCACCCTGCTGGTCAAAACCACGTGCCAGCAAAACCACACCACTGACCATCAATAACTCGCCGGTCACGATACCATCGGGTGCGATCTGCTCAACCATTACCCGGATATCACCACAATCGCAACGATGGAATTTCCAGCGCGCATGGAAACCGGTATCACCAAAGTCGACATCCAGATCACTGACCACTGCATCACGCCACAGGCTACCCTCTTCCGCCTGGGCAAATGCAGGGCTGTTGGCCGTTGCCACCAGCATGATGGCCAGAAAGCAGTAAACGGGTGTCAGCGAATGCTTCATTTCAAAAGAAAAGTTGTTTTAAAGCAGCGCCCGGATCCGCTTCCCGCATAAACGCCTCACCTACCAGGAAGGCATTGATACCCGCAGCCTGCATTTGTTTTACATCGTCCATCGTTCTGATACCGCTCTCCGTCACCAGGAAACTGCCCGGCGCCATCATCGCTTTGAGCCGCTCGCTGGTGACCAGCGAGGTCTCAAAGGTATTCAGGTTGCGGTTGTTGACGCCGATCAACTCGTGATCCAGGCTCAGCGCGCGCTCCATCTCGGCCTCGTCATGCACCTCAACCAATGCATCCATGCCAAGGCCTTTTGCAACCAGCAACAGATCCTGCATCAATGATTGATCCAGCACTGCCGCTATCAACAGGATACAGTCGGCGCCCATGGCCCGCGACTCTACGATCTGCCATGGGTCAATCATAAAGTCCTTTCGCAACACGGGCAGGCTACAAGCCCCTCGGGCCTGTTTAAGGTAGTCATCATGTCCCTGGAAAAAGTCCCTGTCGGTCAGAACCGACAGGCAGGCCGCTCCGGCGGCTTCATACGAACGGGCAATGGCAGCCGGCTCAAAATGTTCACGGATCACGCCGGCGCTTGGCGAGGCCTTCTTGATTTCGGCGATTATGGCCGGCCCGCTGATCAATGCATGCTTTAAAGCACGCTCAAAGCCTCGCGGAGCCGCAGCTGTCTGCGCCAGTTTCTGCAATTCAGCAAGCGACCGCCTGGATTTCCCCTCGGCCACCTCTTCCTTCTTGCGCTCAATGATGCGTTTTAATATCGAGGGTACAGCCATCAGAATGCCCGGGTCATGTCCGCCAGCTGGTGCAGTTTATCCAGCGCGGCGCCGCTCGCCAGGGTTTGCTGTGCCGTTTTGACGCCATCTGCCATCGAATCGGACACACCGGAAACATACAACGCCGCCCCGGCGTTCAGGGCAACCACGTCTGCGGCACGCTGCGCGCGGTCATCCTTGTCTCCGGCCGAAAGCGCGGCAGTGATCAGGGCCAGGGATGATTGCACGCCATCCACGGCCAGGTCTTCGATGGATGCGCGGCTGATGCCAACTTCCTCGGGTTGCAGTGAATACTCGTAGACAATGCCGTCTTTGAGCTCTGCCATGTGCGTATCTGCGGCCAGGCTGATTTCATCCAGCCCGTCATCGGAGTTAACCACCAGCACATGCTCGGAACCCATTCGTTGCAACACCTGGGCCACCGGCCGGCACAGGGCACGGTCGTAAACACCGATCAACTGGCGTTTGAGGCCCGCCGGGTTGGACATGGGGCCCAGAATATTAAACAGGGTTCGCAGGCCAAGCTCCTTGCGCGCCAACGTGACATGACGCATCGCGCTGTGATGCATCAGGGCAAACATGAAGCCGATGCCCAGTTCGTTGACACAGCTTGTAACCTGTTCGGGCGAGATATCCAGCCGTACGCCCGCAGCCTCGAGCACATCGGCACTGCCTGAGCTGGAGGAAACAGAACGGTTGCCATGTTTTGCCACCCGGCCACCTGCTGCGGCAACCACAAAGCAGGAAGCTGTGGACACATTGAACAGGTTCGCGCCGTCTCCACCTGTGCCCACGATATCAACCAGGTTTGGGCCATCCACTTTCACGCCCGCAGCAAATTCACGCAGTACCTGCACACCTCCGACGATTTCATCGATGGTTTCACCTTTTACACGCATGCCCAGCAAAAATGCGCCTATCTGCACATCGGTGGTATCGCCGGACATGATCTGGCGCATGACCTGGGCCATCTCTTGCGTGGAAAGATTGCCGTTATCGGCGATACGCGCCAGCGCGTTATGTATATCCATACTCATATATATTGTTCTCGTTCTCTCAGCCTTGCCTGGTGGTATTGATGAAATTTTGCAACAGGTCATGCCCGCACCGCGTCAATATCGACTCGGGATGAAACTGCACGCCCTCTATTGGCAAACTTTTGTGCTTTACACCCATGATCTCTTCAATTTCACCGTTTTCCTGCTCTGTCCAGGCCGTCACTTCAAGGCAATCGGGCACGCTGTCTTTTTTCAGCACCAGCGAATGATAACGCGTGGCCTCAAACGGTTGCGGCAAACCGGCAAACACGCCCTTGCCCTGGTGGAACATCATCGAGGTCTTGCCATGCATCACCTTATCGGCCCTGACCACTTGGCCGCCAAACACCTGGCCAATGCACTGGTGACCCAGGCAAACACCGAATATCGGGAACTCTCCGCCAAGCTTTTCTATGACCTCAAGGGATATTCCGGCATCATCCGGTGTGCATGGCCCCGGTGATATCACGATTCCGTCGGGATTCAGTTCACGTATCTGCTCAATGGTGATCGCATCATTGCGCCTGGTGGTGACCTTCGCACCCAATTCACCCAGGTATTGCACCAGGTTGTAGGTAAAGGAGTCATAGTTGTCGATCATCAGGATCATATTTTCTGCACATTCCAGCTAAGGCGAATTCATTGGATTGGGTATTTTGCATTAATCAACCCGCAATGTCCGGCTTGTTTTCATTAAATTTCACTCTGATGCCGGCTTTTTGGCCAGCTTTCTCTGCAGGGTTCGCCGGTACATGCCCAGGCTCCTGGCGGTTGCAGATATATTGCCGTCATTTTCCTTCAACACTTTCTGGATATGCTCCCACTCAACCCGCTCAACCGACATCGGGCTGAAGTCCTCCGGCGCCAGGTCTCCTGACATCTCCCCTTTCAGCGCCCTGATCACATCGCTGGCGGTGACCGGTTTGCTCAGGTAGTCGCTGGCCCCGCGCTTTATGGCGGTCACGGCCGTGGCAATGCTGGAATACCCGGTAAGCACGACGATATTCATATCCGCATCCAGCTCAACCAGCTGTGGGATCAGGTCCAAACCGGATTCACCTTGCAGTTTCAGATCAACCACGGCCATCGCCGGTCTGCTTTCACGGGCCTGTTTGATGGCATCCTCGATGCCAGGTGATGTAATTACATCAAAACCACGCTTTTGCATCGACCTGCCCAACACCTGTAAAAACACGGGATCATCATCCACCAACAGCACTCGATTGTTTTCAGCACTATTTTCAATCATCGTCATTGTCTTGCACCGGCAAGCGAATTTCCATGCGGGTTCCTGTTCCACCACCCGCCACGCCCATCATTGTCACCTCGCCCCCCAATCGCTCTATCGACGCCTGGCAGAGCAATACACCGAGGCCCAGGCCGCCCTGCTTTTTACTGACACGCGTTTTTCCGAGGCTCTTCATGATCTCCGGCGGGATGCCGGGTCCACGGTCCTCGATCGTGATCAGCAAGTCGCCCTGCGATGGTTCGGCCTGAATAGATACATATTCGGGACTGGCATCGGCAGCGTTGTTCAACAAGTTCATCAGGGCATGTTGCAAACTTTGATCATAACGAATTTTAAGTTTCGACACCTTGTCCAGAATGGATAGTTGCAACTTGATTTCCGGCCTGGCCAGGCTCCATTTCTCCAGCAAATTCTGCAGCAAAACGCCAAACTCCCTGACCACCACCCGGCTTTCCTCGGTGGTGGTGGAAACCAGTTGGCGCAATACCGCATCGCAGCGATCTATCTGCTGTTGCAGCAAGGCCATTTCCTCTTTCAATTGGGGATGCTCAAAGGCCAGGTCATCAACTGTTACGGCCATGGTAGCCAATGGCGTGCGCATCTCATGTGCCGTACCGGCCGCAATGCTGGCAATACTGATAATTCGTTCGTTTCGAAGCCCCGATTCCCTGCTGCGCGCAATCGCCTCGGATTGCTCCTTGAGTGTTGCCGCCATGCGCACCACGAACCAGGAAATCAAAAGGGCGCTGAATCCGAAATTCACCCACATACCGACAAAATGGGCACTCATCATGGAGCCATGATCAGACACCGTAAACAGGGCCAGCGGTTGATAGTAAAACAGCAACAGGGTGTAAAACGAGATACTCAAAAAAGCGATAAACCAGGTGTGCCCGGGCCTTAATATCGCCGCGCTGATAATCAACGGAATCAGGTAATAACTGACAAGCGGATTGGTTGAACCGCCGGTGAAATATAGAACCAGGGTCAGAAATAACACGTCAAGGAGCAGGTTAACGAAAAACTCTTTTTCCGTGACGGGTGAATCTGAACGCAGACGCCAGAAAACCAGCACATTGACGAAGACCAGGCCAGAAATAACCGCTGACAGCGGAACCCAGGGAAGTTCGATTTCACTACTCAACCGCAGCCAGAGTAAAAGGATCACCAGGACACTAATGACAATAGTGCGGATAACACACAGCCGCAGCAGGTTTCGCCGTGAGGGAAGAACTTCCTGTTTCAGATTACCAACTGGCATTCATCCTAATGTAATAGTTTCTGCCCATGCGATACAAGCTTTCACGCACCGCAACGACGCTGCCGATGACACGGCTATACCCTTAGCGGTGGCCCTGGCTGGCTTTATCCGGAAGATTTTCAACACTCTGGCCAACATCAAACATCTTACCCGGCTTGAAACCACCCATTCACCTTGTGTTCAGAAACGTCGATTTATAGTGATGCTGTAGAAAACCGAACGGATTTGACCACGAGATGGGAAATCGGGAGCGCCCAACGAGGATATGAAGATGAACAGATGCCTAACCGTATTATTGAGCCTTGCCCTGATGCAGCTTGGCCTGTCAACCGCCTTTGCCCAACAGGACAGCTGGCCGCGCACGCTTGTGCTGGAAGATGGCCAGGTAACGATTTATAAACCCAGGGTGGACAAGCTCGAAGGAGATACCCTTCACTACCGTGCCGCCCTGGCCTACCGGGAAAACGCTGATGCCGAACCGGTATTCGGTGCAGGTTGGCTCGATTCCACCATCAGCATTGACAACAAAAAGCGAGTGGTGCGCGCAAAGAACCTCCTCCTTCGCGAGGCCCGCTTTCCTGACGGCACTGCCGACATCAAGGTTGACCTGGCAACAAGGCTGGCCATTGAGTCAGGTCAATGGAACCTGGATTTTCCTCTCGATGAACTGGAATCCGCCATTGAACTGGCCGAGGCGGAGGCCACTGCTGTTGAAAAACTCAACACACGGCCACCCGAGATCATCTACCGCGATCACCCCGCATTATTGGTATCGATGAACGGTGAACCGGTTATTCGCGATATCGAAAACAGCGATTACAAGGCGGTTATTAACACCCCTTACCCGCTGATATACAACAACAGGCACTACTATTTGAACGCCGCCAGGGACGTCTGGTACCGCGCGGACAATGCGACCGGGCCATATCGCTTTGAAGCGAGGCCACCCGTTGATGTGGTTGCCATGGTCAACGCAGGGGAACAGGAGGCCATCGATGAGGCCACTACCGCGGCCGTCACCTCCGCCAATGCTCCCGAGATTATCGTTTCGACAAAACCGGCAGAACTGATCGTCACCGATGGTCCTGCCGCGTTCGTGCCATTGGTGGACGACCTGCTGGTATTGGAGAATTCGGACACCGATGTTTTCATGCACTACAGCACGCAACACTATTACACCGTTCTGGCCGGGCGCTGGTATCACGCCGACTCACTCAACGGAGACTGGCAGTACCAGGCTGCGGATGACCTGCCGGAAGCATTTGCGAATATCCCGAAAACCTCGGAGCAAGCGGATTCGCGTGTTTTTGTGGCCGGCACCGAGGAGGCCCGAGAGGCCGTTCTGGATGCCGAGGTACCACAAGCCGCCGCCGTTAAAAGGGGCAAGGCGGATGTCGAGGTTGACTATGATGGCCAACCCGTTTACGCAGCAGTGGATGGCACCGACATGGTGTATATCAAAAACACCGGCTCGACCGTCTTGAAGTCCGGCGGGCTGTTTTACCTGGTTGAAGATGGTGTCTGGTATGTATCCACCGGTCCTCAAGGCCCGTGGCAGGTATCTGACCACCGCCCCGCGCAGGTGGACACCATCCTCCCCACTTCACCGGTGTATAACAGCAAATATGTATATGTATATGCGGCCACCCCCGAAGTGGTCTATGTCGGCTACACGCCCGGCTACACCGGCAGTTACGTGTATCACAACACCATTTTCTATGGCACCGGTTATTACTACCCCGCCTGGATATCACCCTATTACTACTATCCGCGGCATAGCACCTGGGGCTTCAGCGTCGCCTATAACTCGTGGAGCGGCTGGAACTATGGTCTCAGCTGGGGCAGGGGACCATTCAGCGTGGGTTACTACACCGGCGGTTACTGGCATCACAAGCATCGCTGGCATCACCGCCATTTTGGTTATTGGGGCCCCAGGGGCTACCGGTCGCGTCCCCATCATTACTCCCGCCGGGGTGACAGATACGCTGATAACAATCATCATCGACGCAATGATGGACGCCACGGTAACGCGGGTAATGACCGTGGTGGGCGGGACCGGCGTGATGGCAGGGCGGGTAATGACCGCCGGGATTTCAACGAGCGCCATGAGAACCTGTATCGCGACAGGTCGCAACGCGCCAGGCTTGTTGATTCGCGTGACAGGAAGGCCAATGCGACTGAAAGACGCCATGCAAGCATCCGGCAGGCAAACAACAACGCAGCCAATGGCGCGCGCCAGAACAACTACAACGGGGTAAAGAAAGACGAAGCTAACCGGGCCGGGCCGGTGAGCCTGACTGACCTGCGTAAGAAGGCGAAAAACCGGGAGACAAACAGAATTGAATCAAACCGAGACAACTTGCTGACCGTCAACCGCCGTGATAACTACCAGGCACCCGGCCGTGATACAGACAATCGCAGTGGCAGACTCAGTAACGTCAACAGGCAGCTCAATACCACTGAAAGACGCCATGCAAGCATCCGGCAGGCAAACAACAACGCTGCCTCTGGTGCGCGCCAGAACAACTATAACGGGGTAAAGAAAGACGAAGCTAACCGGGCCGGGCCGGTGAGCCTGACTGACCTGCGTAAGAAGGCCAAAAACCGGGAGACAAACAGAATTGAATCAAACCGTAACAACCTGCTGGCCGACAACCGTCGTGATAACTACCAGGCACCCGGCCGTGAAAGAGAGAATCGCACTGGCAGACGCAATAACATCAGTCAAAGCGAGCTGGCAGCCAAGAGCCCGAATCACCGTTCAGGTTCATCGGTAACGCGCAGGACCCCAACCAACAACCAGGACAATCGTCGTGGCAGTAATGGCGCCGGCGCAAAGGGTGAAACAAAACAGTCCACCCAGCCAGTGGCACGACCCTCGTCGCCAACCCGGGGGGTACGGGTGAACAACACTTCCAACCGAGAAACAAAACAGTCCACCCAGCCCGTGGCCCGGCCGTCATCACCAACCCGGGGTATACGTGTGAACAACACCTCCAACCGGCAACCAACCCGGGCAAGGTCCGAAACGCGCGTGCAGCCATCGCAACAACAGCCGAGGCAAAACATCAAGGTAAGAAAAGGGTCATCAGCTACAACCCCGGTGCGCCAGGTGGGGTCACCAAAAGGCGCTAAAAACACGAAACCCCGGAGAGTTGAAAATAAGAGAGTTGAAAAAGTAAGGGTGCAGGCCAGCCCTAAACCAATTGCGCGCCCGACCGCGAAGGTTCGGCTATCAAACAACCAGCCGAGAACGCAATCAGCGCCTGCGCGAAACCCGCAAGCCGACAGGCCGCGGCAAAAATCCAAAAAAGACCGGGCCAGGTCGGCCAATCGCAGGAAAGATTGAAGTAAATATTATAAACCGCGCGAGGCACGGGCAACGGCGGTGATCAACGCCCTGCCCTTGTCGCGGGTTTCCTGCCATTCCTTCTCGGCGTCCGAGTCGGCCACGATGCCGGCGCCGGCCTGCACATGCAGCTTGCCCTCGTGGATCACGGCCGTGCGAATGGCGATGGCAAGATCCGTATCGTCATGCCACGAGATATAACCCACAGCGCCTGCATAAATATTACGCTTGACCGGTTCAAACTCGTTGATGATTTCCATCGCCCGAAACTTCGGCGCGCCGGATAAGGTTCCGGCCGGAAATGACGCACGGATCGCATCCATGGCAGAAAGGCCATCATCCAGATCGGCCTGGACCTCTGAAACGATATGCATCACGTGGGAATAACGTTCGATCACCATCTGGTCGGTCATCTGCACGCTGCCGGTTCGCGCCACCCTGCCCGCATCGTTGCGGCCAAGATCGATCAACATCAGGTGTTCGGCACATTCCTTCGGATCAGCAAGCAGCTCTTTTGCCAGCGCCTGGTCTTCCTCGGCATTCCTGCCACGCTGTCTTGTGCCGGCGATTGGCCTGAGCGTCACCCGCCGGTTTTGCACACGCACCAGCACCTCCGGTGAGGAGCCGACGATCTGAGTCTCACCGAGGTCGATGAAATACATGTAGGGCGAGGGATTTAATGCACGCAATGAACGGTACACGTCCAGTGGCCGGGCCTCGAAAGGCACGCTCATACGCTGTGACAGGACCACCTGGAAAATATCGCCGGCGAGGATGTATTCCTTGCTTTTTTCAACTGCGGCGATGAAATCATCGTGCTCGAAGCGATAAGAAAAATCCTCTTCCCTGACCGCTTCGCCCCTTATACGCAAACCGTAACGCGGGCTGGCGGTGCGTAACTGATTTTCCAATTCATCCAGCCGTTTTTGCGCCTCGATATACGACCCCGGCTGACCGGCATCGGCGTGAACGATCAACCAGAGACGACCCTCAAGATTATCCAGTACCGCCACTTCTTCAGATAACAGCAATTCGATATCAGCGGTGCCAAGATCATCTTTCTTAACCGTATTGGCCAATTTTGGCTCAATCAGGTGCACGGTTTCATAACCGAAGTAACCCACCAGGCCGCCACTGAACAACGGCAACTCGGGCAAACGCGGCACATTGAACTGACGTTGAAGCTCGGCGATGCGGGCCAGTGGATCGGCCACCGTCTCTTCGTCCACAACCACACCGTCATCACTGACAAGCAGTTGATGACCGCGAACCGTATAACGCCGCCTGCACGGCAGGCCGATAATCGAGTAACGGCCCCAGGTTTCACCGCCTTCTACAGATTCGAGCAGATAGGAGTCTTTGCCACCCGCCAGTTTCAGATAAACCGATAAAGGCGTATCCAGGTCAGCCAGTACCGACCGGTATACCGGGATACGGTTAAATCCTTCGGCGCACAGCTGATCGTATTGCTCTTTATTCACTCAAGGACATCCTGTATTAAAGCGGCTTGTGGAAAAGGCTGATTCTAACAAGATTCATAGCCCCATATCAGTAGCTATGTTCACCGGGCAGGCAGCACCAGGGTAAATTCAACACCCTGATCATCGGGCAGGTTGCGGGCGGTGACACTTCCACTATGGGCCTCGGCCACCAGCCGCACGATATGCAGACCCAGGCCAAGGTGACGGCCACTTCCCTGTTTCTCACGCAGCGAAACCAGCGAGTCAAATAAGCGCTCATGCAAAATGTCCGGTAATCGCGTTCCGGTATTGCTGACCGATATCCGGCATTGATGTTCATCCTGTTGCAGGGTAATGCCTACCTCACAACTGTCATCGGTCAGACTGATGGCGTTTTCAACCAGTTTATCCAGGGCTTGGGCAATCAGTTCAGGCGCACAGTGCAGTTCACATTTTTTCTCTGGCAATTCCAGCCTGATGGTTCGCGAGGGGTTCACGGACCGGTAGGCATCGGTGCAATAACCGAGCATTTCAGCAAGGTTGACGGTTTCCCAGTCAGCGGTTTTAACCGAACCCTCCAGTCGTTGCGCTTCACTCATGGCGCTGACGATGGCGGCCTGCCTGTCGAGTCCTTCCCTGGCCCTGTCCAGGTATTGTTGCGCCTCGGGACCCAACGGTTGAGTGGCCAGGTTCTCCAGTGATGAACGCGTAATGGCGATAGGCGTTTTCAGTTCATGCGATAAACGGCCGGCCAGTTTTTGCAGGTACCCGGTATGCTCGGCCACGGCCCTGAGCAATTTTTCCGTATTGCGCGCAAGTTCACCAAGTTCATCGCCTGATTTGGTCAGCGGCAGTTTCTGCACGCGCCCGCTTTCATCCATGGCCCGGCTGACCGCGCCACTGAGTTTCTGCACCCTGCCGGACAAACGTGTCGCAAACAACCACAAACCTGTGGCCAACACGACCACCAGCAGCAGGGCAATCAATGCAAACCGGCCGAGTGCGCGGTTGGTCATCAGCAACAAACCCTCGGAGCGGGTCTCCAGCAGAATTGCGCCTATGGCCTCAAGCGGTCCATTTCCAGGTGCTAAAACCGGCACGGCAACCAGGTTGTAAACGGCGGCGTTTGAAGCATCGCGATTCCAGAAAGCAGCTTTCTCACCGGACAATGCCCGGTCGACCACACCGGTTTGAAAACGGACAGGCCATTCAGCCAAAGGCTCACGTGGCGGCATATCCGAATCGGCGACCACCTGGTAGATGATACGTTGCACCCAGGTCAGCTCGGTCGAGCGGGCTACCGCTTCGGCACCGGAGTCGGCCACCACCCAGCCATCTGCCTGTAACAGCCAGGCGCGGGAGTTCCCGGGCGTGGTTTTTGACAACCATTGGGCCACCTCGTCGTGACGGCTGATCAACTCCAGCCACTGCCCCTGCTGCCGGCCCTTGAGCGTGCCCGCATAACGCTCGGTGGAAACGCCCTGCATGGTAAACGCCGGCGCCACGGCGCCAATACTGATGCGTTCCACGTCACCGGGCAGGCTGAGTTCAATACTGTAGCCATCGGCGTCATCCATCCAGGCGGCATCCAGGCGCGTACCTTTTCCACCTTTGCTGTTGATGCTGAGCAGCCCCGGCGCTTCGCTTGAGATCACATAGCTGAACTGGCCCCTTTTGCTCTGGATAAACAAGACCACGCCGGCTCTTTGTGCGCCATCGCCGGCCCCTGCATTGAACGTGGTGGCCTTGATATCACCGGGGTCGGTGACCTTTAACGCCAGGTAAAAATGAGTTTCGAACCGGCCGGCAAACACATCCAGTGACAAACGGCCGTCGGGGGCCCCAAAGCTCAGTTTCTGCTCCTGTTCCGGCCAGTCTGTCAAATAGCCGTCGAGAAAGGGTTCGGCGCTCAGTTGCCGCAAAGGTAACACCTGGCCACGGCTCAGTTTCAGGTCTGCCAGGTACGCTTCCGGCAAAACCCGTCGAATCGTGTCGGCCGATTCCAGCAATGTGTTCTCTTCAGCTTCACGCAGGAAATTCTCCAGTTCCTGCACCAGCACCCAACCGGACCAGGGTAATAACAGCGTCATCAATGACAACGCAAGTAACTGGTTTTTTAATCGCATACTGGTTACCGGAAATCAGGCCGCCGCACTGTTCCAACGATAACCTGCACCGTAAACGGTATCCAGCTTGTCAAAGGAAGCATCGACCTTTTTGAATTTGCGCCGGATACGTTTTACATGGCTGGTGATGGTCTGGTCATCGACCAGGATATTGGCATCATCCATCAACTGTTGCCTCGAACGCACATGGCCCGGATGCCTGGCCAGGGAGTGCACGATCCATAACTCTGTGACCGTCAGGGGCACAGCCACGCCGTCCAAGGTGACCTCCATGCGTTCAACCGATAAACGTAATGCGCCGCGTTCCAGCCAGGAGCCATTGCTTTGCTGACCTGAGAGCATTTCAACACGCCGGAATAATGCCACGATCCTGGCCATCAGGTGTGGCAGGCTGATGTCCTTGGTCAGGTAATCATCAGCACCCAGCCTCAGACCTGAAATCACATCAAGATCGGAATCCCGCGCGGTCAGAAACATCAGCGGCAGCACCCGCGACATCGATCTGAGCTCCCGGCATAATTCAAAGCCTCCTTCGACATCATCGCCCAGGCCAACATCGATAATCACCAGGTCGGGCAAACGGCGGCTGAATGCCTCCATGGCGCTTTGCCGGTCACCGTAACCGCTTACCTGGTAACCCTGGCGACGCAATGCATCTTCAAAATTGCGGCGAATGGCCAACTCGTCCTCAACGATCGCGATATGTCTTGGCATGGAAACTCCTGAAACTGCTGTTTAAACCACACTAGTTTAAGGCCTCGGCGACCCCCTAAACAGCCGTCTTTCAGGCTTTGCCATATTTTTGCCCTATTCAGGTCCGTTCACATCCACCTTCAGCCACCGAAGTTGCATGTTGAAGCGCTTAAATAGTGGGCAATCCACCAAGGGAGAAAGACCATGCTGCAAACAAGCGACACCCAAAACAGCAAGCACCAGGAGTCGATCCGTGACGATCTGGAAGACCTGGCCTGGCAACAGGACCCCAAACTGGCGCGGCGTCTCATGAGGCGTCAGAAGATCCATCAAAATTCATGCGAGGAAAGTTCACGCCGCATCATGCGGTTGCGGGACCGCATATTGATGGCTTTGAGCGGCCTGATATTGATACTGCTGGTCATTCGCGCCGAAACCGTCAATGCAGATGATGCCTGGGGATTGCAGCTGAACACGGTTAACGGTTTGCACACCGAAATGGCCATCGATACCCATGTGAAGATGGATATCACCGGCCTGGCTGCACGGGTAGAGATCACGCAGCATTTCAGCAACCATGGTATGTACTGGGCCGAGGGGCTTTACCGCTTTCCGTTACCGGAGGGCGCAGCCGTGGATCAACTGCTTATCAAGGTGGGTGAGCGCTTGCTGGAAGGTGAGATCCAGGAAAGGGAAAGCGCCAGGCGCAGCTACCAAAAAGCCATGAACGCGGGTAAAACCGCCACGCTGGTTGAACAGCAGCGGCGCAATCAGTTTGAAACACGTCTCGCCAATATTGGCCCCGGTGAGACCATTGAGGTCACCATCGCCTATTTACAAAATGTCAGTTACCGCGACTACAGTTATCACCTGCGTTTGCCATTGACCTTTACCCCCCGCTGGGAACCGGGTACAGACATCCAGGCAACAGTGCCGCCACCGGCACCTGAACTGGTCGCCGACCCGCCGGGTGATTCACACCGTCTCAGCTTGCAGGCGAATATTGTCAGCCCGATTGAACTGGCCGCCATTGAAAGCCGCTACCACGACGTGGATATCCGCCAGGTCGAAAATGGTTACCGGGTTGAGCTGATGCATACCACTGAACTGAGTGACCGCGATTTTGAATTGAGCTGGACTCCGATGCTGCAGTCACAACCCGAAGCCTTTTTGACCACATTTAACGATGGTGAATCGGTCTACGCCCAATTGATGGTTGTGCCGCCTTTGACAGATTCGATCAGCCCTGTCGCCCGCGAGGTGATCATGGTGATCGACACGTCGGGTTCGATGGATGGGGCTTCGATCTCGCAGGCGAAAGCGGCATTGACACACGCATTGAAATCGCTGGGCCCGGACGATTATTTCAACCTGCTGCAGTTTAACTCCTCTACCGAGCAACTATTTGACCAGGCAGTTCCGGTCTCACATTCGAGTCTTTACACCGCCCGGATTTTTATCGAGGGCCTCAGCGCCAATGGCGGCACCGACATGGCGCCGGCTTTGAGAAGCGCACTTTCCATGCAGCAAGCCCCCGGACTGATGCGACAGGTTATTTTTATCACTGACGGCGCCGTTGGCAACGAAACACAGTTACTGCAACAGGTTGCCGCTGACCTTGGCGCCAGCCGCATGTTCACGATTGCTATCGGCCATGCGCCGAACAGCTGGTTTATGCGCAAAACCGCCGAGATCGGCCGTGGCAGTTATGTACACATCGGCAAGCCCGATGAAGTTGAGGAACAGATGTCCGCACTGTGGCAACGCATTCAGACACCCGCCCTGACCGACATCTGTGTGAACTGGGGTGATAGCGCCGAGTTTTTTCCGGAAATAGTACCCGACCTGTATGCCGGAGAACCCCTGTGGCTACTGGCCAGGTTGCCGTCCCAACCGACCATTATCAGCCTGTGTGGAAACCTCAACGGACGTGACTGGAGCCTCAATGTCAACGGATGGGATGCCACCGACACAGGTCAGAGCGGTGATAACCTGGCCAAGCTGTGGGCGCGGAAAAAAATCGAATCACTCGAGGACGGCTTGCTGTTTGGCGGCGACCCCGAACTGACCCGGCTGGAGATCACCGACGTGGCGCTCGAATATGGCTTACTGACAAAGCACACCAGCCTTGTGGCCGTCGACAAAACACCACGCCGAGCCACCAATGAACTGTTGGCTTCATCCAATATCCCCGGCCTTTTACCGGCGGGCAGCAGTCAGAGCCTGGCGGCGTTTCCGTCAACGGCAGCCGGCTGGCTGGCACAACTATTGCTGTCGCTGTTTGCGCTGGCGCTGGCAAGCGCAATGCTGCTTTTCAGCGGCAGCCGCTTACCCGCCATACATTCACGTGCAAACGGCTGAGAAGCATGCAAACAGATTCTGAACCCGCAGTACCCCTTGCCGTGCACACCCTCCATGTGCTGAAGCGTCATTGGGTTTTGGCGGCGGTATGTCTTGGTGCCGCCGCCCTTTTTTTGAATGCCATCTGGATACCGGTTAAAGCGGAACTTGCCCAGCACCTGCTGGAGCGGTCCTGGCTGCGGACACTGGAGGGCGAGCCCAATGCCAAACCCTGGCCGTGGGCGGATACACGCGCTGTGGGGGTGCTGGAAGTGCCGCGATTGGGATTGCGTGAAATCGTGCTGGAAGGAAGCTCGGGCCGCAACCTTGCCTTTGGCCCGACGCTGGTCAATACAGAGGGCTTCGATCATTCCGCTGACCGTATCCTCAGCGGCCATCGCGATACCCATTTCAGTTTTCTGAAAGACCTGCAGAAAGGCGACCTGTTGCGTTTGCGAACCACAACCGAGATACGTGATTACCGGGTCAGCTGGCAGGAGGTTGTCGATAGCCGTTCGCAAAACCTGGTGGTTGATGACAGTGTGGAGCGTTTGACCCTGCTGACCTGTTATCCACTGGATTCACCCACCGCAGGCGGGCCGCTAAGGTTGGTGTTTACGGCATTACCGGATGGCGGCGCCGGTTAATTGCAATGTAACTCCAGGTTGACAGATATTGGATCAGACCCCGATATTCGCCCGCATCTGCGCAATCGTCGCCGCATAATCATCCGTACCAAATATCGCGGAGCCGGAAACGAAGGTGTCAACACCTGCCTCGGCGAGCTGGCCAATATTATCCACGGTTACCCCTCCATCGATTTCCAGGCGGATATCCCTGCCCGAAGCATCGATCATTTGCCTTGTGGCCCTGATTTTATCCATCACATAAGGAATAAAACTCTGACCTCCAAAACCGGGGTTAACCGACATCAACAACACCATATCGAGTGAACCCAGCACCCAGTTCAATATGTCCAATGGCGTTGAGGGGTTCAACACCAGGCCCGCCTGGCAACCGCTTTCTTTGATCAGGTTGATAGTGCGGTCCACATGGACACTGGCTTCAGGGTGAAAGGTGATCATGCTGGCGCCGGCATCGGCAAACTGCACCACCAGGTCATCGACCGGTTGCACCATCAAATGCACATCGATGGGGGCAGTAATGCCATACTTGCGCAAGGCCTTGCAGATCATCGGGCCAAAGGTCATATTCGGAACAAAGTGATTGTCCATCACATCGAAATGCACCCAGTCGGCGCCACCATCCAGTACGGCCCGGGTGTCTTCACCAAGACGGGCAAAATCAGCGGAAAGTATCGAAGGTGAAATGACACTGCTTTGTTTCATGAAAATCTCCGTTTTAGGCCCAAGGGAATTATGACGTTATATTATTATATTCTAATGTACTACTTGATGCCCTTTGAAGCCTTGATCTTGTCATAGGCGGCATTGATCTCGCGCACCCGGTTTTTCGACATTTCCATCATTTCCTCGGGCAGGCCCTGAGATACAAGTTTATCAGGATGATACTGTGATACCAGTTTGCGGTATGCGCGCTTGATTTCGTGTGCCGTGGCATCCGGCTTGATACCCAGCGTGGCATAGGATTGCTGTAACGAATCCATGCGATTTGAAGCAGACTGGTATTGACCGCCGGAAGAAGCACCGCCCACCTGGCGCGCGCGCAACATGGCCTCGAAAATATTGGCGGGTATATGCAGTACAGCGCAGGTGCGCGTCAGGATAGCCAGTTCGGGTTGGCTGAGATTGCCATCGGCCAGCGCCGCTTCGAGCAATAATTCCACGAACATGATTCGCAATTCATGACGCAGCATGGAGTGCCGGGCAAACTCCGACAGGGTTGCCTCAAGGTTGAAATCGCTTTCCTTGCCCTGCTGAAAAAAGCGTATTGCCCTCTGCCGTTCATCCTCGTTCAACCGCATGCGTTGCATTAAAAGCTCGGCAGCGGCAATTTCTGCCTTGGTGACACGGCCATCCGCCTTGTTGATGTGGCCCAGGGTGGAAAACATGGCGCCAAAAAAAGCATCGCGGGTGCGACTGACGCCCTTCAAACCCGTCAGAAAACGATCCACGAGGTGGCCGACAAAAACACCAAATAACAGCCCGGCGAGCCCACCTTTGAGCAGGCCGATAATGCCGCCAATCAACTTCCCCCACCAATGACCGGGAATTTTTAAACCGGTGTTGTTTGCCAAACTGAATTTCCTTGTTAGAACCTATGGCCGACAAGTATAGTGTGAGTTTCAGCCCGTCACAGCAAAAAAGGAAAAAAGGTGTCCGATCTTAAGCCCAGCAACCCGCCTCCGGCCTATTCCACCGAAATGCTCAGCTCCCTGCCCCTGATACACCAGGGTAAGGTGCGCGACAGCTTTGCGCTCGATGATGATCACATGCTGATCGTTGCCTCAGACCGTCTTTCCGCATTTGATGTTGTCCTGCCCGACCCGGTTCCCGGCAAGGGCGCCATATTAACCCGGATATCAAATTTCTGGTTTGAAAAGACCGCCGACATCATTGAAAACCACTTAACGGGGATACCGATCAGTGACGTATTTGCCGATCCGCAGCTGATCGAATTGCTCGAGCCACGGTCCGTCATCGTACGCCGGCTAAAGCCGCTACCCGTGGAAGCCATCGTTCGTGGTTACCTGATCGGCTCGGGTTGGAAAGACTACCAACAAACGGGGTCTGTTTGCGGTATCAAACTGCCGGCCGGGCTTAGGCAGGCGGATGAATTACCCGAAGTCATTTTCACACCATCCACCAAGGCCGCCGCCGGTGACCACGATATCAATGTTGATTTTGACACCACCGTGGAGCTGATAGGTGAAGAGCTGGCTAACCAGGTCAGGGAATCGAGCATCAGGATTTATGAGTTTGCCAGGCAATATGCGCTGGAGCGCGGGATCATCATCGCCGATACCAAATTTGAATTTGGCCTCGACAAGGAAGGCAAACTGGTTCTGATGGATGAAATCCTGACACCGGACTCATCACGCTTCTGGCCGCAAAGCAGTTGGCAGCCGGGAACCAGCCCACCGAGTTTTGACAAACAGTTTGTGCGTGATTACCTGGAAACACTGGATTGGAACAAAAAGGCGCCCGGACCGAAGTTACCGCAGTCGATTATCGATGCGACGGTCAAAAACTATTCCGAGGCCTGCCGAATACTGACCGGAGAAGGTTGAAAGCGCAATAATATGGATCCGGGGCCGTTCTGAGCGGCCCCCGGGATACCAGAAGGCTACTCCTCCAGGCTCAATTCATACGCCTCTGCATCCTTCAGGCCTTCAAGCTCTTCGGTATCGATCAATTCGA
Organism: Lysobacterales bacterium; assembly: GCA_041570235.1. Classification (GTDB taxonomy): domain Bacteria; phylum Pseudomonadota; class Gammaproteobacteria; order Xanthomonadales; family SZUA-36; genus SZUA-36. The sequence continues at coordinate 2,751 of JBFFWN010000009.1, read as the reverse complement.
TTTCGAATAGCCAGCCATCCTCGTAAGGATCGGAATTGATAATGGCCGGATCTGCTTCCAGTTCCTCGTTGATGGCAATGACCTTGCCGGAAACGGGAGCATAAATATCAGAAGCCGCCTTGACAGATTCGACCACGGCACAGGGGTCACCCTGGCTGATTTCATCGCCAACCACGGGCAACTCGACAAACACAAGGTCACCAAGTGCTTCCTGGGCGTGATCGCTGATACCTATTCGCGCGGTACCGTCGTCCTCGGCACTCACCCATTCATGTGAGTCTGTGTAATACAGATGAGTTGGAATATTGCTCATAACATCCTACCTTTTGATTTTTGTTAACGAACCGCTTCTTCTTTGAGAATTCTAGTCGTTAAATGATACCCTCGCAAACCATTCCGTTACGGGCGAAAGGCGGCCGGACGATGCTGCAATCCAACAGCTTACCGCGGATGTCTACCTGGCAGCTTCCAACGGCTTCTTTTGGGAGGCGCGCAAAGGCGATGGCTCTTTGTAAAGTGGGTGAAAAACTGCCACTGGTGGTCACACCTTCACCGGCTTCGGTAACGACCCGCTGACCTGGTCTCAAGACGCCCCGACCTTGCAAAACAAGGCCAACCAATTTTTTATCGACACCATTTTCCCTTTGCGCCAAAAGTGCCTGCCTGCCATTGAATGACCGTTCGTCCTTCAGTGCCACTGTCCACGCCAGGCCGGACTCAAAAGGTGTCACGCTCTCGTCCATATCCTGGCCATAGAGATTCATACCGGCCTCGAGACGCAAGGTATCCCTGGCGCCCAATCCACATGGCGCAACGCCGGCCTCGAGCAACTGGTTCCACAGGGATACAGCGACATCAGCCTGCATGGAAATTTCAAAACCGTCCTCGCCCGTATAACCTGTCCGCGCGATAAACAGCTCGCCAAACTGCCCTGCATTGAAGGGCTTCATTTCGCCGGCCCGGGCCGCGACATCCGGGGGCAGCAGTGAAAGGACCTTTTCCCGGGCGGCCGGGCCCTGGACAGCGATCATGGCCAGTTCCGGGCGTTCGACTACCTCGATATCAAAGGCCTTTGCCTGGCTGTTTATCCAGGCCATATCCTTGTCATGCGTGGCGGCATTGACCACCACCCGGAAAAACGTTTCATCCAGAAAATAGGTAATCAGGTCATCGATAATGCCACCCTGTTCATTCAGCATGCAGCTGTAAAACGCCTGGCCCGGATTCCTGAGCTTGGCAACGTCATTGGCCAACAGGAAGCTGAGAAACTGCCGGGCCTGCGCACCGCGTATATCCACCACTGTCATATGCGATACGTCAAACATGCCTGCCGCATTTCGCACCTGGTGATGCTCTTCGATCTGCGATCCATAGTTAATCGGCATTTCCCAGCCACCAAAATCCACCATGCGGGCATTGGCGGCCAGGTGGGCATCATATAAAGGCGTATGTTTTGGCATCGGTAGAATCTCTTCGAAAGGGGCTCCAATATAACCACCAGCGAAGAAAAAGCAATATCCGGTTTACGATGGGCGCTCCGTGCTATATTGGGCGTTTATATTGCAAACAGGATACAGGTTTTAAAATGGGAAACAGGCTTTCAAAAATTTATACCCGCACCGGCGACAAAGGCACCACCGGATTGGGTGATGGCTCACGGGTCGATAAAGACAGTTTAAGGGTTGAGACCTTTGGCACCGTGGACGAGTTAAACAGCCTGGTCGGTCTGCTTTTGTGCACCGGTATGCAGGAAGACATCCGCGATTGCCTGACACGCACCCAGCACGAGTTATTTGACCTGGGCGGCGAGCTTTGTATGCCAGGTTATACGCTGATTCCGGAATCCTGCGTGGAGCAACTGGAAACGGACCTGGATTCGTTCAACGAAGAATTACCGCCCTTAAAGGATTTCATTCTGCCGGGAGGTTCCGAGTCTGCGGCGCGCTGCCACCACGCCCGCACGGTCTGCCGCCGGGCCGAGCGCCTGCTGGTGTCACTATCAAAGGTGGAGGATATCAACGAAATCAGCCTGCGTTACCTGAACCGTCTATCCGACCTCTTGTTTGTACTGGCCCGGGTATTGGCAAGGGCAGATGGCGGCAAAGAGGTGTTATGGGTTCACGGCGACAAGCGTGGCAAGGCAGACTAGCACGGTTGGGACTTGAATGACTGATCCTGAGCTTTATTCAACGCTGACTTGTCCGGAGTGTGGAAAGCAGTCGAAAGAATTGATGCCAACCAACGCCTGCCAGTTTTATTACGACTGTCCTTTTTGCAAGGCAGTGTTGAAACCGAAGCCCGGTGATTGCTGTGTATTCTGTTCCTATGGAGACGTCAAATGCCCACCGATTCAACAGGGGTCATCTTGCTGTTAGGCCGACCGGCGGGTTACTGCTTTGGAAAAGTTCGGGATCAGAAGTGTTCCTCAAACAATTTCTGACCTGGACCCTTTTAGCTGCAATAAGCCTGCAGACTGCATATGCGAATGAGGGTACGGCCCTTGTTGAACGATTGAAAAACACTCGTGCGGTCAATATCGATGCGGTTATTGATGAGCAGTTTAAAGGATTAGAGGCCGCACGTGGATTCCGTGTAGCTGACCCTTATGGGCAGGAAGCAAACATAACAGTCTCGAACTGGAGTCTGGACAAAGCACGTGATGTAGAAGTGTGCGCTTTGCGTTTTGTGGATGACAGCAAAACAGCTTATCAACTGAAAGGTTTCGAAACCCCAGTAGCGGCCGCGAATGCG
>JBFFWN010000008.1:0-31065 GCA_041570235.1 Lysobacterales bacterium | reverse complement strand
TTATACAAGTTTTAGATAGTAACGGTGATGATTGACGAGATCACCACCATATGTGCAGAAGCGCCGAGCAGATTGCCTGCCGGGACGATGAACGTTGAAGGAGAAGATTGTGGCAGCGAAAAAGACGTTACTGGCTGGACCCGCTGCCCTGATAAGCCGATAAAAACGTGCTAATTACCAATTTTGATTAATCCACTATATAAAGGAAAAGATGATGATACTTAACAAACTATCCAAGCGAGCTCAAAAAATAGCCCTGTATTCAGTTCTTGCCGCAGCCGTCAGCCTCTTCGCTATCACGGCCAATGCAGGTCACCATGGCACCAAGGCCAGCAAGGACATCGTTGACACTGCTGCGAGCAATGGCTCGTTCAATACCCTGGTGGCTGCAATCGAAGCTGCTGGCCTGGTTGACACCCTGAAGGGCACCGGGCCATTTACCGTGTTCGCCCCTACCGATGCGGCATTTGCAAAGCTGCCGGCCGGTACCGTTGAAAACCTGCTCCTGCCGGAAAACAAGGACCAGCTCATCGCTATCCTGACCTATCACGTGGTATCAGGGGAAGTAACCTCCGCCCAGGTCGTTACACTGGACTCCGCCACGACAGTCAACGGCCAGGCCGTAACTATTGTCACCGAAGGTGATGTGGTAACGGTCGATGGTGCAACGGTTGCAGCGGTTGACGTGATGGCAAGTAACGGCGTCATTCATGTGCTTGACGAGGTTATCCTGCCAAACTGATTCAGCAAGCCCTCGAAGTTTGACCAGACTCCCCGCTGGCAAACTCCTTAACCGCCGGCCGGCTTGGCCGGCGGTTTTTTTTATCACCTTTCATACTCGTTGGTGACATTTATAGACAGTTTCAATATGCTGTGGCCCAAGCCTGGCTGGACCAGCCTCAAGAAACGATGACAGGGACTCCTATGAAGCGTAAATCTAGTATTTTTGTTGCATTTTCGATGTTGTGCATGCTCCACGCAGCTCCCGCTTTGGCCCAACCTCAGCAGGGCAGTCCGTGGAGCTTCACCTTTGATGGTGGTGGTGCACACAGTTCCGAGGCTGATTTAAAAGATGGTACGGGGGCGGTGGCTGTCGACCGCTGGTTCGTTGGCGCCGGTGTCAACTATTCCTGGAGTCCGCGAAACTCGGTTGGCCTCTCACTTGGTGGCGGGCGGAGTACTTTTGATTTTAACGATTTGACTGCATTTGGCGGTGCTGAGCCCTGGGGCACCATAGAGGACTCACGCCTGTCTTTTTCAGCGCGTTTTGGCTTTGGTGCCAAAGGCATGGCATTCATCATTCCGAGCATTCGAATGAACGGGGAAAAAGGCGCCAGCAATAGTGACAGCCGAACCTATGGTCTTTTTGGCGCGGCGGCCTGGAGAATCGATGAAAACCTTACCATCGGACCGGGCTTTGGTGTTTTTTCCAGGCTGGAAGGCAGCACCAGGTTTTTCCCCATACTGGCCATTGACTGGACCTTTGCCGAACGTTGGAACCTGTCTACCGGACGGGGACTGGCATCATCACGGGGGCCGGGCTTAGCCCTGACTTACAAACTTAACGATAACTGGGACCTGGGTATTGCAGGCCGGTATGAGGACCAGGAATTCCGGCTTGATGATGAAGGTATAGGGCCAGGTGGCATTGGCCGAGACCAGTCTTTCCCGCTGATATTCAAGGCCGACATGAAACCCAACAAGGATATGAATTTTTCAATTTTTGCAGGCGTAGCCTTTGGCGGAAGCCTGAAGGTCAAGGATGCTTCGGATACCCTGGTTGAAGAAGGCGACTACGAACTTGCTCCCCTGTTTGGCGGCAGTTTCGAGTTCCGTTTTTAAGTTAGTGCCCAAATCATCTGGCCTGCGCGTTTTGCAGGCCATTCTACACCCCGTCCTGATTCGCACGGCGTTTTAACAACGTTGCAATACAACAGGATCTTTCTCAATTTAGTGAATGCATGACTCCGTCTTCACGGCCATAATGTCCGTCATATGAAGAACCCTGATGTCATCGTTATTGGTGCAGGCGCTGCAGGCCTGATGTGCGCCATCACCGCTGCCAGGCGTGGACGGCGGGTCCTGGTGCTTGAGCGCGCCAATAAAGTGGGTAAGAAAATTCTGATGTCGGGTGGTGGGCGCTGCAATTTCACCAATCTGTATATCACGCCAGAGGCTTATATATCGGCCAACCCGCATTTTTGCAAATCAGCACTGAGCCGCTATACGCAGTGGGATTTTATCTCCCTGGTGGAAAAACATGGCATTGAATACTTCGAAAAGGAAACCGTCAACGGTCTGAGCGGACAGCTGTTCTGCAAACAGTCCTCAAAGCAGATCGTGGCGATGCTGATGGAGGAATGTCGGCAGGCAGGCGTCGAGCTTTGGCTGAATTGTGAAATCGGGTCGATTTCCCGCAATACCACAACCTGGCAATCCGATTCCGGTAAGCAAGTGCCTCAAATCACGCCTGCTGAAAACATGACCGGCGACAGCTTCCACCTCAAAACCAGTCTCGGCAACCTGGTCACCGATAAACTGGTGGTCGCTGCCGGTGGCCTTTCGGTTCCCAGCCTCGGTGGATCGGCCATCGGTTATGAGTTGGCAGAAAGTTTTGGTTTGAAGGTTTTGCCGAAATCTGCAGGCCTGGTGCCGTTTACATTTACTGACGCGATGCATGAAGTATGCGGCCGCCTGGCCGGGGTTTCTCTCGAAGCGGTTCTGTTCAACGATCGCAAAAACTTCCGCGAAGATATCCTTTTCACCCACCGCGGCCTCAGCGGCCCGGCAGCACTGCAATTGTCCAGCTACTGGCGGCCGGGTGAGTCGATAAATGTTTGCCTGCTGCCGGACCACAATGTTCTGGCCTTATTCCAAAATTGGAAACAACATAGTCCGAAAACACTTATACGAACTCAATTACAGCACCTTCTTCCACGCAAACTGGTCCTTGAGCTTGAGGGCATGTGGTGGCCCGAGCTGGCTGATACCGCACTGGCCGAATGGCCCAATATATGGCTTGAAGCCATCACCCAGAAACTGGAAGCCTGGTCACTCAAACCGGCGGCCACAGAGGGTTACCGCACTGCTGAAGTGACCTTGGGTGGCGTCGATACAAACATGCTGTCATCCAAAACCATGGAATCGAATATTCAGGGTTTATATTTTATTGGTGAAGTAGTAGATGTCACAGGGCACCTTGGCGGCTTTAATTTCCAATGGGCCTGGTCTTCTGGATTTGTTGCAGGCCAGTCGGTTTAACTGATCAAAACGTGGGTAAAAATGGCAAGTTTATGATGCTTTCAGCATTTTCTGAGGCTTCTGTGCCATGCTGCAAACATGGGCGGCATTTAAAAATGTCTTGACATGGAAACGAAGTAAATTTTAAATCCGATTTGATCATCGTATGATTTCGATTGGAAAACTTTAAATGGGTGAAAAAAACGAAACAGAATTTGAGGACGACGACCTGGATTCATTAGATGATTTCAGTGACGACGATGATTTTGATGATTCCTCCATGGAGATCGAAGAATCCAATGTTGAGCGTGAGTCTGAAGAGGAGCGGCGGCGGCGCGCCAGGCGGGAAATCGAAAGAAGAAATGAACTCAAGGCACTCCGGTCAGAACTCGATGACTGGGACGAATGGGAAGCATCATTGGAGGATGATCTATAGTTCACCCCACTAAACTGCATTCTTTTTAATATGCATGCTAAAGAGGAATGTAAATCACCGTATTTGAAATCAATATCATGATAAAAATCAATCCTGTGGTCATCGGGCCGAGGTAAATTCTGCCTGTCATGCGGAAGAAATAGCGGTTGAAATACGGCAATACGAACATCATCGGCACCACTGCAAACAACAGGTTTACATACAACCAGCCATCGGTCCAATAGACAGTGCCCGTCAGGGCAAATGTCAGGTACTGGACAATAACGATCAATATCAAACCCAATGAGTTGGCGAATCCGCCAATCAGCATGCTCTTCCATTCCGCCTGACCTTCAAAACGCATAGCGCCGTTGATCCTTAATGAATTGGACAACAAAAAGATAAAGAAAAATGGCACGTACATGGCCAGCAATCCCAGCAAAGGCGGTTGAAATGACCGAACGCCCATGAACAGGAAACGGTAATCCACGTGCATGAAGTAATAGACCATGAACAGGAACAGGAAGTAAAACAGAAACAGAATGAAGGCAAGTACAAATGTCCGCCACAACTCTTTCACGGTTGTTTGAACCCCCCAGAAAGACGGTGTAACACCATTTTTCTTGCCAAAAAAGCGGTAGGACAGCCAGAACATCAGGAAGCCGACACTACCGTTGAACACCGCCCACAGCATGACGGCATTGTTCATACGCTGCGGGAAAAACCACGTTTGCTGACGGGATGATGCCGCGACAAACAGTTGTTGAGACAACTCGGCCATCGGTATGTAGGTGAAGCAGGCGATCAGGGCACCAATGACAAACATCGCCCAAAACAGCTGTTTTCCCTTACCCTGCGGTTGCGGCAAAGCAGCGGGTAACGGGTGCACCAACGGTTTGAAGTACGGGGTTTCCAGTAATACACGCCCCATCGGAATCACCGATACCAGGGCGGCCACCAGTGATATCAGGCCCAGGAGTTCTTTCCAGTACCAGACCTGATCGTCATTCGCCAGGCCGCTTTCAAGATCAAAAACCCGTTCAAAATACTCAATCTGGTTGGCTGTTGCTTCAGTGATGTACGGCTGAAAGGGGTGTAAAATCCTCTCGTTGTGCACAATTCGCAGCGTGCGGTCGGCTTTATCGCCATAATAATGGCCGAGTTCCACTTCCCCGATTTGTTTTTCATAATCCGCAAGGCCTGAATTCACCGCACGGATGGCTTCAGGTGCATAGCGCATATCACCATTTTTCAGCTCGTTGCGATATGCGCCTTCATCGTAAAAGGCATAACTGACACCGACGTTTGAGCGAACATCCTGCAGTACGTCGTCCGTCAACGTCAGCACATAACCCGATACGAACACCGAGTGAAGCTTACTGGGTTTGCCTGTTTTAATGGCCTCCTTACCAAAATAACTTGCGCCACGGATCGCGGCATTGCCGCCGGCAGAGTGACCGGTTGCGCCGATGCGGGTCTTGTCGATGTAGTTCAGGTTTGGCGTGCCGGACACGTAATCCACCAATGCAAACAGGCCATAACCCTCTGTTGTGGCCGATCTTCGACTCATGGATGCACTGGAAAAACCCTGCGCGTAAGGGTCGATCAACATGGCCACCACGCCCCGCCGCGATAGCTCGATGGCAACATTTGCCAGGGCCTCTTTTGAACGTTGAAACCCCGGTATGATGACGACAAGTGGGGCCGGGGTTTCGCTGGTCGCAGAGCGCGGTTTATACAGGTCGGCCACCAGCCACTGCCCGTTATGGGTTGGAAGCTTGATGTCCCGGACAGAAACACTGCGACCAGAGGACTGCACCATGGAGGCGATAAAACTGGCTACCAGTACGACCAGCAAAGAGCCCAGCAGTAATCGCTTGCTCACAATGAGCCCATTTACAGCGGAATGCATTTGCTTGGCCTTGTGGTCGGTGAGTCAGTGAGGAATTTTATGTGCGTTGTGACTAGTGCTTAAAGGTGATGTCAACCATCAACTCATTGGCGATATCTTGCAACTCGGCCTCCAATGCATCGATGTCCACCTCTGCCGGTACAATCAGTTCTGCCTTTGCCCTGAACAATTCGGCGCCTCCCATCGAGGCGCTTTCAGTGACCGTTTCGAGGCTGTGCACGTTGATATTGTGTTTTGCCAGGATGGCGGTAATGTCGTGAACAATGCCTTTCCTGTCATTACCCACCAGGTCCAACGTGTATTCACGGCGGTCCTGCCTCTGCACCGGGGCATCACTGACGTGCGCAATAACATTCATACCCTGGCTTTCTAGCTGCTGTAGCTCCTCCACGCAGGCTTCTGCAGCCTCATCGGGCACCGTCGCCAACAAAATACCGGCAAACTGACCGGCCAATGAGCTCATGCTGCTCTGCGTCCAACCACCACGATGCTTGTAAAGTATTTTTGAAACCGCGTTGATGATACCCGGTTGGTCTTTGGCAATAATGGTCAATACGATGGAAGTATTCATTGGGTTCTGGGTCACTGTCTTCACCAAGGGAGGCGCATATGATATCGGAATTACTCGGGGATTGGCATCAAACCGTGATTTTGTCAACGCTTGCTAACCGGTAAACCAGGACCGGAAGCTAAGCGTGATCGCTGAAAACTTACCATCTGAGCTGAAGCGATAGCCTAGACCTAAGCGGTGCAGGTCGTAAAACCAGAGTTTTAGTGGTCCATCCCTGAAACTGGCTTGCAGACCAATCTCGAACTGGTCTTTGACCGGGTCAAACGACCCGTCCGGCAGGTTGAAGTGGATGTCGTTGCCAAGAAACGAGTACATGGCCGTCCAGTGTAAGTCCACGGGTCTCCCCATCATGGTGACCTTGCTCAATGGCTGGTCCAGTTCGACACCTATTTCGGCAACAGCCAGGTGATCCGAACGGCCTTTATCGGGGGTGTATCCGGCATAGTAAAGACTGTTGAGAAGATGCCACTGATACTTACTCGCGGTCGGGAAACTATATTGGCTCTTGATACCGGCATAATAGATCCATGCCGACTCACCCTGCTCCAACTCCTTGCCATAGCCAAAATGGGCGAAGGATCTCAAATACCATTGCGGCTTGATGGGAATTTCCAGCTCGACGCCGGGCACAAACGAAACAGTGCTGAAATTATCGTCTTCAATGATGCCGCCGAGGTTATTGACATCGTAAAACCCGATGCTTAACGGGTAGCGAATCTCAACTCCCAGCTTGCGCTCCCCCTTATCATTGATCGATGAGGTTGATAGAACCTGCCGGGGAGGTATCCGCAGGACAAATACCGAGCGTGCATCCTTCTTCTGATACCACCCTGTACCAAAAAAAGCCGAATAAGCCCAATGGACCGGTTCAAAATCGACCTTCACCGATGAAGACGGGGTGGGATCTCCTGTATCTGCGCAGATTGAGGGCGAAGCAAATACCAGCGCAAGCATGGCGCTACCGGCGATCAGCAGATACCTGTTAAAAGACATATGCACTTTATGGTTAATCCAACCAGTCGGTTAACGACAAACCGATACCGATACGGTTTACCTTGTTATTGTAATCAATCAGGCTTTCTCCGTAACCGTTAAAGTACTGCACATAACCTTTCAGGTAGGGGTAATCAAAAACGGGAAAGCTCCAGCCCAGTTCAATCGCCCCCTGGTCAAAACGACTTTCCAGCTGGTTCCTCAACATCACGCTGACGACATGACCATTACGATGCCAGGCGGCACGAAACTCGCCATGGCCAAGGTAATCGGTGATATCCGGATTGTCGCTTCCGGACCAGTCCTGGGTAATCCATACCCACGGTTTGAAGCTCACTACCACGTTATCTTTTTCAAAAATAAAATTGGCATACACGCGGTTCCAGCTACGTGATGAAGCCCCCGCCCGGCCGTTCGACTGGTGGACCAGCCCGAGGGTATTGACGACATTGGTAAAACCGAACACGGTCCAGTCATTTTCCAGTTGTAACCACATTTCCGGTTCATGGTTGGTTTCCCGGAAAGGCTCCGAGTATGAACGGTTATACATCTGCCAGAACGAACGGTTGGTATAGGCGGCGTATATATCCACGAAACCGGCGAACAGGTCCAGCGCCAATGGCACCTTCATACTGATCTGGAATTGGCCTTCCAAGTCCTGGTTTCTATAGTCTTCGATACCCGAAGCCCGCCGGTACAGAGAGGAGCCCCAACCTTTTTGATTGTAGGCGCCGAACAGAAAATAATTCGGCTTATGCGCCAGGATACTATAGGGGCTGACGATGGACTTGCGGTCCATTGCCAGCCTTTGCCTGGCGCTGCTGTCCTCTTCAGTCAGGCTGCCGTCGTCAACGACCGGCACTGCCGTTGCGTCTTTTTCCTCTGGTTTCCGGCACGACGCCCTGATATCACCAGCCTTCATATCAGCCGGGGCACTTTTCAGTTGCTCGAGTAAGCACTGTTCATCAAAGTCCGGGTCCTGACCGGCATATGCGGGTACGACAAGAGCAAAAGCACATCCAATCACAAGGTGTTTCAATATCGAATGCAGTTTAGAGAGGGAAATTACCGTGCGATTTGTCATAGATTTCCGAAAATATTAGCGATGGTCTTCCCGGTGAATTTTAATGCAGAGCCAAAACGGATGTTGGATTAATCCACCCAAAATATAGAAAAGCATCAGCTGGAAAGTCTGCAAAGGGGTACTATATGCTACTAAAGCCAAGCTACTACAACTGGTGTAACGGGCCGCTTTTGGAAGATATATGTATATGTTTTTATTGTACAATAATAATCTGAGCATTGAATTGAACAAAACACTTTTCATCGCATCAAACATCTCGAAGGAACCCTGCGTGGCGTACACCTTAGGCATGGGTGTAGTCAGGAATGCCCTAATGGATGCCGGCCAGGAGGCATTTGCATCCAGAAAAGCGCGGTTAGCAGGTGTACGATCGGAAACAGGGCTTTGATCGTGCAAATACTTTCAGCCCCTGAAACAACCGGTATTGTCACAGGTAATCGCCAACGCAACCCACGGTTGGATATCAGGGTCGGCACGGCGCTTGATCCGCCATCAGAAAAACACCATTTGTTATTGGGGTTCCAGTTTGGACAGGATTTCAAAGCACCTGATCACCCCGCCATCATCGGCTTGGATCTGAGACCCCTCAACAACGATAGCTTAACCGAAGCCTGGTGGTACGAGGGAGAAGTGATATTCACACGAACCGGCTCAGTGAGGGTCGCTGAATGCGATGAGTACACGGTAGCCATCTTCCAGAAAAAAACCGATGCAAACAAGGATTTCAGCTTACAGTCACGCGAGGCCTACAGCGAGCTGATCAACGCGGTCAGATCAACAAAGCATACCAGGATGGTTAAAATCTGGAATTATTTCGATGATATAACTGCCGGAGATGGCGATTCAGAGAGATACCGTCAGTTCTCAATCGGCCGTGCTGATGCGTTTCAGGACATGGGTATCGGTGATGATTACGCACCAACCGGCACCGCGATCGGTACGCAAAACGGTGGTGATCTTGCCCTGATTGCAATTGCATCAAATCACCGTTACCACCCGGTTGAAAATCCCCGGCAAACAAGCGCTTTCCTCTACCCGAGGCAATATGGCCCCAAAAGCCCCATATTCAGCCGTGGTGGGTTTGTTTCATCCGAATCCCACCAGTTGTTTTTGATTTCCGGGACAGCAGCAGTCGTCGGCCACGAATCCAACTTCCCTTACAACACGCAGCTCCAGACTGAAGAAATGTTCAAAAACCTGGCTGTTCTTTGCAATGCCATTTCAGACATGAATTCAGTTGAATCCCAATTCACCCTGGACAACCAGAGCGTTTTGCGTGTCTATCTTAAAGACCCCGATGACTACCCACTGGTTTCACGGGAAATGAACGAACACCTGAACGCAAAAGGGCAGCATGTCGCCTATCTTCATGGAACCATTTGCCGCAGGGAATTAACGGTGGAAGTCGATGGCGTCAAGGTGGTTTAGAAGCCCGGAAAACCTTTACTACGTTAATCTCATTGCCCGCCATCACCCGCGGCAAAGTCGATGCTGAAAACATTTTCTTGTATTTGCTATATGGTTGCATTGACCCTCCTGTTCATGGAACCGGGGCATGCCGCCGAAAATGCCCAGCCCGACAGCCTGAAAATACTCGTATATGGAGCCACGGGCAAAGTCGGAACCCACATAGTCAGTGAAGCCCTCAATCGGGGCCATATGGTCACCGCGGTTTCTCGTAACCCTTCACGCATCATTCAGGTTGATGACAAACTGTCGGCGGTTCAGGGCGACATCCTCGATTCTGCCAGTATCGCCCGCCTGGCGGCGGGACAGGATGTCATCATTGTCTCTGTTCGGGGTGTTGCCGGAAAATCAAAAGACCCGCATGATGCAGTGCCATACCTGGCAGTGAAAAATATTGTCAATGTACTGCGTGATCTTGGTGATCAGGCGCCACGTCTCATCCATGTGGGTGGCTCAGGTTCACTCGAAGTTGAACCCGGCATTTTATATGCCGATACATTACCCAAAATTTTCATACCCAAAAGCCTCGAAGTGGAGATCGCCGGACAGGTCCTGGCCCTGGAATATCTGCGAACCGTGACCGATGCAAGCTGGAGTTTCGCCACGCCGCCGAAGAATTTCACCAATGGCAAGCGAACCGGTGTTTTTCGAATTGGTGGTGACCGCTTAATGGAGGACTCCAGGGGCAGGAGCAGGGTGTCGCGTGCCGACTTCGCCGTGGCCCTTATTGATGAGGCTGAAAGGGCCGAACATGTCATGCAGCGTTTTTCAGTTGCCTACTGAGCACTGATTCGCGGTGAATGGTTCAGAAGTAATTATCATTTTCATCTGCTATATTTAACGAATCTGCATAACCGTTGGTTGTGAGCGCGAACTCAACCCCGGCTTTTCTCAACGCTGAGACAATCGAATGCTCGATCACGGGCAACAGGACAACCACCAAATGAAATCAAGCTTCATCAACTTAACATGGCGTACCTTTCTGATAGTCGGGGTTGCGTTGACTCCTCCGGCTTGGGCTAAAAAAGCCGGCGTGATCGGACCTATAAATGCAGGCCCATATGACATCGGACACACCTCCATGGTGATCACAGATGCGGCTCGTAACCGCGACGGATCGGCTGGCAGCGAGGGACGGCCTTTGTTTGTGGAGATTTGGTATCCGGGCAAAAAGCAAACAGGGAAAAAGGACAAAAACAAGAAAGACAAGAGCATAAGCAACACAGAGGGAAGTTTCACCCAGTATTCGCAGAACAATCCGATCTATGATGGATCACGCCTGCCTTATTTCGGAGAAGTGGTCTATACAGACCTGACTTCATCTCACTTTGGCGCACGCGACGAGATCGCGTTGGCAAAGGGCAAGTTTCCCCTTGTCATTTACTCCCACGGCAGTTATTCCTGGGCGTCCAGTTCCCCGGCCCATCTCGAACTGCTCGCAAGCCAGGGATACATCGTCGCAAGTATTGAGCACACGGGTAACAATAGCATCGGCCTCTCAGCATACTTTTTGGGACTACCCACGGTATTTATGGGAGACGCTACGTCCATACTGACCGGTCGCAGCCGGGATATCAGCTTTTTGATCGATGAAATGCTGGACGCTACGGCCAACCCGAGGTTCCATGAGGCAATCGATACCGACAAAATTGGCCTTCATGGTTTCTCATATGGTGGAGGCGCCAGTATGATCACCGTGGCGGGCCTGGAGTCAGAAGGTCTGCTGCCGGACCCTCGTATCAAGGCTGTCGTCCCTGTGGACGGGTTCGATTACCTTGGGTTTAGTCCTGCCGACCTGGCGAATGTCAGCGTGCCGGTGCTGATATTTGGAGGCCCAAGCGGGCAAGGCTTCTCCCAGATGGTGAACAGCTACCCGAAGTACTCCGCTGACATTGCTGGCGCCCTGCATGGCCCGCTAGGGAGAAACGCGGATTACTGCAAAAAGATACGTGCTGTGCTGGTCGATTTGGAGATGCATCAGCCCATTCCCCCCGAAACGGCGACTTCGGTCTTTTGGTGGGGTATGGACCTGGCAACTGTCACGGCAGGATGCGCCAGCTCGCTTTTCGACGGAATCAGCGACGATACCCTTGAAGATATCAGGTTGGACCCTGCCAGCGTTCACGCACTGCAACCCCTCATGCCGTTGCGCCCTGATGTAACCGCTGAAGAGTTGGGCCGCCTGACCTATTGGTACATAATATCGTTCTTCAACAAGGAGTTGAAAGGCGAACGTAAGTTTGACAGCTACCTTGTGGACTCGAAACGCAACCAACGGCTCAATCCCCTGGTTGACTTCAAGGTAAACTGCTACTTTGAACCCGCCCTGCCTTTGGATCTCGTCGCCGGCGACAAGATTACCTTCATACCCAACGGCACCGACTACACCGTTACTTTCAGTTCCGGTAATGGTCTATATGAAAAAGGCGGCAATAACCTCAACCTGGGGGATGACGATCAGAAGGACCTCGCGCTTGGTTTCCTTCTGCCCATCCCGGGTGCTGATTCCGTCGACAGTGTGAGCGTGAACTCGAACGGTGGCGTGACAAGTCTGTTTGGATTTGCCTCAACCGGAACCCCCTGGACAATGCGCTGGGAGATGCTGCTTAGCAGGCAACTCACGTTCGCAACGATGATGAGCGACCTCGATCCGACAGCGGGCGGGGGAGTATTTGCCGAAGTGACGCCAGACCGCGCCATCATCACCTGGGATGACGTTCCTGTGTATACCAATTCAGGCAATGGTGCGACCAACACCCTTCAACTCGTGCTTAACGACGACGGTACGGTTGAGATACTCTTCGGTGACCTGGCAGGCACAGGTCCTGACTACGCTCCTGAATGGATCGGACAGGTTGGCATAGCCTCGGGAAAAGCCACGGCCAGCGAACTGCGGAGTGGTGAAGTGAACTTCTCCTCGTTAACCGCGCCCGTTTCGCTTCCGGCGAGCGCGATCTTTCAGCAATTTACAACAGGATCGGGCGTGCCCTGCGAGAGTAATTGACCGCACGACTCCAGCACGCCAGATCATGCTGCTGAAGTTATCGGACTGAAACCGCAAATGACGTCTTTAAACTACTGGCCCGTTCGGGCCAGTCAGCCCCCTTGTTATTGAAGCCCGCTGCGAATAGCGTTTAGTACATCGTCCCTGGTCATGTCATGCGGCAGGATGGTCACATATTTACCATCCTGATCGACCAGGTAGGTTTTGGAGGTGTGGTCAACCAGGTAGCCCATGGCTGAATCGCTCTCCACCTTGATGAAGAAGGCGCCATACTGGTTAGCGACTTTCTGCACCTCATCCTCGGTGCCGGTGATGCCGATGAAGCTGGGGTGGAAATAGCTGGCATAGGCCGTCAGTTTTTCACCCTGGTCACGTTGCGGGTCGACACTGATAAATATCGGCTGCACCTTTTCCAGTTCTTCCGGCGCCAACTCCCGCAGCGCTGAAGCGATGATTGCCAGGGTGGTCGGGCATATATCCGGGCACGAGGCGTAACCAAAATACATCACCACGAGTTTGCCGCGAAAATCGCTGAGCTTTACCGCTTGGTCTTCCTTTAGCAGGGTAAAGTCGCCGCCAAACCTGCCCGGGGTGACCGGCACTTTGGTGTTGCTGTTACCACTGGTATCAAGGACGGGATCCGAGTCCGGCATGTAATACCGGGCAATGCCGATACCCAGGGCAAATGCCAGCAAACCGATCAGAACAAGGGATATTTTCATGTAGGTGCTATTCACTCGGGTCGCCCACGGAGGCTTCAACGGTCATTTCGGATTTATCGGAAAACGTCAGGGCCAGGGTTTCAGTCGTGCCCGCTGACAGCTCTTTTTTCAGTCCCATCAACATAATGTGATAGCTGCCGGGTTTCAATTCAACCGAACCGTTGGCTGGAATGTCGATATGGCTGACTCGTCTCATCCGCATCATTTCGCCGTCCATGCTGGTTTCATGAATTTCGACCGTGCCGGCCGCGGTGAAACTGACCGAAGTCAGCGCATGGGGTGCTGCAGAGGTGTTGGTCAGCGTCATAAAGGCTCCGCTGACCATTTGTCCCGGCGCAGTGGCCCTGATACGGGGCTTGCTCACGGTGATGACCTGCGCTGCAGTTTCGGTCACGGCGGGCGCGGCAACGGGAGCTGTCGATAAAGCGGCGTTTTCTGTCGTTTCCGTACTGTTGTCGCAGGCGCCTAGTCCAATGGCCGCTACGAGCAACATTGCAGTTACCAATAGTCTCATTAAAAGCTTCATTCAGGGTTCTCAATAATGATGTTTGTCATAGCTTAACGATGTTCCGGAATATTTGCATGCCGACCCGCACCGTTTACTGAGTTTTACATCACCACAGCCCCCCCGAATCGACTCCAACGTGATTTGATCACACCAATGATGTGTATAATTATTTCCTCTGCAAAATAAAAACCTGAGTGACGGGAGACGCACGTTGAGCGATAAAAAGGGATTGGACCCAAAGGCCTATACAATATTGGAAGACGGGGAGCACTACCAACCCTATGTCAGCAGCCAGGAAAGCCCGGCGGAATTCACCGTTAAAAGTATTGTTCTCGGGGTTTTATTTGGCATCATTTTCGGCGCAGCCAATGCATACCTTGGTTTACGTGCCGGCCTGACCATCAGCACTTCGATTCCGGTTGCGGTAATGACAGTGGCGGTATTTCGCGCGTTGCAACGCACGGGGATACACGGCACCATTCTTGAGGCCAATATCGCCCAGACAACCGGCTCGGCATCGAGCTCGTTGGCAAGCGGCATCATATTTACCCTGCCGGCACTGTTTATGTGGAACATGGCGCCCGGACTTTTACAAATGACGGTACTGGCCATGTCCGGTGGTCTGCTTGGCATATTGTTCATGATCCCTCTGCGTCGTTACCTGATCGAAAAGGAGCACGGCAAACTGCCATATCCAGAGGGCATGGCCTGCGCCGAGGTACTGGTAGCCAACGAGGTGGGCGGGAACCGGGCCAAAAATATTTTCATCGGTATCGGCATGGGTGCGTTTTTCAAATTCCTGACCTCCTGGCTACACCGGATTCCCGGTCACGCAACACTGACCATTCCTTTTATCAAAAAGGCCCAGGTCGGTTTTGATATGTCAGCGGCCCTGTTTGGGGTGGGTTACATTCTGGGTCGACGGGTGGCATTGATCATGGTGGGTGGCGGCCTGTTATCAGCATTGATCATCATTCCCGCAATTGCTTACTGGGGTGATGCCCGTGAGGTTCCGCTTTTCCCGGAAACCCTGAACCTGATCCGCGACATGCCGGTCTCCGATATCTGGTCACGTTATGTTCGTTACATAGGTGCAGGTGCGGTTGCAGCAGCCGGCATCATCACCCTGATTCGCAGTCTGCCGGTGATGGTTCACAGTTTTAAGGCCAGTGCCCGTCAGCTGAGTAACCGCAATGGTGACGATAGTGCAATGGATGTTCCACGCACCCAACAGGATCTTTCACTTAAAACCGTGGGTATCGGCGTCATACTGATCGTGCTTTTTCTCGGTTTTGGCCCGTGGGCTTTCGGTAATGTGGGTGACGTTGGGGTCCGCCTGGCAGCGGCGTTATGCGTGACGGTATTCGCCTTCTTTTTTGTCACGGTGGCGGCACGGATTGTTGGTCTGGTCGGGGTAACGTCGAACCCCACCAGTGGCATGACGATTGCAGCGCTGCTGGGCACTGCAACCGTTTTCCTGTTGATGGGCTGGACCGATGACACCGGCAAGGCCGCAACATTGATCGTGGGCTGCGTGGTTGCCATTGCGGTATCAATAGCCGGAGACACATCTCAGGATTTAAAAAGCGGGTTCCTGATCGGCGCTACACCAAAACGACAGCAACGTGCGGAATTGATCGGTGTACTGACCTCTGCCGTGTTTGTCTGCGGCGCAGTCATCTTACTGGGCAAGGCCTTCGGCTTTGGCAGTGCAGAGTTGCCAGCACCCCAGGCTACCCTGATGCGCCTGGTGATCGATGGGGTGCTGGATCAAAACCTGCCCTGGGGGCTGGTTGGAATAGGCGTCGGCATCACACTGGTTTGCGAGATTTTCAAAATTCCATCATTGCCATTCGCGGTGGGGGTGTACTTGCCGGTTTCGACAATGACGCCGATTTTTCTGGGGGGAATGCTGCGGCATTACATGGAAAAACGGGCTGCGAACCAACAGGAACTGGAGGACCGGCGCGAACGCGGGGTGCTTCTGAGCTCCGGCTTTGTTGGCGGGGAAGGTTTGCTGGGCGTTGGAATTGCCGCGGTTGCATTCGTACTGAGTCGCAAGCCTGAAGGCATCGGTACCGGATGGCTGGGGCCGGAATGGCTGGCTGAAACCGTCGGCTTCGCCGTATTTCTGTTGCTGGCCTACTGGTTTGTTGGGCGGATAAGAAAGCCCGACTAGCGTAGCACGACACCCCTGCCTGCAGGCAGGAACCGTGTGTCCCGGTCAGACTTCGCCATTACTGTTATTACAAACCCCGTAGCGCCTGAGCAACAGGCTGTCGCGCTGCCCTGATCGCCGGCAACAGGCCACCGATCAAACCGATTACCATCGCAAAAATGATGCCCTGTAATAACAGCCTGATATTGACATCAAAGGCAAAGGTGATCGCGCTGAAACTGGCCCAGTTGAGTGTCGCGGCCTGGTAACCATCAAACGCCATCCAGGCCAGGCCCGCACCAATCAGGCCGCCGATAAAGGCAAGCAACAAAGACTCGCTGACCACAGATACCACCACCGGGAAAGAACCGAAACCAAGGGCTCTCAAAGTGGCGATTTCACGGGTCCGGCTTGAAACCGCCGTGTACATGGTATTCAAAGCCCCAAATATGGCGCCCAGACCCATGATGATCGCAATAGTGGTTCCCAAACCGGTGATCAGGTTGTAAATGGTGGTGGATTGAGAATCATAGTATTCGGACTCGCGCATGGGTTTAACATTCAGACGCGGGTCACTGGTGAGGGTATCTTTGAACTCTGCAAATGCGTCACTACTGTTCAGTTTTACATAGACCGACTGGTAGGAATTACCACGCCGATAGGCAGGCTGCAAAACTGCGGCATCCACCCAGATTTCTGATTCCGCCAGTCCGCCGGCAGCTTCAAACACCCCAACAACCGGCCATAGCTCCTGGCCAACCAGAATGCTGGAACCAATTTCCAAACCCGCAAACTGCTGCTTTGCTCCGCTACCCACGATGACCTCGTTCAGACCCCATTCAAACATCCGGCCTTCGATCAACCTGAAACCTTCACGAACGCTCATCGCGGTCGCCTGAACACCTCGCATGGGAACATTGGCATCTGTTCCGGTTGAGCGCATGGGCAGATTAATGATCACAAACAGCTCCGGTGAGGCCAGCGCACCCGCGCTGTCACGGGCAACACCCGGTGCTTCGGCAATCAGGCGGGTATCATCACCACTGAGACCACTCATCATTTCTGAATCAGCCCCGCTGCGTAAAACGATGGCATTGGTTTCACTGGCTGAACTTTGCATGGTTTTAAGTACACCTTGGGCAATCGACAAGACCCCTACCATCACGGCGACAACCCCCGCAATACCCAACAGCGCTGCCACTGATGAGCCTTTTCGTTGCGGCAGTGAAAGCATACTAAAGCGGGTTACTGCAAAAACCTGGGAAATCCAATTGAACATGGTTTATCTCCTCAGTGCGTCTGCAATCTGCAGCCTTTGCGCCTGCAGGGCAGGCAAAATACCGGCAACAAAAGCCATCGCCACAATTAACCCGAAACCGATAAAGATATTGAGTGTGGGCAGATAAAATACCGGGAAAGAACCCGATGTGGGGTCGCCCATGGAAACCAATAGCCAAGCCAGACCCAGGCCCAGAACCCCGCCAACCAGGGTAATCACCAGTGACTCTCCCAGCACCAGGCCAAGTACACCGGCATCGGTAAAACCAATGGCTTTTAGTACAGCGAGTTCATTGGTGCGCTCACGGACGGTATATGCCATGGTGTTGCCAGCCACCAGTAATATGGTAAAGAACACAGCCGACATGATAGACATGATTATGAATCCGATATTACCAATCTGGTTGGCAAAGCCCTGGATAAAAGCACCTTCCGCCTCGGCCTTGGTCTCCTGGGCCGAGTTGGCAAACTCGGCGTCAATGGCTGCTGCAACTTCCGCTGCTTTATCAGGATCTGAAACTCGCACAACGTACCAGCCAACTAGCCCGGTGCCGCCAGCACGGGTCTCATCAAAATAGTCATAGCGAAAGAAGAACTGGCTGGTATCGGTACCTTTTTCCGCCCCATCATAGACACCCACGACATCGAACTCCCAGGTACGGCCCCCGTCCTTCTTGCCCCAGATGGTGGCATTGATGGGTATGCGGTCACCAACCTTCCAGCCAAAACGCTTGATCAGTCCACGACCAACGACGGCGCCGGTTCTATTTTCCAGCCAGGCGGCTTTGTGTTCATCGCTTATGATAAGTTCAGGATACAGGTCGAAAAGTTCTTCAGGCACGACTGGTGTTTGCGCAAAGAAATTCTTTGGTTCCTGGTAAATACCGCCAAACCAGGTCTGGTGCATGGCGTTGTCAACGCCTTCTATGCGTTCTATTTTTGCCTCGTAGCTCTGTGGCAATAACTGGATAAGAGATACCTTGTGCCGAACAATCAGTCGGTCGGCGCCGGCAACGTCAATGCCCGCATCAAAGGCCTGCCGAATGGCAGACAGGTAACCGAATAATAAAAATGCCACCATGATCGACAGCATGGTCAGGCTGGTGCGTAACTTCTTACGCTTCAAACTACTGAAAAGCAGATATAAATATTTCATATATCCACCCTGATCAATCTACCGGGACTGAACTGAGCTGTCCCTTGTTCAGGTACAGGGTGCGGGTTGCACGTTCAGCTGCGTGACTATCATGTGTGACCATGATAATGGTTTTACCCTGTTCCCTGTTCAGCGCCTGCAACAGGTCAAGAATTTCATCACCGGACTTGCGGTCCAGGTCACCGGTAGGTTCATCACACAGCAGCAGGGTCGGGTCGGTAACAATGGCACGGGCGATACCGGTGCGTTGCTGTTCGCCACCCGACAGTTGGCGGGGATAGTGACCACTACGATGGGATAAACCGACCACGTCCAGGGCAATGGCCGCACGTTTTTTTCTTTCTGATTTCGACAACCTGGTAAGCAGCAGTGGCAATTCGACATTTTTTTGCGCTGAAAGTACCGGCATCAGGTTATAAAACTGGAACACCAGTCCAACATGACGGGCGCGCCAGGCTGCCAGTTTTCGTTCTGAAAGCTTATCAATTCGCTTTCCGCCAACCTCGACCGTACCCTCGCTGGGCCGGTCCAGACCGCCAATCAGGTTGAGCAGGGTTGATTTTCCCGAACCCGAGGGTCCCATCAATGCCAGGAACTCACCTCTTGGAATGGCCAGGTCAAGTCCGCCCAGCACGTGAATCACCTCGGAACCACGTTTGAATATCTTGTCGACGCCACTCACTTTGACAAGGTTTTCGTTTGTACTATTTTCAGTCACTGTCCTGCTTCCTTTACCCGTGCACCCGCGTCCAGACCAACCGGCGCCTGAATTATGACTTTATCACCACCCGACAGACCCGAGGTGACAAGTATGTCCTTGCCGCGCTCTCCAGCGGTGGCAATGGCGCGGCGTTCAACCAGCCCATCAACCAGCAGCAGAACGTATTTCCTGCCGTCTTTTTCGATCACCGCATCCTGCGGCACAACGACACCAGAGACGTCTGAGGCCACAGAGCCCGGAGATTTTACAGTCTCATCCTGGAAGGCAACTTTTGCACCCATATCCGGCAGGATCCTGGGATCCAGTTCGTCAAAACCGACGCGCACTTCAACCGTGGCACGCTGCCGGTCTGCTGTCGGAATGATGGCAATAACATGACAGGGTATTGACCAGTCGGGATAGGCATCCAGAGTGGCAATGATCTTTTGTCCGGCTTTGACGCGGTTGATATAAGCCTCATTGACATCGATCTCTATTTCAAGCGAGCTCATATCCACGATGGTGCCGATACCGGTGCGGGTGAAACCGCCACCGGCCGAGACCGGCGAGATCATTTCACCCGGCTGGGCATTCTTGGCGACCACCACGCCGGCAAAAGGCGCGCGGATTATGGTGTCTTCCAATTCCTGCCGATAAACATCCAGCTGTTTTTCAGCCACTTGTATATCAGCCTGTTTGCGCTCCAATTGGGCCGCGAGGGATTCCGCTCCCGCCCGGGCGCGATCCATCTCAGCCTGCGAGGCCAACTGCCTGTCGAAAAGGTCCTGGGTTCGTTTGAAAATGGCGTTTGCCTCGTTCAACAGGGCCCGGGTTTCCTTGAGCGATGTTTTGGCCGAATTCAAGCGCGCCTCTGCCAGCGCATAACTGGCAGCAACATTGGAATCATCCAGACGCGCCAGCACCTGGTCCTGTTCGACCTGCATGCCCTCTTCAATCAATACCTCCATGACCTTGCCCGTGAACTTGGATGACACGGTTGCCTGTCGTCTTGCAGTGACATAACCTGAAGCGTTCAAAACAGTATTGGCCGCCTGGTTGGATATTTCCCGGGCAGAGACCGTACGTACTTCAAGCGCCTCTTCTGGTTTCAAAAAAAACCAGTACCCCAGGGCGGACAGGATTAACAGCAAAATAACGATCAGCGGCCAAACCCGCGTACTTGGCTCGGATTCGGGTTCACGATCGATCTTCAGCTGATCAAGCTTGGAGGTTTGCATATCTCGCTATTCGCCCCCTATTCACCTGTCAAGTAACCCACAATTCCGGCGGCGGCCTTGCGGGCATCGGCAACTGCCGTTACCACCAGGTCGGCACCGCGCACCATGTCGCCGGCGGCGAAAATTTTCGGGTTACTGGTCTGAAAGGCAAACTCGTCTGCATCAGTGGCTTCCACCAGGCCCCACTGGTCGGTTTGAATATTAAACTGCCCAAACCAGTTTTCCGGCGATGGCTGAAATCCATAAGCAACAATGATGGCATCGGCCTCAATATCGGTTTCACTGCCTTCAACCGGCTCTGGCCTGCGGCGACCCGACTCATCTGCCTGGCCGAGGCGGGTTTCAACCACTCTCACGGCCGAGGCACGACCATTTTTTTCCACAATTTCGAGTGCTTGCACATTAAACCGGAATGACACCCCTTCATCGATCGCATTGTCGACTTCGGTTTGCGAACCCGGCATGTTTTCGCGGTCGCGCCGGTACAGGCAGGTCACTTCAGTGGCGCCCTGTCTTATCGCGGTCCTGACGCAATCCATGGCCGTATCACCACCACCCAGAACAACCACGCGCTGGCCTTCCAGGTTGGTGTAGGTATAACCGCCATCGGGCATACCCAGCAGCGAGCGCGTATTGCCGATCAGGTAATCGAGCGAAGGGTATACACCGGGCGCGGTTTCACCCGGCATATTGCCCTTCATTGGTGTGTAGGTGCCCAGCCCCAAAAACACTGCATCATGGGAGTCGATGATCTCCTGAAAAGAGATATCCTTGCCAATAGTGGTGTTCAGCACAAACTCGATACCCATGCCTTCAAGTATTCTTCGTCGGGTCTTGATAACCTTGTGTTCCAGTTTGAACTCGGGGATGCCGAACGATAAAAGACCGCCAATTTCAGGATGCTTATCGTATACAAGCGCTTTGACGCCATTGCGCGCAAGCACATCCGCACAGGAAAGCCCCGCCGGCCCGGCCCCGATGATCGCGACCTTGTAGCCTGTATCCACCACCCCGGAGAGGTCCGGTCGCCAACCCTGCGCAAAAGCCGTGTCGGTGATATGTCGCTCAATGGCCCCGATTGTAACCGCACCGTATTCTGTATTGAGGGTGCAGGCGCCTTCGCATAAACGGTCCTGCGGGCAGATGCGTCCACAGATTTCAGGCAGGCTGTTGGTCTCGTGCGCCAGTTCCGCCGCTTCGATAATCCGCCCCTCTGCAGCGAGCTTCAGCCAATCAGGAATATAATTGTGTACCGGGCATTTCCACTGGCAATAGGGATTACCGCAGGCGATGCAACGCTCCGACTGGGCCTCGCTTTCCTCGCGACGAAAGGGTTCATAGATTTCTACAAATTCATGTCGCCTTGTCTCTGTGGGGCGCTTTTCAGGACCCTCGCGGTCAAGGTCTACAAATTCAAACTTTTTGCGTATGTTCAGCGTACTCATCCCACCACCTTCAATTGCACAGGAACAGCCGGTGTTTTTACATTCTCCGGTTTCGGAACAACCACGCAAAACTTGAACATGAAATGATCAAAGTTATCCAGTATGCGTTGCCCCCATTCGCTCCCGGTATATGCCACGTGAGCCTCGATCAATGACTTCACCACTGCTTTTTCATCATTGCCCTCGCTGGTGTCAAGACGGGTAATATTGACCTGTTCGGGGTTACAATGACGTACAAAATCTTCATTGATATCAAGGACAAATGCGCGCCCCCCGGTCATGCCGGCGGCAAAGTTGGAACCGGTGCGGCCCAGCACCATCACGGTGCCTCCGGTCATGTATTCACAACCATGATAACCCACGCCTTCCACTACGGCGGTGGCGCCGGAGTTTCGTACCGCAAAGCGCTCGCCGGCCTGGCCAGCAGCATAAAGCTCTCCACCTGTGGCGCCGTATAAACATGTATTGCCGATGATGGCGCTGCGCTTGGCGACAATGGTTGAATCTTCATGCGGCGAAATGACAATGCGTCCACCGCTCATGCCTTTGCCCACATAGTCGTTGGCATCACCATACAAACGCATGTTCATACCCCTGTTGTTCCAGACCCCGAAGCTCTGACCTGCGGTACCGGTGAAGACAAGATCCAAATCAATACCACCCATACCGTCACGGCCATGACGCCGGGCAATTTCGCCGGCCAGCCCTGCCCCGACAGACCGGTCAAAGTTATTGATATCGAACTTAAAACTGGCCGCCTGCTTGTGCTCCACTGCATCTGAAAACCTGGCAAGGATGTTGGTATTCAACTCGCCGCCATCATGCGGGTGGTTACGTATGCCCTTGTAACCACCGCCTTGTGGCCCGGCTGCTGCCGCGCTGGCAAGAACTGAATTGAGGTCCACGGTGGCCTGTTTTTCCGTCAGGCCTTCAACCATCTCAAGCAGATCGCTACGACCGATAATATCCTCCAGCTTTTCAAAGCCAAGCGTCGACAGGTGGCCACGAACTTCCTCGGCGATGAAGCGAAAGTAGTTCATGACCATTTCGGGCAGACCATGGAAGTGTTCGCGTCTGAGTTGATCATCCTGTGTTGCAACACCGGTCGCACAGTTGTTCAAATGACAGATACGCAGGTACTTGCAACCCAATGCCACCATCGGACCGGTGCCAAAACCGAAGCTGTCAGCACCCAGTATGGCGCCCTTGATCACATCAAGCCCCGTTTTCAAGCCACCATCCACCTGTAAACGGACACGGTCACGCAAACCGTTGGCCACCAGTGCATGGTGCGCCTCCGGTAAGCCCGTCTCCCAGGGAGAGCCTGCATATTTAACCGAAGTTATCGGGCTGGCGCCGGTTCCGCCGTCATGCCCCGCGATGGTAATGCAATCGGCATAGGCCTTGGCAACACCGGCTGCGATAGTACCCACGCCCCGTTCGGCGACGAGCTTTACCGATACCATGGCTTCGGGGTTAACCTGCTTGAGATCAAAAATAAGCTGTGCAAGGTCTTCGATCGAATAGATATCATGATGCGGCGGTGGTGAAATCAGCGTCACACCCGGCACTGCATGGCGCAAAGCGGCAATGTGGGCCGACACCTTGTGGCCGGGCAACTGACCACCCTCACCCGGCTTGGCGCCCTGCGCAACCTTGATTTGCAGTATGTTCGCATTGACCAGGTAGTGCGCCGTTACACCAAAGCGACCGGAGGCAACCTGCTTGATATTGGAGTTTCGAATGGTGTTAAAACGATCAGGGTCCTCACCGCCCTCGCCTGAATTGGAATTACCGCCCAGCGTGTTCATGGCAACCGCCAGGGCTTCGTGCGCTTCCGGTGACAACGCGCCGATCGACATGGCAGCCGTATCAAACCGGGGAAACAAACCCTTCGCCGGTTCCACACTTTCAATTGGCGTGGGCTCGAGCGCCGGACGCAATTTCAACAAATCACGTAGCGCTGCGGGCGGGCGATGGTTGATCAGACCGGCAAAAACGTCGTAGTCACTCTGGTTGCCACTTTGCACCGCCTTTTGCAGCGTGGTCACCACGTCCGGATTATAGGCATGAAATTCGCCGTTCCAGGTAAACTTCAGCAGCCCTCCCTGGGAAATGGTCTTGCCAAAATTCCAGGCATCACGCGCCAATAATTTCTGATCCGCTTCGATCTCTTTGAAACCGGCACCAGCGATATTACCCTCTGCGCCCGGACAACACAGGTCGGTTATTTCCCTGCCAAGGCCTACGGCTTCAAACAGTTGAGCGCCACGGTAGCTGGTGATACACGAGATACCCATCTTTGACAGAATCTTCAGCAGACCTTTGCGAACCCCGCGCCGGTAGTGTTTTCTGAATTCCAGCAGGTCACCCTTCAGGGCGCCCTTGGCATGCAGGTCGTTGATCACCTGGAAAGCCAGGTAGGGATAAACCGCGGTGGCGCCCAGACCAAACAGGACGGCAAAATGATGTGCGTCACGGGCTGAGCCGGTTTCGACCACGATATTGCAGTCGCAACGCAAGCCGTCCCTGATCAGGCGCTGGTGTACCGCGCCGGTCGCCAATGCAGCGTGCATGGGGATTTTGCCTTTCACCACGTCACGGTCGGTCAGAACGATCAAAACTGCACCATCATTGACGGCCTCAGAAACCTGCCGTGATAATCGTTCCAATGCTGTCTTCAGGCTTTCCTGCGGGTCATAGTTCAGGCTGAACTGTTCATGCTTGTACCAGCGCTGATCCAACTCCAGCAACCTGCGATACTTGACCACGTTCAATACCGGCCAGGGCAAAACAACACGGTGAGCCTGTGTATGTGTCTCCTGGAAAATATTGTGTTCGCGGCCAATCAGCGTTTCCAGCGACATGGCCGATTTTTCCCTTAAAGAATCAATCGGCGGGTTGGTCACCTGGGCAAATTTTTGACGAAAATAGTCGTACACCGGTCTTGCTTGCCGGGACAGGATCGCGATGGGGGTGTCATCACCCATCGACCCGGTGGCCTCTACAGAGTTTTCCGCCATAACCCGTATGACATGTTCGCGTTCTTCATTGCTGACGCCAAAAAGCTTTTCGAAAATCGGCAAATTCTGGCTGGCGTCTTTCATATATACCTGTGCCGCGGTTTCCTCCAACTCATCATTACTGGATATACGGATGATGTTCTCCGCCAGCCAGTCGCCGTAAGGGTGCCGAGACTTCAGGGCATCGTCAATTTCACGCGAACGCCAGATATTACCCAGCTGAGTGTCAACGACAAACATCTCGCCGGGCCCTACACGGCCTTTCTCCACGACGTCGCACTCGCGGTAATCCCATACGCCAACTTCTGACGCCAACGTGATCCAATCGTTCTTTGTAATCACGTAACGCGCCGGCCGCAAACCATTGCGGTCCAGGTTACACGTAGCTACACGGCCATTGGTCATCACGATCCCAGCAGGACCATCCCATGGTTCAACGTGCATTGAGTTGAATTCATAAAAGGCCCGTAACTTGGCGGACATATCCGGCTCTGCCTGCCAGGCAGGCGGGATCAGGATACGCATGGCGCGGAATACATCCATGCCGCCTGCAAGGAATAACTCCAGCATATTGTCCAGCGAGGAGGAATCCGAGCCCTCCTGGTTTACCAGGGGCCGTATTCGCTGCAAATCCGGCAGCAGCGGTGTCTGAAACTTTGGTGTACGTGCCTCCGACCAACTGCGGTTGCCTTCGATTGTATTGATTTCACCATTGTGGGCCAGGTACCTGAATGGCTGCGCGTATTTCCAGTTTGGCAATGTATTGGTTGAAAACCGCTGATGAAACAGACAAATGGCGCTTTCAAGCCTCGGGTCCTTGAGGTCGGGGTAGAATTCGGGCAGGTTTTCCGGCATCACCAGGCCCTTGTAAACCGTTGTCAGGTTGGAAAGCGTGGCCACGTAAAATAATTCATCCGGGTCTTCCCTGTTCATGTTTTCATAAGCCGCAAGACGCCTGGCGACAAAAAACCGCCTTTCTGCATCGTGGGAATTCCAACCGGGTGGAATATTGACAAATACCTGCTCGATACAGGGCATCGATGCCAGTGCCGTCTCACCACATACCTCGGTATTGATTGGCACCTTTCGCCAGCCTGCAATGCTCAGGGTTTCGTTCTTGATATGTCTTTTCAGCAGTTTTCGGGACCGTTCAGCCATTTCCGGGTCAGAACTGAGAAACACCATTCCAACGCCAAAAAGGCGGCCCAGGCGGATATTGTCATCCTTGGCGACTTGCCGGAAAAATGACTCCGGGAATTGCATCAATACGCCGCAACCATCACCGGTCTTGCCATCGGCAGCAACCGCACCACGGTGGGTCATTCGCGTCAGCGCCGTGCATGCTGTTTTCACCAACTCGTGGCTGGGTTTTCCATGCTGGTGGGCGATCAGCCCGAAACCACAGCTATCTTTGGCATTCTCAGGCCTGTAGAGCCCCTGGATTTGATTATTTTGTTTCATGTTTCAATTCTTGCTGTCTATTGCCTGGTCAGATTGGCCCGGTGTACTTATGTCCACCGTCTTTTTGCAAACGAACCTCCTATCCTACACGGTGACAGTTTTTTGAAAAGACCTGATTTGAGACATAATGATCTTTTTTTTCGCTCGCCTGGCCGCAGAGATGTATACCGATCGATATGATTACCCTATAAAACACCGGGACAAGGTAAGCACTTAGCAGGATAAGATCTATGAACATTGCCATAAAATGCGTCTTTTTCAGTCTGTTTGTCTCGACCGCCTTGCTGGCCCAGGAGCAGGTCGACAGTGGGACCGGGACAGGCCTGACAAAACCGGTCTGTGAAACCATGGACGCCTTCAATGATTTCGATTTTTGGCTGGGTGAATGGAATGTCTACTCCAACGATGAAAGCCGGACACTCCAGGGCACCAACACGATCACCAAGCATCATCAGAATTGCCTGGTCATGGAAAACTGGACCAGCGCCGGGGGCGGCACCGGTCGAAGTATGAATTATTACGATGCCGTTGAAGACCAGTGGCGGCAACTGTGGGTGGCGAATGGGTATTCGATTGATTACACCGGTGGCTTGAATAATGCCGGTTCGATGGTTTTGACCGGCAGAATCAATGATTATAAAACGGCTGAGAGCCAGGCATTCCGGGGCACATGGACACCCAACGGCGACGGTAGCGTACGCCAGTTTTTTGAACAGCGCGACGCTGACAGCGGCGAATGGAAAACCTGGTTCGATGGCTTGTATATCAGGAAAGAGCCCTGACGGGATGCATGCTCCAATAAAAACACTCCTGTGTCAGCGCAGATATTGATACCCCTCTGAAACCAATTGTTTCCGGTCCTGCTTCCAATTGGGATTGAGGTTCTCCAGCAGGGTGTAAAAAGCCTTGCCATGATTCATTTCAACCAGGTGACACAATTCGTGCGCCACCACCGAGTCGATAACTGACAACGGCGCCTTGATCAAGTGTGTATTGAGTTTGATCACGCCGGAAGACGAGCAATTACCCCAGGTACGCTTCATTCGCCTGAGTTTCAATGTCAGTTCCCGACCCCTGGCCCAATCTGCCTGCGCGGATATCAGCTTCATTCGTTGGTTAAAAACCAAAAGCGCCTGCTGACGGTACCAGTGCTGTAAAAGCTCCTGGGTTTTGACGCTGGTTATCTCAGGCAGCCTGGCCACAATTTCTTTTCCGTCAAACTCCACGGCACCGTTTCGAAGTCCGTAAGGTTTCACCGTCAAAGGATATGACTGACCCAGGAATAAATGCCTTTCATTGTCGCAATATTGCAGAGGAGGCAACTGCCGCGCTTTTGCGTGAAGCATAAAACGCTCAACCCTTGAAATATTTTGCCTGAGAACCCTGTTTACCTGTGTTTCAGACCAGTGTCCGGGTGCAATAACCACCAGCTTACCCGTCGCATCCAACTCCATATGCATCCTTTTCCTGACGCGCTGACGGCGGGCAATTCTGTATTCCAGTTCCCCGGCAGGTGTTTTTATACTGAATCGTCGCATGGTCAGCCATTTTATTCGCAATCTTTAGCGTTTTTGATCGCTTTATCGCATCTCTGCTAAACATTTTTACAGATTGAGTGTCTACTGTTTCAAGACATACACTCCAATTATTGTATGACTGTTTTCCTCCTCAATTTAGCCGGGCAGATTGGCCCGGCTTTTTTTTATTAGCGGCTTACCCCATACCGGGCATAAACAAGCCGGTGAATTTCATTGCTTGGTAACGCGCCTTA
This sequence comes from Lysobacterales bacterium, assembly GCA_041570235.1. Taxonomy (GTDB): domain Bacteria; phylum Pseudomonadota; class Gammaproteobacteria; order Xanthomonadales; family SZUA-36; genus SZUA-36. The sequence continues at coordinate 2,919 of JBFFWN010000008.1, read as the reverse complement.
CTGCATTTTGCTGGTGCCGCCCAATATCATCCGAAAAGTCTTTCGGGACACCTGTTCCCAACCCTGAAACCAGCCCGTCTTTGTTTTGTCCGGACTCAGCTATATGGCGCCAAATTTAGCGGTTCTGATGAAATCTGCAAGCTAGAATTATGGGGTGCCTTGGAGTATCCTTATAATATCTGAGAGGTTTTGAGAAAGAGGTTCTCAAATTACTGATTAGCAAAGCTGATAACCAGAGAAGAGGCTGTTTTCTGGTTGCTTTTGCAAAAAACCAATTCGCCACCCGCTGTACACCGGGCGGTTAAAAGTAAAACTATGAAACAGAAAATAGTTTGTTTATCAAGACAACGGAGTTCGCAGTTTACTTTATAAATATCGCACTGATAAAACGTACAGGGTATGTAAGGCAAGCGTTCCAATTGAAACGCTTGCTTTTTTTTCAGGACAGCAAGGGCTCGCTCCCTTACAATCTATCCCTCGTTTGAACCCATCGACCTGTAAAGAATCAGTATGTACAAGTTGCCGGAGGTGAAAACGAGGCTTTACAGTTTTGACCACGAGCAATGCGACACCGCATCAAAACTGGTCTCAGATGTTATTGCGAAATACTCTGACTCTGAAAAGGAGCAAATGAAAATCGCGGCGGAAAAGCATGCCTATAAACTGTCCTTGAACACTTCCGAGCCGTACCATTCCGTTGGCGCCTGCCGGGAATATTGTGGGAAACTGGCTGAAATAAAGGAACAACACGATGACTGATATAAGCGGATTCTCCATTGGCGCCACGGTTGACCCCTACGCCGGTCTGAAGCCATTACCGGACTGGGTTGCTTTTGACCTGTGCAACGCCTACCCGGTGCCAGGAGGAAATTACCTGTTACACAATACCATCAATGGAAAACGCTGCATGGCAATGCCCGAGGTCTTTGCTGCCCTTTCACATTGCTCCGAATTTAAAACCATCGATCAGCATATGGCCACGATCATTGATAAAAATCCTGATATGAAGGATCAGAAAGACGCTGTTAAACAGGTGTTTGAGCAAATGCTGAAGACCGGCATGCTGGTATCGGCGAAGGCCACCTGTGACCGGCTAAAGGCTAAAGGTGAAACCGCTGAGCGTGATGATCAGAATAACAATCCGGTGGCCGCAATCATCACCTGGGAACGACCCAAAGCGCTTGAACGCCTGCTGGATTCCATTGCCGCTAACTGCGATACAGCGAGTATCCACCGGCTATATGTTATCGATGACTCCAGAAAAGCGGAAAATATCAGCCAGAACAAACAAATCGTAGAGAAGTACACGCCCGGTATTGATACGGATATTCAGTATTTCGGCCAGCAAGAGCAACAACAGCTGATTGAAAACCTGATAAAAGCCCTGCCTGGCCATGAACAGGACATACGTTTTTTGATTGATCAATCAAAGTGGCGTGACCACTGGACCGCAGGCTTGAACCGCAACCTCGCACTGCTATTGTCATGTGGACGGCGCCTGGTCATGCTGGATGACGACACGGTATGTGACACCTTTGATCCCCCCCGGGTAAATCCCAGCATTACGTTCTCGGATGACCCGCGTGAGGCAGACTTTTTTGCAGATGAGCAGGAATGGGCGCATTTGCACCAGCCCATCAACCCGGATCCCATTAAACGTCATATGCAGTGCCTGGGTCTGTCCGTATCTGAAGCACTGGATAAGCTTGGGGAAAACCACCTTAAAGCGGCCGGATTCAGCAATGCGACTTCCCTGCAAGTCAGTGAGCTAAAACCTGACTCTCCTGTGCTGGTCACCGAGTGCGGCTCACTGGGTTGTCCCGGTTCATCCAGAAATACCTGGTTACCCGATATGGCGCCCCGGTCCCTGAAAGCCATGTTGAACTCCGAGAGAACGACCACCAATGCATTGACAACACGCAAAGTCTGGAGTGGCAGAAGTCATCCACATTTTGCACCGCGGCCCAATATGTCCCAAATCACCGGTTTTGATAACCGCCAGATGCTGCCGCCTTACCTGCCAATGGTGCGAGCCCAGGACCGCTTGTTTGGAAACATGCTCGATTATCTGTATCCCGCATCAGTGACGCTGGATTACCCTTGGGCGGTGCCCCATCTTCCATTGCCTGAGCGCAGTTGGAACGACCAGCACCTGAGCTTTAAACCGGTCGACTCGTTTCCGGCGTTTTTCTTTGAAAAAATCCTGGAAAACAAGTCCTCCTGTCTGTCAGAATCAACCGGGGATCGCCTGGCTCACCTGGCCTCATGGTTTAAAGACATGGCCGCCGCACCTTACGACGTATTGATCAATGAATACCGTCAGGACCGGCTGGCAAATTCTGCCGCTACCCTGAACCGCCTTGCTGAACTGATGGCCAATGCCAAAACGACCCCGGTGAACTGGCAGAATTACCTCAGAAATGGTATGTCACAACTCAATGCCGACCTGGATGTGGCAAGCCGTGAGGATTTTGTCATCAAGGGTTTCCCAACTTCCCTGGAAGGACATGAACTAATTGATTTCTGGAAAAACACCTGGCGGGGTTTTGCCGGCGCCCTGCTTGCCTGGCCTAAAATACGCGAAGCGGCAAGCCGCTATATCGAAGAACAGTAAGCTTTTAAAAGTCAGCCCGGGCCTGGCGGGCTTCGCTGGGCGCCTTGCCTGTCCAGTTTTTAAATGCGCGTGAAAACGAACTCTGCTCGGAAAACCCAAGCAACAGGGAAATCTCCGTCAACGTCAGGCTGTTATCCAGAACATATTGCTCGGCCAGGCCGCGCCGCATTTCAACCAGCATGCTTCTCATCGCCCTGCCTCCTCAAATCAAGACCTTTCATGGAGATGCGCCGGCGGCAGCACGCGGTCGTCGCCTCGGGACGCCCGGTCCGGGCACTCCCAAGTCGATGAGATCCCCAGCCTAC
>JBFFWN010000007.1:0-31755 GCA_041570235.1 Lysobacterales bacterium | reverse complement strand
CGAAGGCAATCTTGCCCATGACACGTTTGGCCATCATGCGGCCTGCCAGTGAAAAAACCTCGTCTACCTCCGCCAGGGTTTCGGTGTCATCATTCGCAAAGCGTTGTTGCAAAGCGGCGGCATTGGTGTTCGGGCGAAAATCATTTGGGTATGCAATCGTTGTCGCCTTCAGGGCATGCAGTTTTTCACGCCGCTCGGCAATCAGTCGGTTTTCATCTATCACGGTGTCTTTGCCGGCATTCTTCATGTCTTGTTTGCTCACACTAAATTTCCTGTTTGAGGGTATAGCTGTTATTCGTCAGACAAGCCCTGCTTCAGGGATGCCTCAACGAACTGATCCAGGTCTCCATCAAGAACGGCCTGGGTATTTCCCGTTTCCACGTTGGTGCGCAGATCCTTGATCCGGGACGCATCCAGCACATACGAACGAATCTGGCTGCCCCAGCCAATATCAGACTTGGAGTCCTCCAGTTGCTGGCTCTCTTCACTGCGCTTCAACAACTCAAGTTCGTACAGTTTAGCGCGCAACTGCTTCATGGCGTGATCTTTGTTCTTGTGCTGGGACCGGTCGTTCTGGCACTGCACAACGGTATTGGTTGGAATATGCGTGATACGCACGGCCGACTCGGTGCGGTTGACGTGCTGTCCGCCGGCGCCGGAGGCTCGGTAGACATCGATTCTCAGATCAGACGGATTTATATCAATTTCGATATCATCATCCACTTCAGGTGAAACAAAAACGGCTGCAAATGATGTATGGCGCCGGTTGCCGGAATCGAATGGTGATTTCCTGACCAGGCGATGCACACCAATTTCGGTCTTGCACCAACCATAGGCGTAATCGCCAGTGATATGAATGGTGGCGCTCTTGATACCTGCTACGTCACCGGCGGAGACTTCAACCAACTCTCCCTTCCAGCCGCGCCGTTCGACCCAGCGCAGGTACATACGTAACAGCATTTCGGCCCAGTCCTGGGCCTCGGTGCCACCAGAGCCGGCCTGGATATCCAGGTAACAGGCGTTGGCATCCATCTCACCACGGAACATGCGCTGAAACTCAAGTTTGCCAACTTGCTGCTCAACCTTATCCAGTTCGGCCACCACCGACTGGACGATATCTGCATCATCTTCTTCAATGGCCATCTCGAGCATTTCGGCGTTCTCTTCCAGACTTGCTGAAACCGCATCCAGTGTGCCCACGATACCATCAAGTAGCGCCCGTTCCCGACCCAGCGCCTGGGCCTTTTCGGGATTACTCCAGATATCCGGGTCTTCCAGTTCCCGGCTTACCTCTTCCAGGCGATCCTTTTTGCCGGCATAGTCAAAGATACCCCCTAAGCGCTTCGGATCGCTGCCTGAGGTCTTCAAGTTGATTGCTTATCTGATTGGTTTCCACGCTATTGGCCTCCAGGGTCTCAAGACACCTGCCCTGTAATTGTAAAAGCGGTGCATTTTAACACCAAGCGCGCACATATGAAGCCGGATTCAAATACCTTCGACGACTTTTTATCATCGCCAGGCAGCTCATCTATTCGCACTTGACCCCGGCCGGCTGTAATAACGTTCAATCCGGCACAATATGTTCCACCATCAACTGGCAGGTCTTGTGACCACGAAAATGGTTGATATCGAGCCGATAGACCAGCTCGATAACATCGGCGCCTGGCAGATCTTCAGGTAATCGGCCAAAAGCAATCGCATCGATACTTTGTCGCCCGTCAACCGGTCGCAGTGACATTTTCAGATGGGCGCCACCAACAACCCTTTGCTGCTCGATGACAAAACGGCCCTCAAAAACCGGCTCTGGAAACTTTTGGCCCCAGGGACCCAATTCGCTGAGGTTTTCTGCAAATGACAGGTTCATATCCTCAGCCGGCAGGCTGCCGTCCGTCAATATCTCGTTTTTCAGGGTCTGGCCCTGCAGGAAGAACTCGATAGACTCGTTGAAAGCACGGTCAAAATGTTCGAGTTGATCCGCATTCATGGTTAATCCGGCCGCCATCGCGTGTCCACCGAATGCCGTGATCATCTGCGGGTGCAATGCATCGACACGGGCCAGCACGTCGCGTATATGAACCCCGTGAACGGAGCGCGCTGAACCCTTGAGCACATCGGAACCCTCTGATTCGGGTGCAAAAGCCAGCACCGGCCTGTGTACCTGGTCTTTGATACGCGAGGCAACCAGACCCACGATACCCTGGTGCCAATCCTGGTCATACAGACACACACCAACGGGCAAATCGCGGTCGCGCAGCGAACTTAACAACTCCTGCAGTTGTTCCATCGCCTGTTTTTGCATTTGTTCCTGGCGGGCTTTACGGCTGTGGTTCAGCTCGTCGAGTTCAGTGGCCAAAGACATGGCCTCATCGCGGTCATCGGTCAACAGGCAGCGTATGCCAACACTCATGTCTTCAAGCCTGCCGGCAGCATTCAGGCGCGGGGCGACCGCAAATGCCAGGTCGGCCGCCGACAGGTTCCGGTAATCCCTTTTGCCAAGCCTTAACAAAGCCAACAAACCCGGACTGCACAAACCCTGGCGGATACGCTCGATACCCTGGCGAACGAGAATACGGTTGTTATTGTCCAGCGGCACCAGGTCGGCCACGGTACCCAATGCAACCAGGTCCAGCAGACGCGCCAGGTTGGGTTGCTGGCGTGGAAATGTAAACCAGTTCCTGTCACGTAACGCGCTTCGCACCATTGTCATCAGGTAAAAAACCACACCGACACCGGCCAGGGCCTTGCTCTGAAATTGGTCACCGGGGCAATTGGGATTGACGATTGCATCCGCGCCGGGCAACACATCACCGGGTAGATGATGATCGGTAATAATCAGTTTGCACCCCATTTCGCGCGCCCTTGCCGCGCCTTCAAGCGAACTGATACCCGAATCCACCGTCACCAACACATCCGGAGGCTTATCTGTAAGGGTATCCACCAGGCCTACACTCAGGCCGTAGCCAAACTCGAAGCGGTTGGGTACCCGGAAATCCACGCGACTGGCCCCCATCAGGCTCAGGGCGCGTACCGCCAGCGCCGTCCCGGTGGCGCCGTCGGCGTCAAAATCCCCGACTATCAAAATACTCTGGTTGGCGACAATGGCATCCGCCAGGATCGCGGCAGCCTGTTCGATACCGGCCAATGAAGTAGGTGGTAGTAAACGGCCCAACTTCAAATCCAGTTCGCTTTGATCAGTGATGTTGCGGGCCAGCAAAACGCGGCGGATAACCGGATGCAGTTCATCCGGCAGTGTGTCTGAAACCGCCTGTGATTGTCTTTGTTTGAGCTTACGCCGGGCAGGCAATAGAAGAACTCCTAGTGTAGTGTCACACTAGATGTATTCAACGCTGACGATCTCATAGATCAATTCACCACCCGGTGCATTGACCACGATTTCATCACCCTCCTGTTTACCTATCATCGCCCTGGCGATGGGAGACGTGATAGCGATTCGGAATTCCTTGATATCCGATTCAAGGTCTCCGACGACCTGGTAGGTAATCTCGGTGTCCTTGTCGGTGTCGTACAGGGTTACCGTCGCACCGAAAACCACCTTGCCACCAGGATTGAGCTTGGTGATATCGATCACCTGTGCACCGGACAGTTCAGACTCAAGGTGCCGGATGCGGCCCTCGGTAAAGCTTTGTTGCTCCCTGGCGGCGTGGTACTCGGCATTTTCCTTTAAATCGCCATGGGCTCTTGCCTCTGCAATCGCGGCAATAATTTGTGGCCTGACCACCTTTTTCAGGTGCGCCATTTCTTCGCGGAGCCTTTCAGCCCCTTTTAATGTCAATGGTGTTCTTTGCATAAATCCTGTTCCAGCGGAGGTTTTAATCCCCGTTCATACCGGTGCCGTGCAGTTCCTGAAGACTACGGACTTCCGGGTCAAATTCGTGATCGATCGCCTGTAAAGTGGCCCAGCCACGGGCGATTGTTGTAGTGTAACTGACCTTATACTGTAACGCCTCACGCCGAATGGAGAAAGAGTCGGCTATGGCCTGGCTTCCTTCGGTGGTATTGATGATAAATTCGATTTCGCCATTTTTGATGGCATCCACGATATGCGGTCGGCCTTCATCCACCTTGTTGATACCTTCGCAGATAAAGCCCTGCTCACGCAGGTAGCGGCATGTACCACTGGTTGCGATCAGTGAGTAGCCGCGGTCGACAAGGTTCTTTGCAATTGGAACCAGCTTTTCCTTGTCCGCATCCCTGACGCTCAAAAAGGCCTGGCCCGGCCTCGGAATACCATATTGTGCACCCTTCATGGCGCGCGCACATGCCTGGCCGAAGCTCCTGCCAACACCCATGACCTCACCGGTAGAACGCATTTCAGGGCCAAGGATCGGGTCGACACCGGGGAACTTCAGGAACGGTAATATAGCCTCTTTTACAGAATAGAATTTAGGTACGATTTCTTCTGTTATACCTTGTTCTTTAAGTGATTTACCAGCCATACATAATGCTGCAATCGATGCCAGCGGTCGTCCGGTTGCCTTTGAAACAAATGGCACGGTACGGGATGCTCTGGGGTTAACCTCGAGGATATAAACCTCGTCACCACGCAGCGCGAACTGGGCATTCATCAGGCCGATAACGCCCAGTTCAAGACCCATCTTTTTCATTTGCTCGCGCATATTGTCCTGGACTTCAACCGACAGGCTATGGGGCGGAATCGAACAGGCTGAATCGCCGGAATGCACGCCGGCCTGCTCAATATGCTCCATGATGCCGCCAATCAGCACATCCTTTCCATCGCAGATGGCATCGATATCGACCTCGATCGCGTGGTCCAGGAAACGGTCAAGCAATACGGGTGAATCATTGGAAACCTTTACCGCATCACGCATATATCGACGCAGGTCTTTTTCGCCATGCACAACATCCATGGCACGGCCACCAAGCACATAGGATGGACGCACCACCAGTGGGTAGCCTATTTCCTCGGCCAGAATGACCGCCTCATCCACGCTGGTCGCGGTGCGGTTGGGCGGCTGCCTCAAACCCAGCTTGTTGAGCATCTGCTGAAACCTTTCACGGTCTTCGGCAAGATCGATGGAATCCGGGCTGGTGCCGATAATCGGCACACCCGCCGCTTCCAACGGCCGTGCAAGGTTCAGTGGTGTCTGACCACCGTACTGGACAATCACACCCTGCGGATTTTCACGATGGACAATCTCGAGCACGTCCTCGAGTGTCAGTGGTTCAAAATACAAGCGGTCAGATGTGTCGTAATCGGTCGAAACTGTCTCCGGGTTACAGTTGACCATGATGGTTTCATAGCCTTCATCACGCAATGCGAGGGCCGCATGAACACAACAGTAGTCAAACTCGATGCCCTGGCCAATACGATTTGGTCCACCGCCCAGCACCATGAGCTTGCGATTATCGCTGGGCGCTGACTCGCATTCTTCCTCGTAGGTCGAATACATATATGCCGTGGTGGTCGCAAACTCTGCTGCACAGGTGTCGACGCGTTTGTATACGGGTCTTATATCCAATGCATGCCGCCTGGCCCTGAACTCCAACTCGGAACATCCCAGCAGGCTGGCGAGGCGCACATCTGAAAAACCTTTCTGCTTCAAGCCGAAAAGCCTCTGCCGCGTCAATGAGGCGAGGTCTGACCCGGATAATCCGGATTCGGTTTCGATCAGATCCTGTATCTGGGCAAGAAACCACGGGTCGATTTTCGACATATCGAAAATCTCTTCAGCGCTGAAGCCTTCCCGGAAGGCCTCGGCGACATATAACAGGCGTTCGGCGCCAGCATAACGTAACTCGCGCTTCAAAATCGAGCGACGTTCATCGGGATCCTGCACATCGAGAACCGGATCAAAGCCGGCCAAGCCCGTTTCCAGCGAGCGCAGGGCTTTCTGCAGGGATTCCTGGAACGTTCGGCCGATCGCCATGGCCTCACCCACCGATTTCATCTGTGTCGTCAGGCGGTCATCCGCGGCCGGAAATTTTTCAAAGGCAAAACGCGGGATCTTGGTCACCACGTAGTCAATGGAGGGTTCAAAGGAGGCCGGCGTCGCGCCGCCGGTGATCTCGTTACGCAATTCATCCAGTGTGTAGCCAACGGCCAGTTTCGCAGCCACCTTGGCAATCGGAAAACCGGTGGCCTTGGAAGCCAACGCTGACGAACGCGATACCCTGGGGTTCATTTCGATAATGATCACTCGTCCATCTTCAGGATTCACGGCAAACTGGACGTTGGAACCGCCCGTATCAACCCCGATCTTTCGTAATACCGCGAGCGATGCATCCCGCAAACGCTGGTATTCCTTGTCTGTCAGTGTCAGTGCAGGTGCAACGGTGATCGAGTCACCGGTATGGATGCCCATCGGGTCGAGGTTCTCAATTGAGCAAATGATGATGCAATTATCTTCATGATCCCGCACCACCTCCATCTCGTACTCTTTCCAGCCCAGCACGGAAACTTCCAGCAATACCTCGGTGGTCGGCGATGCCTCGAGGCCGCGTTTGACGATATCGACAAATTCTTCACGGTTATAGGCGATACCGCCTCCTGTACCACCCATCGTAAATGATGGCCTGATGATCGTCGGAAAACCGATTCGTGTCAGGCTGTCCAGCGCCTCATCGAGACCGTGGGCGAGTTCGGCCCTTGGGGTAGCCAGGCCAATTTCGTCCATCGCCTTGCGAAAAAGATCGCGATCCTCGGCCATGTCAATCGCCTCGCGGGAGGCGCCGATCATCTCGACATTGTATTTTTCGAGTACACCCTTGCGCACCAGGTCCAGGGCGCAGTTCAATGCGGTCTGTCCACCCATGGTCGGCAGCAGCGCATCCGGACGTTCTTTTTCAATAATCCTCGACACCGTGCGCCATTCGACCGGTTCGATATAGATCGAATCAGCCATTTCCGGGTCAGTCATGATCGTCGCAGGGTTGGAATTGACCAGCACGACGCGGTAACCCTCTTCCCTTAACGCTTTACAGGCCTGGGCCCCTGAGTAATCGAATTCACAGGCCTGGCCAATAACGATCGGGCCTGCACCGATTATCAGAATGGTCTTGATATCCGTTCTTTTTGGCATAAATTTTAGCCCCTTGACCTCATTAGCGTGATAAAACGATCGAACAGCGATGCAACATCGTGGGGACCGGGGCTTGCTTCCGGGTGGCCCTGAAACCCGAAGGCCCGGCCGTCGTTCAGCTCAATTCCCTGCAAACTGTTGTCAAACAGAGAGCGATGAGTGGCACGTATATGGTCTGGCAGGGTATCTTCATCCAAAGCAAAGCCGTGATTTTGGCTGGTAATCAGCACCTGTTTGGTCTGCAGGTCATGTACCGGATGGTTGGCGCCATGGTGGCCAAATTTCATCTTGGTGGTTCTGGCGCCTGCTGCAAGACCCATTAGCTGCACACCCAGGCAAATGCCAAACACCGGCAGATCGGTTTGCAGAATCTCAGAAATGGCCTTGATGGCATAAACGCATGGTTCAGGATCACCGGGACCATTGGACAGAAATACGCCATCAGGCTGCATCGCCAATACTTCACTGGCGGGTGTATCCGCCGGTACCACGGTCACCTTGCAACCCCGGTCGCTAAGCATGCGCAAAATGTTCCGCTTGACACCAAAGTCATAGGCCACAACGTGGTACAGAGGTGCCGTCTTGTTCCATTCACCCGAGTCCAGATCATAGGATCCCTCGGTCCACTGATACGCTGCTTTTGTAGAAACCACGATGGCAAGGTCCTGGCCCTGCATACCCGGAAACGACCTGGCATTGTGCAGCGCCTGGTTTTCATCCACGGTTTCTCCAGCGAAGATGCAGCCACCCTGGGCGCCCTTCTCTCTCAGAATACGGGTCAAGCGCCTGGTATCAATGCCGGAAATCGCAACAATTTGATGGCGCTTCAGGTAATCGTTCAATGATTCTTCGCTACGCCAGTTGCTATGGACCACCGGTGCATCGCGCACGATCAACCCGCCCGCCATGGGTTGTGCAGATTCTTCGTCGACCGTATTGCAACCGGTATTGCCGATATGTGGAAAGGTCAACGTAACGATCTGCTTTGCGTAGGAAGGATCGGTGAGAATCTCCTGGTATCCGGTCATCGAGGTGTTGAAAACCACTTCACCGGTGGTAGCGCCTGCAGCACCGATGCCTTGGCCATAAAACAGACTACCGTCTTCGAGTGCCAGCACTGCTTGCTGAGTCAATGTCTTGCCTCCAGATGCACGAAACGGGAATGCCGCCAACAGCGATTCCCGCTTAGATTTGATGAGTTTGTTCTACAAGTCGCAAGCTATTTCGAAACTGCAGAAGTTGCTCTAAGCGCTAAGATTCTACTGGAACGAGCGACACCTGTCTAACGAATTCCACGCGGAGTCCCGAGTTCGGGGCATTAATTTGAATTGCTACTCCATTTCAAATTCAGGCGCCAAAAGCAGTGTGTTTTTCAACCGTTGGGCGAAGCCTGAGGTGTTTTTGAGAAGGCGCCGCACGGCGACCCTGCGGCGCCAGGCCGAAGTCAGCATGACCGTGGGGGCGGCTGCCGACTACGAGGAGATCCTTCATCCTCGGGCTTATAAAACATCAGGTGACTTAGGGGGGGAGTAACCACCTGACCGTTACAACTTAGCACGACGCTACTTAAACCTGTCTGAAACGGGCTTTCAGCAGACTTTAAGCTCACTTGGGGCCGAAGAGGCTAACTTGAAACACTCACGAGGTCATACGGTCAAAGAACTCCTTGACGCCACCCAACCATGAGCTGGATTTGGGGTTGTGATCGGTTTTGCTGGATTCGTATGATTCCTGGAACTGCTTGAGCAGCTTTTTCTGTTCCTTGGAAAGACGGACCGGTGTTTCGACCACCACTTTGCACATCAGGTCGCCCTGGCGGTGACTGCGGACGGATTTAACACCCTTGCCGCGTAACCTGAACATGCGCCCGGTTTGCGTCCCTTCCGGTATCTTCAATTTCACCTGGCCGTTCAAGGTCGGTATTTCCAGCTCCCCGCCGATGGCGGCGGTGGTAAAATGGATGGGCACCTCGCAGTAAAGGTCGTCTCCGTCACGTTCGAACAGACTATGGGGGCGTACACGCACCTCTACATACAGGTCACCCGCAGGCGCGCCTGTCATACCGGCTTCGCCTTCACCCGCCAACCTGATGCGATCACCGGTATCGACACCCGCCGGAATCTTCACCGACAGTGTTTTCGTCTCGCGCACCCGGCCCTGTCCATGACAGGTTTTACACGGGTTCTTGATCATCTGGCCCATGCCCTGGCATGCGGGACAGGTTTGCTGAACCGAGAAAATGCCCTGCTGCATACGCACCTGGCCCACACCGCCACAGGTGTCGCACGTGGTTTTTTGACCATCTTCGGCACCGCTTCCGTCGCAGGTTGTACAACTGCCCATGGTTGGTATGCGGATTTCACGGGTAATACCGACCACGGCTTCTTCAAGGTCAAGGTCCATGGCAAACCGCAGATCAGAACCGCGCTGTTGACGCGAACCGCCACGTCCGCCACGGTTACCAAAGATATCGCCGAACATGTCACCAAAAATATCGCCGACGTCACCTCCAAAACCCGAAGGCCCCCGCGCTCCCGGGCCGCTCGCGGCATGACCGAACTGATCGTAAGCAGAACGCTTCTGATCATTTTTCAGCACATCATAGGCTTCCTGTGCCTCTTTGAAGCGCTCCTGGGCATCCTCATCTTCCGGATTGCGGTCAGGGTGGAACTTCATTGCGAGCTTTCTGTAGGCTCTTTTAAGCTCTGCCTGGTCCGCCGTACGCGAAACACCGAGTACTTCGTAATAATCACGTTTTGCCATATTTATGAGATCTGTGCAGGTGTATTTTTTAATCTGAACCTGATTTGAGGTCAGTATGAAGCTAATTCAAGCGACTATTTCAAATTCCAGCATGCTCATCACATGTGCATCACCGGCCAAAGCTGCGCGGAGCAGGCCGATGACACGCCAGTGAGCAGGTCGGGAACGTGTTCAATGCCAAACGATAACCCAGGCAGTGTTTCACCGATACCGGCCCCGGCTCCGGCCTCTGCGGCCATCGGCATGGCTTGTCCTGCCGCGACATTCGCATTAAAACCATAAAAAAACCCCGGCAGTTGCCGGGGTTTTTGCTGGAGCGCTGGAGGAGAAAAAATTACTTGTTCTCGTCCTTCTTCTCGTCGACTTCTTCAAACTCGGCGTCAACAACGTCATCGGCCGCTGTTTCGGCAGAAGATTCACCACTGCCTTCGCTGGCCTGGGCCTCCGCAGCTGCTTGCTGGTAAATCACCTGCGCAGCTTCGGTCAGCTTGGTGGTGGCTGCATCAATGGCGTCCTTGTTGTCGCTCTTCATGGCTTCTTCAACGCCTTCAATCGCGGCCTCAATGTTCTTACGATCATTTTCACCCAGCTTTTCACCCATTTCCTTCATGCTGGAACGGGTGGCGTGAACCATGGCGTCAGCGCTGTTGCGCGCGGTGACCGTTTCGTGGAACTTGCGGTCTTCCTCGGCATGCGCCTCGGCGTCCTGCACCATCTTGTCGATCTCTTCATCCGTTAAACCGGAACCGGCCTTGATCTCGATGCGCTGTTCTTTGCCGGTGGCATTATCTTTGGCGCTGACGTGCATGATGGCATTGGCGTCGATATCAAAGGTCACTTCGATCTGCGGCATACCGCGTTGCGCGGGCGCAATGCCGGCCAGGTCGAAACGCGCCAGGGATTTGTTGGCGCTCGCAATTTCACGCTCGCCCTGTAACACGTGCACGGTAACGGCAGTCTGGTTATCTTCAGCGGTTGAGAATATCTGCGATGCCTTGCTCGGGATCGTGGTGTTCTTTTCAATCAGTTTGGTCATCACCCCACCCATGGTTTCAATACCAAGGGACAACGGGGTAACGTCCAGCAGCAGAACGTCTTTCACTTCACCGGACAATACACCACCCTGAACAGCGGCGCCCAGGGCAACGGCTTCATCAGGATTCACGTCGCGGCGTGGCTCTTTGCCAAACAGCTCGGTAACCGCTTTTTGTACCATCGGCATACGGGTCTGGCCACCGACCAGAATAACATCAGCGATATCACTGACTTTAAGGCCGGCATCATCCAGCGCCGTGCGGCAGGGACCAATGGTCTTTTTAACCAGGTCTTCCACCAAAGACTCGAGCTTGGCACGGGTCAGCTTGATGTTCAGGTGCTTGGGACCACTGGCATCGGCCGTGATATAGGGCAGATTGATTTCGGTCTGCTCGGTCGTTGACAGTTCGATCTTGGCGCGCTCGGCACCCTCTTTCAGACGCTGCAGGGCCAGTGGATCGTTTTTCAGATCAACGCCCTGGTCTTTCTTGAATTCGGATACCAGGTAATCTATGACGCGCTTGTCAAAGTCTTCACCACCCAGGAAAGTATCACCGGAGGTTGAAAGCACTTCGATCTGGTGCTCGCCATCAACATCTGCAATTTCGATAATGGATACATCAAAGGTACCACCACCGAGATCGTATACCGCCACCTTGCGCTCGCCACCCTTCTTGTCAACACCAAAAGCCAATGCCGCAGCGGTGGGCTCGGAGATAACACGACGTACTTTCAGGCCGGCGATCTTACCGGCATCTTCAGTGGCCTGTCGCTGGTGGTTGTTAAAATATGCCGGTACGGTAATTACGGCTTCGGTAACGGGTTCACCAAGATAATCCTCGGCGGTTTTCTTCATTTTCATCAATACGCGGGCAGATATCTCGGGAGCGGCCATTTTTTTGCCGCCTGCCTCAACCCACGCATCGCCGTTGTCGGCCTTGACAATCTTGTAAGGTACCAGGTCGATGTCCTTCTGCACCACGTCCTCATCAAACTTACGCCCGATCAGACGCTTGATGGCAAACAGGGTATTGTTCGGATTGGTGACCGCCTGACGTTTTGCAGACTGCCCGACCAGCACTTCACCATCTTTGGTGAAGGCGACGATTGAAGGGGTCGTGCGATCACCCTCCGCATTTTCGATGACACGGGGCTCACCACCTTCCATAACTGCGACGCAACTATTGGTGGTACCCAGGTCAATTCCTATTATTTTGCTCATTATAAACTCTCCAAAACTAGACTATTAATTCGATGTCTCAAAGATGGGGTCTGTGCGACACATTTCAACGCCCGGCACCGCTGAGTGGCCCTCAAGGCCAGGCAGTTCGCCATCAGGGTTTCCTTGACACAACCACCTTGGCCGGCCTGATCAAACGATCGTGTAACTGGTAACCCTTTTCCAGCACATCAATCACGGTGTTTTCATCATGCTCAGCTGAAGGCACCATGGTCATGGCTTCATGTTTTTCCGGATCAAAAGCTTCCCCAATCGGGTCGATGGTCTGCAAACCATGGTCACTCATGACCTTGACCAGCATTTTCATGATCAGCTGTTTGCCCTCTTTCAACGCCTCTATGGTGGCGGCAGGATCCTCTGCCGCATCCAGCCCACGCTCGAGGCTGTCACGGACCGGTAGCAGGTCATTCATGAACCGCTCCAGTGTCCGTTTACGGGTTTTTTCGTGTTCACGCACCAGTCGCTTACGCAGGTTTTCCATATCAGCCTGCATACGCAACATATCCTGCCTGGCCTCCGCCTCAGCCTGCCGGGCATTCAGTAACTCTTCTCTAAGAACTTCAATCGGATCCTTTTCTTCAGAACTCTCCCCGCTATCCGCGGCAGTTTCTACGGATTCGTCAAGAACTTGTTCCTCATTATTTTCAGTGTTTTGCGCATTGTCATTTTCGTGTTCAGTCACTATTTTTGCTCCTGGTTTGCGGGAGGCTATCTTTTCTATCCCCACCTCACGCCCTGATATGGGGATTGGCATCGACGATTCAAGCAGCGATACTAGTCACCTGTCGGATTTTTATAAAAATGCCATTGAAAAAACCGCAAGGCTGCCGACCAGCGGGAACATTGAGAGAACGCCCTAAATATGCTCAGTCATCTTCACATCAGAAACTTCGCCATCATACCGGAGCTAGAGCTGGAAATTCCGGGTGGATTCACGGCGATCACCGGTGAAACCGGCGCTGGCAAATCCATCCTGGTTGACGCCCTTGGCCTGCTGCTCGGCGACCGCTCTGACGCGGCCTGGGTGCGCACAGGTGCAGAGCGTGCGGAATTAACCGCAGAATTCAGGGTATCGAACAATGCCGAGGCCCTAAAATGGCTGCAGGATGCCGAATTGGCCACCGATGACAGCTGCCTGTTACGCAGGACCATCAGCAGCAACGGGCGCTCCCGTGCGTTTATCAATGGGTCACCCGTTACGGTTGCACAGATACAATCGCTGGGTCACCTGCTGGTTGAGATACATGGCCAGAACGAACACCTGCGTTTAAACAAGCCCTCAGAGCAGTTTAAGCTGCTGGACAGAAGCGGCGATTACTCGAGCCAGCTGGATGCCGTGAAAACGGCATTCAAAAACTGGCAGGCTGTCAGCGACGAACTTGCGTCACTCGAGAATGAGGCCTCGGTTTCTTCGACCGACATGGATTTTTTAACATTCCAGCTGGAGGAAATGCAGCAGTACGACCTGTCTGCCGATGCCATCAACAGATTACAAAACGAACATGACCGCCTGGCCGCCGGCGGAAGTCTGCTGGAAGCATTGTCGCATGGCCTGGAACTGCTTGAACCCGAGTCACCCGGGATCAGCGCCGGTATCAACGCGGATATCCACCAGGCTTTGAACCGGTTACGGGAATTTACATCACTGGATAAAAACATTGCAGAAGCCTGCCAGATGCTCGACGAAGCGCTGGTCAACTGCAATGAAGCCAGTCAATCGCTGCGGACTGCTTATGACCGCGTGGAACTTGACCCGGATCGCTTTGAGCAGGTGGCGGCCACGCTGGGACGCATCCACGACCTGGCCCGCAAACACCGGGTACGCATGGATGAAATGGAGGTGGTCCGGGACAAGCTGGCCGGACGGATTGAGCGTGCGGGTACTGCCGACCAGCTACACAAATCCCTGCAACAGCAACTGGAAAAGCAACTGGCTATCTATCGTGAATCGGCCATCCAGTTGAACAGGGCGCGTGTTAAACACGCTTCGGTGTTGTCCGGCAGGGTAAATAAGTTAATGGCTGAACTCGGCATGGCCGGCGGTTCATTTGAGATGGTGGCAAAATTAATCCCGGGCGCCGCGCCCTCGATGCGCGGTGACGATGAAATTCACATATTGATCAGCGCCAACCCCGGACATGCTCCCGGCCCTCTGAGCAAGATTGCCTCGGGTGGCGAGCTTTCACGTATCAGCCTGGCCATCAAGGTGGCGGCGGCGGGCGGCAGCCAGGCCACCACGCAGGTGTTTGACGAAGTGGATGCCGGGATTGGTGGTGACACCGCCAACGCGGTTGGAAAATTACTTCGGCGCTTATCCAGCAACCGGCTTAGGGGCAGCGGACAGGCCTTGTGTGTGACTCACCTGGCGCAGGTTGCCGTTTGCGCAGCCAGCCAGTTAAAGGTTCACAAGGGCACTGAGAAAGACTCAACCATGGTCAACACGGTTTTATTGTCCAATGAAGACAGGGTGGATGAAATCGCACGCATGTTGAGTGGAAATGTATCTGAACAAAGCCGCCTTCATGCGGCTGAACTGCTGGAAAATGCCCGGCAGGCAGATAAGACACAGGCCTGATTCTCCAGGCCTGATCCCCTCCTCCAATAAACCCGTCAGTCTTTTCAGTCTTTATTGGGGCGCACGTAAATCACCAGGCTGTGATCTACGATATCGAATCCATGACTGGCGGCAATTTCTGCCTGCAGCCTTTCGATCTCTTCATTTGAAAACTCGACAACCTTACCGGTTTCAACACAGACCATGTGGTCGTGGTGGTCACCCGAGTCAAGTTCGTAATATGCCTGTCCACCTTCGAAATTGTGTTTTACCACCAGTCCCGCAGTTTCAAACTGGTTCAATACACGGTACACCGTGGCCAGGCCAACGTCGTCACCGGCCTTCATCAGTACCCTGTAAATATCGTCAGCGGTGACGTGCTTATTACCCGCCTCTTCCAGCAATTCGAGTATTCGTTTTCTCGGCTGGGTTACTTTTAATCCGACTTTCCTTAGGTTTCCACTATTCACATTTTTATCCTGTTGTTAATAATTTCGCACTAGCTGTTCTGAATGGCTGCGTACTATTGTATCATTCACGGCCTTGATCTTATGTACCAGTTAAAACTGAAGGAACCAAATGACCAGGAACCTGTTTATTGCCCTGATGACAACCCTTATTTTAAACACGGGTTGCAATGTGATCTACAAGCAAAATGTTCAGCAGGGCAATGCCCATGAGCAGGAAGATCTGGATCAATTGGAATTAGGCATGACCAAAAAACAGGTCGCCTACCTGCTCGGCACCCCTGCCATCCATGACCCCTTCCACCAGGACCGTTGGGATTATATATCCATGTTGAGCCGTCGTGGTGGTGAACCTGTGCGCCGGCTCGTGACGCTGAAGTTTGAAAATGGCGTATTGACAGAAACCGAGGGCGTGGGCGATTCCACAGGCGGCGATATCAAGGCGCTTGCCGAAACCAGGTCGGCCGTCGCCGACATCGACGATCTCGAAACCGCCAAGCAGACACAACTGGTTACCGTTGACGGCGTAATTCACTGGACCTTGCAGTTGGGCGCCTTCAACACCCGTGAACAGGCGCTCGAATTCGCAGAGAAAGTCAGGTCGAAGGGTTACCCGGCCAAGCTGGAAGAGCAGATCGTTCCCGGACTGGGTACCCGTCACCAGGTTCGATCAGGTGAATACGACACCTATAATGAAGCCCTGGCAGCCCTGCGGAAGCTGGAGAAAGAACTTAAAGTCGTGGGTATTACCGTTCCTGTGACGGAACCGGGTAAGGAATAGAAACCTGCCGGCCTGCCTGTGAGCAGGCTTATTTTTGTGAATTTGCTTCGTTCTGATTTAAAGCACGTTGGCGCCTGACCTCCTTGGGGTCGGCGATCAGCGGACGATAAATCTCAACCCTGTCGCCATCATGGAGCAACTGGTCGGCACTGACTTTATGGCCGAAAATGCCCAGCCTGTTAAGGTCCAGTTCAAATCCCTCAAACAGATCCGGCAATCCCGATTTCAGAACAGCCTCGGCAACCGTTGAACCAGCGGTCATTTCTATCGACCGTAATTCCTGCCTTTCAGGCATGGCCAATACCACTTCAACATGAATTGCCGAATGTTTGCCCCCCCCACTCACACCGTGTAAACCTGTTCTGCCCTTTTGCAGAAATCGTCCACCAGGCGGTCTGCCACCTTGCCGAACCCCTTACCAAACATTTTGGCCATGACGCCGTTATTCATCTCAAAATCCAACTCGAGGCTGATTTTACAACCGTCTTCACCCAGCTGAACAAAACGCCAACTGCCCTGCAAATTTCGAAACGGGCCTTTTAGCAATCGCATTTCAATCAACTCGCCTATCACCAGGGTATTCATGGTGGTGAATTGCTGTTTGACCCCGGCAACCAGAACCGTCAGCGAAGCTTTCTGCAAAACATCATTCTGTTCATGAACCTCGGTCCCTTGGCACCAACTCAGGAATTGCGGATAGGCCGGCACATCTTCGACCAGCCTGTACATGTCTGATGCACTGTGAGTGACCAGTGCCGTTCTTGCTATTTTCATAGATTCCCAATTTCAGCGATTGACTGATTTTACACGATAACAATCATTCCGGTTCACGGGCAATGGTGCAATTGCGTCACACCAAGTAAAATGTGTGATTGGCTGGAAGGTAGATATGAATAAAAAGACCCAGAAAGGCGGCAAAACAATCGCCCTGAACAAACGTGCCCGGTTCGAGTACCACATTGATGAAAGAATCGAGGCGGGATTGTCCCTGGAAGGATGGGAAGTAAAATCACTTCGTGACTCACGCGTGCAGTTTGCTGACAGTTATGTGCTGCTGAAGGACAACGAGGCTTTTCTGTTTGGCTGCAGAATCGACCCTTTGCAAACCGTATCCACCCACATCACACCCGACCCCACGAGAACACGCAAGTTACTGTTGCACCGCCGCGAGATCGACCGCCTTACCGGGATGGTAGATCGCAAGGGTTTTACAGTCATCCCCACTGCCATTTACTGGTCACATGGCAAGGTCAAGGTTGAGATCGGTATCGCCAAGGGTAAAAAGGCGCATGACAAACGTGCCGACCAGAAAGACCGCGACTGGGAACGGCAGAAAGCCCGCATCATGAAGCATGGTTAAAGCCCGTAATTAAGGCTGAAAACCTTTTGTTGATACCTAACAGCTGTGAAATCTTTTGTTCCTTATGACGTGACATAGATCAAAAGAAGGCATATTTGATTATATCCAATTGATTTAACTGGTTAAATATGACCGGATTTATCATACGAGAATTATTCTGATCCGGTATAATTGCCGAGCATATACGAAGAATCAAGCAGAGGAAAAATGCAATGTCCGAAATCAGCGTTCTAAGCATCTGTATAACGGCATTTATTTTGATCTTCTTATTGCTTTCCGTACTCTCCGTCATGATGCTGGGACTTACACGCCTGTTCCCTGTACTGGAAGAGGATGACAGCACCACCATCGCCGCAATCACTGCCACTTACCGCTCAATTTACCCGGACAAAGAAGTCACAAAGATCGAGGAAATAAGAAAATGATTTTCACCGAATCACCCAAAAAAATCAAAGTCATGTTCACGCCTTTCCGAGACGGTTTGCAGAGTTCTTTTGGGGGCAAGGCCCGGTTGCAGGATTTCCTGCCCGCAATGGAGGCTTCGGCAAAGGCCGGCATCAGGCATATCGAATTTGGAGGCGGGGCACGGTTCCAGGCACCGATGTTTTACCTTGGTGAAAATCCGTTTGAAACCATGGACAAAATGCGTGCAGCGGTGGGACCGGATGTCGAGCTGCAAATACTGACACGTTCGGTTTCCGGTGTGACCCTGACCACCCAGTCCATTGAAGCACTTGAACTGCAGGGACGTTTGATGGCGGGCGCAGGAACCACCTGGGACCGTAACTTTGATTTCATGAACGATGTGCGCAACATGATAAACACCGGCCGGCCCATCGTGGCTGCCGGCATGCATCACCAGGCTTGCATCGCATTGATGGGTCTGCCGTTTGAAGACGACAGGGTCCATACCGCCGATTTTTACATTGATATCGGCAAACGTCTGCTTGAAGGTGATGTGCAAATCGATTCCATCTGCCTGAAGGACGCCAGCGGCACCACCGATCCGAAGACCATCTACGATACCGCCGTGGGCCTTAAGAAGATCATGCCTCCGGACATGCCCCTTTGGATGCACACACATGATACCGCCAGCATGGCGGTGGCCTGTTACATGGCCGGTATCCACGGTGGGGTCGACGGTGTTGATTGTTCGGTACGGCCCATGGCCAGCGGAACCGTGCAACCGGATGTTCGCTCGGTCGCACACGCACTGAAAGGCACCGGTTACTCGCTTGATATCAATGTCGACGCCATGCCGGAGATCGAATCCCTGCTCGAAGAAGGCATGAAGGACTATGCATTTAACCCGACCACCACCACCGCCGATGCCCGTGTTGTTGGCTTCCCGATGCCCGGTGGCGCGATCGGCCCGAACGTGCACATGATGGTTAAAGCCGGCATCATCCACAAGTATGGAGATGTGCTGAAAGAATTCCCGGTCGTGGTCAAGTCCGGCGGCGCCTGGAGCAGTGTCACACCAGGCAGTCAGTTTTACTGGCTGCAGGCATTTAATAACGTCATGTTTGGTCGTTGGGAGAAGATCGAGTCAGGTTATGGCCGGTCTGTTTTGGGTTATTTTGGCGAAACCCCGTTAAAGCCCGACCCCGAGGTTGTCAGGATAGCTGCAGAGCAACTGGGAATGCCGGTGTTTGAAGGTGATCCGCTGGAAGCCGCGCCCAACAACATTGAACCCGCCAGGAAGGCATTGGAAGAGCGCAATCTTCCTGTCAATGACCGCAATCTGTTCCTGGTATTGTCCACCATGGTACCCGGCAAGAAGATGGAACTGAATGAGGGCATCAAGCTGCTGACCGGCAAGGGCAAGATCGATATACCGCTGAAGAAGAAGGAGCAGCAAGCTGCGCCTGTTGCGGCCACGGCCCCGGTTGTGGCGGCCCCGGCAGGACCTGTTACCTCGACGTGCACCGTCAAGGAAGGCGGAAAAACAAGGACCTTTGTGGTAACCGTCGAGCCATCGGTGGTTACTGAAGGGAAAGCCAGCTCCCCTGCCCCGCAAGCCCCCGCGTCCAATGAAGACACCCAAATATTCTCAGGCTTCGGCGGAGAGGTTGAGGTGATCGATGTACTGGTCAAACCCGGAGATAAAGTGACCAAGGGTATGGTGGTGGCATCGGTTGAAGCCATGAAGGCCCAGCACGATATCAAGGCGCCTTGCGAAGGAACTGTCGTGACTGTGGACGTCAGAATCGGTGATGAAATCGACGCATCCCAGTCCATTCTGACCATCTCCTGACAAGGCGAAAACCATGGATGCCTTCTTAGAACTGTACCGGCAGTCGGGCCTGATCCAGGTCGGCCTGGATAGTATTTTCATGTACTGCCTGGCCGGCGGCCTGATATTCCTGGCCATACGCAAGCAATACGAACCATTGTTATTGATCCCCATCGGCTTTGGCATTTTGTTGGCCAATTTCCCCATGGCTGAAATGAGTTCCTATGACACAGGCATCATCGGCATGATCTACAACGGTGGCGTGAAAACAGAACTGCTGCCACCGATCATTTTTTTGGGCGTTGGTGCTCTGACTGACTTCAAACCACTATTGGGCCGTCCATTGACCTTCCTGTTGGGCGCCGCAGCGCAAATGGGCATTTTTATTGCTGCGCTTGGCGCAGCCTACCTGTTCGGGTTCAGTCCGAAGGAGGCCGCCAGCATCGGTATCATCGGCGGAGCTGATGGCCCGACTTCGATCTTCCTGTCTGCCCAACTGGCGCCCCATCTGCTCGGCCCGGTTGCACTCGCGGCGTACAGTTATATGGCATTGGTGCCGATTATCCAGCCACCGATCATGCGTCTGCTGACAACCCGCAAGGAGAGAAATATTCCGGTGCCGCAGGCAAACCCGGTATCAAAGCGGGCCGTTATCTGGTTTCCGATTTGCACCGTTGCCATCACGGTGCTCGCAGTACCTTCAAGTGGCCCGCTGATCGGCATGCTGATGTTTGGCAACCTGATTCGTGAAAGCGGCGTCACCGACCGTCTCAAGAAGACCGCAGGCGGCTCCCTTATTGACATCGTGACGATTTTCCTCGGTATTTCAGTCGGCGCAACAATGAAGGCGGATCATTTCCTGACAACCCAGACCCTGATGGTTTTCGGTCTCGGTGCGGTGGCCTTTGTCTTCAGCACGGCCGGCGGAATCATCTTTGCAAAACTGATCAACCTGTTCCTGCCCAAGGGCAAAAAAATCAATCCATGTATCGGCGCCGCCGGTGTTTCAGCGGTCCCTATGGCAGCGCGTGTGGTTCAGAAATTTGTCTCCGATGAAACCGATGGCAAGGTCAACCCGCTGATGGCAGCGATGGGCCCGAACGTGGCCGGGGTTATCGGCTCTGCAATGGCGGCAGGGGTATTCCTGTCACTGCTTAAGTAATTCGACAAAACCCGTTTCCCGACGGCACCTTGATGTCGTCGGTGCTTCAATGGATTACGGGATACGCATGAAAGTTGCCGGCTCTCCCGCCGCTGAAGCCTTCAGTTTTGTTGTCACCCAAGGCTTGTAAACCACCAGCGATACCGCCAAAAAAATGGCCCAGGGCCACGCACCAGTAAAAAGAACCCATGTACACGCCAACCTTCTCAGGTGGCGCAAAAAGCACGGAGTTTTAAGTGTCGCCGGTTTGGCTTTGAGGTAAAATGAAGCCATGGTCAGCAAACATGATCAACAGTTGAAGCCGCGCAAACCCATCCTCGTCGGTATCGCCGACAAGAGCCCATTAATGCGAACCGCTCTAAAGACATTGTTGGGCCAGGACCAGCGCTTTGAAGTGGTGTGTATCTGTAAAAATGCCGACGAGTTTCTGCAAAAAGCCGGCTCGGTCAAGGTCGACGTAGCAGTGGCAGGCTGGATTATTCCGCCGGGTGATGCACGCTTTATACTGGATCACCTCAATGCCCGTCCCCATGGGCCACGGGTGGTTGTTTACTCCGGTATCGAAAGTGAAACCGTACCTGCACATGTTTTGGCCCATGGCGGTGCTGCTTTTGTCTCCAAGAATGAGGAGCCGGAATATCTATTGGATGTCATTGCACAAGTGGCGCGTAACCGCATGGTGTTTCCCTACCTGGATGTCAGCCGGATCAATGCAAACCCCATTTCCACCCTGACCAAACGCGAGCTTGAAATACTGTCCTCGCTGGCGGCGGGGCGAACCAACAAGGAAATCGCGGCTGAGAAATCGGTCTCCACCAATACCGTGAAATACCACATCAGGAACCTCTTCGAGAAGCTCAGCGTCACCAACCGCGGGCAGGCCATAGCGCTGTATCTGAACAGTTAAACGGGCGCGCTTCCAGCCCTCAGAAATCGCCCAAACTCACTTTTGGGTGGTTTTTTACCTACCCATAAAACCATCATCTCACCCCCCGTATGCATATTACGGGCGGGGCATTGACGACTCTATACTGCCTCTTAATCAAGTATTAAGCACATCCCGTGTAACACGACATATCATGCAGGAGGTATCGATGAGCATTCATCCCGGTTTGAAAGATTACCTGGCGGTCTGGGCGGCAGGTTCAGAGATACGACTCGCGGTGGCCGAAACCATTGAAGCTGTGGCTGCTGCATGCATTGAAATATCTGCACTGGTGGCACGTGGGCCACTTGCGGGTGAACTGGATGCAGAGCAAGGGGACAATAGCGACGGCGACACACAAAAGGCTCTGGACCTGATCGCCAATGACCTGATTATTGAGGCACTCTACGCGGCACCGGTTTCCTGTCTTGTTTCTGAAGAACTGCGCGATCCCCGCCCTATTAACCATGGCGCGCCGCTATTTGTCGCCACCGACCCCCTGGACGGCTCTTCCAATATTGATACCAATCTTTCAGTTGGCACAATATTCTCCATCATGCCCTCGGGCATCAACCAGGATGCCGGCAACCTCGAAGACCCCTGCCGCCTGCTTCAGCCCGGAACTGCCCAATTGGCTGCAGGCTACGTGATTTACGGACCACAAACCGCGCTGGTTTTAAGCATGGGTGAGGGCACGATGATATTTATACTGGACCCGTTAACCCGGGAATTCCGCCTGACCAGGCGCGACGTTGCAGTATCTCCAAATACCACTGAGTTTGCCATCAACAGCTCAAACTCCCGTCAGTGGGATGGTCATATCCGTGCCTACGTGGATGATTGTCTCGAAGGTGAAGATGGACCGCACGGTTGTAACTACAACATGCGCTGGATCGCTTCGCTGGTCGCCGAGTGTCATCGCATTCTTTCGCGCGGAGGAATTTTTCTTTACCCGGCCGATATTCGCAAAGGTTATGCAAGCGGTCGTCTGCGCCTGGTTTATGAATGCAACCCGATCGCCATGCTGATTGAACAGGCCGGCGGTTCAGCGACCACCGGTGACCAACGCATAATGAGCATTCAGCCACAGAACATCCACCAGCGAGTGCCGATGATATTTGGCTCCAAACACGAAGTTGAGCTGGTGGAACAGTATTACGCCGGTCTGAACCCATCCCATCATCGTCCCCAATTATTTAGAAACCGCACCTTGTTGCGCCACTGAGTGAAGGAGAAAAACATGTCTGTTAAACATCCCATCATTTCTGTCACTGGCTCTTCAGGAGCGGGAACCACCTCGGTAAAAGAGACATTCGACCGAATTTTTTTACGCGAGGGCATCAGGGCCACCGCCATCGAGGGCGATGCTTTCCACCGTTACAACCGCAGCGATATGAAAGCCGTGATGCAGGCAGAGGCTGAAAAAGGCAATAACCATTTCAGTCATTTTGGCCCCGAGGCCAACCGCCTGGAAGACCTTGAGAATGTCTTTAAGCAGTTCAGCGAAAATGGCGCCGGCCGTATCCGCAATTACGTGCACGACGATCAGGAAGCTGCATTGCATGGCACCCCCTCCGGGCAATTTACCGATTGGCGGGGGATTCCAGAGGATACCGAATTACTGTTCTATGAAGGCCTGCATGGCGCCGTGGTCACCGAGGAAGTCAACGTCGCCCAGTATTGTGACCTCAAGATCGGTGTTGTGCCTGTCATCAACCTGGAATGGATACAGAAGATCCAGCGCGACAAGGCCAGCCGTGGGTATTCCACTGAAGCCATCCGGGATACCATTTTGCGGCGCATGCCGGATTACATCAGCTATATCTGCCCGCAGTTTACCGAGACGGATATCAATTTTCAGCGCATTCCAACCGTTGACACCTCGAATGCTTTTATCGCGCGATACATCCCAACGGCAGAGGAATCCATGGTGGTGATCCGCTTTGCCAACCCGCGCGGTATCGACTTTCCCTATCTGATCTCAATGATCAACGGCAGCTTTATGTCACGTGCGAATACCATCGTGATTCCCGGCGGAAAACTGGCCATTGCCATGCAACTGATCCTCACGCCGATGATTCTGCGCCTGATGGAACGCCGCCGCAGGGCGCTGTAAAACTATTTCTTTTAACTACCAGACTTATTCAGGAGTAAAAAATGGACCAATCCAACCGATATGCAGATCTTGGCTTGCAAGAGCCCGACCTGATCGACGCAGGCAGGCACGTACTGGTTGCCTATCACATGAAACCCAAGCCCGGTTATGGTGGCTACCTGGAAACCGCCGCGCACTTCGCCGCGGAGTCCTCCACCGGCACCAATGTTTCGGTTTCCACCACCGATGACTTCACCAGGGGCGTCGATGCGCTGGTTTATGAAATCGATGAGAAAAAGGAATTGATGAAACTCGCTTACCCGATCGAACTGTTCGATCGCAATATTATCGACGGGCGGGCGATGCTGGCCTCATTTCTGACACTGGCGATTGGCAACAACCAGGGAATGGGTGACGTGGCCTATGCCAAGATGCACGATTTCTGGGTGCCGCCGGCCTACCTGCGGCTGTTTGACGGGCCGGCCACCACGATTTCCGACCTGTGGCGCGTACTCGGGCGGCCTGTCAAAGACGGCGGATTTATCGTCGGCACCATCATCAAGCCCAAGCTTGGCTTGCGCCCCCGGCCCTTTGCCAATGCCGCCTACGATTTCTGGCTGGGCGGCGACTTCATCAAGAATGATGAACCCCAGGGCAACCAGTTGTTTGCGCCACTGAAAGAGACCATTACTTTAGTGGCGGACGCCATGCGCCGCGCCCAGGATAAAACCGGCGAAGCCAAGCTGTTTTCCGCCAACATCACCGCCGATGACTATCACGAGATGGTCGCTCGCGGCGAGTTCATCCTTGAAACCTTTGCCGAGAATGCCGATCACGTGGCCTTCCTGGTCGATGGCTACGTCGCCGGGCCGGCGGCCATTACCACCGCCAGGCGGCAGTTTCCAAACCAGTACCTGCACTATCACAGGGCGGGTCATGGCGCGGTAACCTCTCCATCTTCAAAACGCGGTTATACTGCATTTGTATTGGCCAAGATGGCTCGCCTGCAGGGTGCCTCGGGTATCCACGTGGGAACCATGGGCTATGGCAAGATGGAAGGTGAAGCAGATGATCGCGGGATCGCATACATGATTGAAAGAGACAGCGCCGACGGGCCGTATTACCACCAGGAGTGGCTGGGTATGAATCCTACAACACCGATTGTCTCAGGCGGCATGAACGCCCTTCGCATACCCGGTTTCTTTGAAAACCTGGGGCATTCAAACCTGGTGCTGACCGCAGGTGGCGGCAGTTACGGTCATGTTGATGGGCCGGCAGCGGGGGCCAAATCATTACGCCAGGCCGAAGCCTGTTGGCGCGCCGGTGCCGACCCCGTCGAGTATGCCCGTGAGCACCAGGAACTTGCCCGCGCCTTTGAAAGCTTCCCCGCAGACGCCGATGCGCTTTACCCGCAATGGCGGAAACAGCTGAATGTCGCTGCCTGAGGCCATCGTCTGGGACCTCGACGGCACACTGGTTGATTCAGCGCCCGACCTTACGACGGCGCTGAACAACGTACTGGACAGGCGCGGATTCGCCGGTCACCCGGTCGCCCGGGTGCGGACCATGATCGGCAATGGTGTACCCAAACTGGTGGAGCGCGGTTTTAATGCTGTTGGCATGCGGCTGGATGTCCCGCAACTCGAGCAATTGGTCGCCATGTTCGTGGACGAGTACCGTGCCTGCGCCACGGACCGCACCCGGCCTTACCCGCACGTGGTTGAAACCCTGAAACGGCTGCGCGCCATGAATATTCCCATGGGGGTGTGCACCAACAAACCGCGGGCCTTCACCACCCAGATTCTTGAAACGCTGGAGCTGGCCGGTTTTTTCAGCAGCGTGGTTGGCGGTGACAGCACGGCCGCTCGAAAACCCGATCCGCTTCCCCTGCAGACGTGTTTTCACCAACTGGCCACCGACCCCAGTGCAGGGATCATGATCGGCGACTCGGTGCACGATGTGCATGCCGCCAGGGCTGCCGGCGCCCTGGCGGGCGTTGTCCCCTGGGGTTACCGTTCGATGCCGGTTGAAGACCTCGGTGCGGACTTCATCATTCACAATCTCACAAACCTGCCCGAATTCATCAGTCAGGGCCTGGCGCGGGCCCATCGGCTGGATCACTGAGAAAACATCACCAAAGACATCTGTTTCAGCACGGCAACAAAGACCCTCTAGTGATGTTTAAAATATGCGGGGTTACACTTTTAGTATACAATTCAATGGCTTTTTCATGCTGTAAACGATTTAGTGATATCGGGCTCACACGGGTGCTTTGCGTGTTAACGACCCCCTCAACCCTTACCGGAAGTCGCTGATTATGTATAAGTTTATTTTTGCCTTGATGCTGGCGATGGCAATCATCATGCCGGTAGAAGCACAGGGTCCCGCAGCGCCTGCTGTGGTGGTCGCCGAGGCGGCCGTCAAGCCCTTCCCGCTGGCCGTTGAAGCACTTGGTAACGCATCCGCCAACGAAGCGGTGTCCATTTATCCCGAAATTGTCGCCCGGATCACGTCCATCAAATTCGACGAGGGCCAGTACGTAAACGCCGGCGACGTGCTGGTTGAACTGGAAAATGTTGAGCCATTGGCCGAACTCGCCTCGGCCCGCGCAAGACTGGTTGACTCGACTGCCCAATACCGGCGTTCACAGCAACTTTTCAAGACCAACGCCGTGGCCGAATCCCAATTGCAGCAACTCGAAGCCCAGCGGGAGGCCGACCGTGCCGCCGTTGCCGCCGCCGAAGCACGCGTGGAGGATACCGTTATCAGGGCGCCCTTTTCAGGATGGCTGGGATTACGCCATGTCAGTATAGGCAGCCTGGTCAATCCTACAACCGAGATCACGACGCTGGATGACACCAGTTCCATCAAGGTTGACTTTGATATTCCCGAGGTATTCCTGTCACGTATAGAAAAAGGTCTTCATATCGTGGCCCGCAGCGCCGCCTGGACACACGAGGAATTTGAAGGAAACGTCACCGCAATCGATTCACGGGTCGACCCGGTAAGCCGCACCATCATGATCCGCTCGGAAATCCCGAATGCGGAAGGCAAGTTGAGGGCCGGCATGTTTCTCACCGTCACCCTGCTCAAACAGGATATCGACGCCCTGATGATTCCCGAGCAGGCACTGGTGCCGGAACGCAGCACGCAGTCGGTGCTGGTGGTGGGGCCTGGCAACATCATTGAGCAGCGCCTGGTTAAAACCGGCCGCCGGCGGCCCGGCGAGGTGGAAATTCTCGATGGTCTCGAAGCCGGTGAGAGGATCGTGGTCGAAGGCACGCAGATAGCGCGCAACGGCCAGCCTGTAACCATTCTCAACGCGGCAGAGAGCAACTGATGTTTCTTGCCGACCAGTCGGTACGACGACCGGTATTCGCCTCTGTCATATCGTTGCTACTGGTGATCCTCGGCCTCGCCGCGATGATGAAACTGCCGGTGCGGCAGTATCCCGATGTCGACTCGCCCGTGGTCTCCATTGATACGCGCTACCGTGGCGCTTCCGCCGAGGTGGTGGAAACCAAGATTACGCAAGTGATCGAAGACCGCGTCGCCGGTATCGAGGGAATTGTCAAACTGACCTCCAACAGCCGTGACGAGCGCTCGGATATCCGTATCGAATTTGACCTGAACCGTGACGTGGACGCGGCGGCAAACGATATACGCGACCGCGTGTCACGTGTGCTCGACCAGTTACCGACCGAGGCGGACCCGCCTGAAATCGCCAAGGTGGATAACTCGACCCAGGCGGTGATGTATCTGAACCTGACCTCCGACCGCATGAACGGCCTCGAGATCACCGATTATGCCGACCGCTTCCTGATTGACAGGTTTTCCACCGTGCCCGGTGTGGCGAGGGTCAATATTTCCGGCGCCAGGCGTTACGCCATGAGAATCTGGCTGGACCGTCAGGGGCTGGCCGCCCGCGGACTGACGGTGCTGGATGTGGAAAACGCCTTGCGGTCTGAAAACGTCGAGCTACCGGCGGGACGCCTCGAATCAAAGTCACGCGAATTTACACTGCGCACCGATACCGGTTTCAACACCGAACAGGACTTCAGAAACCTGGTGATCGGCCGGGGCGCCGAGGCTCAACTGGTGCGCCTGGGCGAAGTCGCCGATGTGCGCATCGGCGCCGAGAATGACCGTTCCATCGCACGCGCCAATGGCGAAGCGGCCGTATCACTGGCCATCGAACAGTTATCGAAAGCCAACAGCGTGCTGGTCTCGCGCGCCATTCGCGAAGAGGTGGAGGCAGTGGCGGACGAACTGCCCGAGGGCATGGTTTTGAGTGTCAACTATGACCGCGCCGAATTTATCGAAGCCTCGATGAACGAGGTTTACAAGGCCCTGGTCGTCGCCCTGCTGCTGGTATTGATCGTGATTTATTTCTTCCTGGGGTCATTCAGGGCGACGCTGATACCCGCCATCGTGGTACCCATATCGGTGGTGGCCACCTTCATCGTCATGGGTGCGATGGGCTACACCATCAACATCCTGACGCTGCTCGGCCTGGTGTTGGCCATTGGCCTCGTGGTGGACGATGCCATCGTAGTGCTGGAAAACATTTACCGGCGGATCGAGGAAGGCCAAAGGCCGCTGCTCGCGGCGCTGGATGGCTCCAAGGAGATCGGTTTTGCGGTGATCGCCACCACGCTGGTGTTAGTGGCGGTATTTGTTCCGCTGTCCTACATCGAGGGAGACGTGGGCCGGTTGTTCCGCGAGTTTGGCATTACGCTGGCGGCGGCCGTGCTTTTTTCCAGTCTCGTGGCGCTGACCCTGACACCCATGCTCTGCTCGAAAATATTTTCCCGCAAACAACTGAAAAAAGGATTGCCGGTACTGGTCGACCGCTTTTTTATGTGGCTGCGCGGACACTACCGGCGTTTGCTGATACACGTTATTGCCTGGCCGAAACTGATGCTGTTGCTGGTGGTGGCGTTGACCGCAACGGCGGTGTGGCTTGCGGAAATCCTGCCAACGGAATATGCCCCGAATGAAGACCGGGGCGCCTTTTTTGTGTCCTTGCGCGCGCCCGAAGGCGCCACCCTGGAAACCATGGATAAATCGACCCGCCAGCTCGAAGATATCCTGAAGCAGAAGGTGGGTGAAGGCCAGCCCATCAAGCGGTTCCTGACACGCCTTCCGGGCTGGGGCAGTTCCTCTGTAAACAGTTCGATCGTGATCGTGCTTTTGACCCATTGGGATGAGCGTGATGAAACCGACATAGAGATCAGCAGTTGGCTGCGGGGCCAGACCGGTTCGATACCCGGCGCAAGAATCTTCGCAAGCACGCCGAGGGCGCTGGGCATCAGGGGAAGCGGCTCCCCGGTGCAACTGGTGCTTGGCGGGCCTGATTATGAACAACTCAAACAGTGGCGTGACCAGATGCTGGCCGCCATCGAGGACATCCCGGAACTGGTCAACGCGGACAGCGACTACCAGGAGCGCAAACCGCAGATGAAGGTTAATGTCGATCGTAACCGGGCCGCGGCGCTGGGTGTTTCGCTATCCAACGTTGGCCGCACACTGGAGACCATGCTGGGCTCCAGGCAGGTGACGACATACGTCGACCGCGGCCGCGAATACAACGTGGTGTTGATGGGGGCGGACGACGACCGCTCGAGCACGGATGATCTTTCCAACCTGTATGTCCGTTCGTCCCAGACCGGCGGCCTGGTGCCGCTGTCGAACCTGGTCCGGATCACCGAGGTGGCAGGCCCCTCCCAGCTCAAAAGGTTCGACCGCATGCGTTCAATCACCATATCCGCCTCGCTGGCGGATGGCGTCCGCCTGGGTGACGCAATTGAAAAGCTGTACGACGTTGCACAGCAAACCCTGCCGGCAAGCGCCCGTCTGAGCTGGGATGGCGAAAGCGAGGAATACCTGAACTCCGGCAACTCGCTTTACCTGACCTTTGCCCTGGCCCTGTTGATTGTGTTCCTGGTGCTGGCGGCACAGTTTGAGAGCTTTATCAACCCGCTGATCATCCTGGTAACGGTTCCCCTCGCGCTGACCGGCGCCCTGCTGGGGTTATGGTGGTATGGCAGCAGCATCAACGTCTTCAGCCAGATCGGCGCGATCCTGCTGATTGGTCTTTCGGCCAAAAACGGCGTGCTGATCGTTGAGTTCGCCAACCAGCTACGAGACCGGGGCACGCGCTTTAGAGAGGCCATCGTCGAGTCGGCCACCGTACGTTTACGCCCGATTTTGATGACCAGCGCCTGCACGACGTTTGGCGCCCTGCCCCTGCTGCTTGGCACCGGCGCAGGCGCCGAAGCACGCCAGCCCATCGGTATCGTGGTGGTCTACGGGGTGACCATTTCAGCAGCTTTGACCCTGTTCGTGGTGCCTGCGCTTTACGTGTTATTTGCGCGCAGCACATCCTCACCGCAGCACGTTTCACGTGTCATCGACCGGTTGCGCTCGGGCGTCAGCCCTGAACAGGCCGCTGAAACTCCATGATCTGAAATGGTTTTGACTGCCGCAAGCTGGCTGGTGAAGTAACGCCCGATGCGCTTAAAATGCCGCTGTTTGCCAGCGTTCATGTTTTTTTACAGACAGCTACGGAACAAACCAGTAGAATAGTGTTCCAAAGCAAAGATAGACACTGGGGGCGACCTGGCTTCGACGTGGGTCGTGAAACTCTAGGTGCATGCCGAGCTGCAAATAACTCGTTAAACTGATTGCAAACTTTTAGTTGCCAACGACGACAACTACGCACTAGCAGCTTAAAAACCTAGCTTAGTGCCTTCCGCCCGAAGCATGCCCGTATGCGTCGGAGCCCGGGAGTCACCCTAAACGGGATCGCGGTGAAGCACGCCTGGTGTGGACCCGTTAAAACTTATCCAGGATCGTTCTTGGTTTTCCCTGCCGACCGGGTAGCCCTGAACTAAATTAATAGGACGGATAAGCATGTAGAGCCGAAAGCGAATCACTTGCGGACGCGGGTTCGATCAATATGGGTCGCCTTTACCAGCAATGGTAAAGTGAAAACGGAGCTCACATCGGTGAAACCTAAAGCAGGAAACTGCAAAGGCAATACCGAGGGGTAGGAAGAAGGCCAACTTCAGGCCTGCCCTGTAGAGACTTATAGACCGGCTGATCTCTTTGAGACGAGCCGATACTAGGATTCAAGGCATTTTTAAGCCGCGAATAACACGCTCCGCATCCTGGCAACAGGATGTAGGTATAGTCCAGCCCTTTTCGAAAGATAAGGATAAGCTGTCCCGCCGCCTCCACCAATAAAGTACCCCGGCTTCTGGCCGGGGTGCGTTTTTTTGGGGGGACAAATGAACACCTACAGAAAGTTTCAAGAGTTGAATGCCATTGATGCTTCCTATATCGCCGGACTTGTCGATGGTGAAGGCACAATCACCCTCACTCGTAAACACCAAAATGAAAACCGCCAACTCTGTGTTTCAATCAGTAGTACAGAGATCGATCTTCTTAATTTTGTGTTGTCTGCAACAGGTGTTGGAAAAATCACTAATAAGAAACCTAGCGAATCTCATCATGCTCATAGCTATGCCTATGCAGTGTACAACAGGCAAGCATTAGCACTATTAGAAAATATATGTCAATTCCTTAGGTCTTATAAGCGTGACAGGGCGGAATTAATTCTGCAAGAGTATCTAATAGTGACCCCACGAAATGGAAAATATACATCTGAACTTCTGAGTAGAAAGAAAGAATTTGAGCGTTCCGTATTATCCATAAAGGCCAATCAATAGCGGCATTGCCCTCAAGAATCTCAATAGACATTTCGATCTAAAGCAAAATTGAAAATCTGCGGGTTCGATTCCCGCCGCCCCACCAATTCAAAGACCACCTTTTGGATGGTATTTTATTAGCCGGACGATATTCCCCTCGGAAAACGCCCCCCACCGGTTTACAAGTATTCAGGCTTTTCCAGTCCGAAATCCGTTCGCGATTATTGCCCTATGATCAGATTGATAGAACAAATGGTGTCAACGAAACAAGACTCCCACAACAGTTCAGCTTCAAAGACATGGGTGTCCTGAATTTTCTATCACAACAGTTCAGCTTCAAAGACATGGGTGTCCTGAATTTTCT
>JBFFWN010000006.1:0-32090 GCA_041570235.1 Lysobacterales bacterium | reverse complement strand
CTCTTCAAGCGTCTCGGCATCTGCCTCTACCAGTTTATCCAGGCTGCCAAAATGTTGCGCCAGCGAGCGTGCTGTCACCTCTCCCACCTCGCGGATTCCTAATGCGTACAAAAACCGGTCCAGTGATGGCTTCTTGCTGTCTTCCAGCGCCTTCAGCAGGTTATCCGCTGATTTGCCACCCATGCGCTCCATCGAGGCTATCTGTTCGTGTGTCAGGGTGTACAGATCGGCCACCGTATGCACCAGCCCGCTTTCGACCAACTGATCCACCAGCTTGTCGCCCAGGCCCTCTATATCCATGGCTTTACGCGTAGCGAAATGGCGTATACCGTGTTTTCTCTGCGCCGGGCAAACCAGCCCGCCTGTGCAGCGGGTCACGGCCTCACCCTCAACGCGTTCAACGGCAGAGTTGCATTCGGGACACCTTTCCGGCATCCGGAACTCCGCCAGTTCGGTCTCACGCCGCTCATGCATGGCACGCACCACTTCCGGGATCACGTCCCCCGCCCTGCGAACCACCACCCAGTCGCCCGGGCGAACGTCCTTGCGTCGTATTTCATCCTCGTTGTGCAAGGTGGCATTGGTCACCGTCACACCGCCCACAAATACCGGTTCGAGCCGCGCAACCGGCGTCAGTGCGCCTGTACGGCCAACCTGGACATCAATATCCAGCAAGCGGGTGATCTCTTCTTCAGCGGGGAATTTGTGCGCCAATGCCCAACGTGGCGCCTTGCTGACAAAGCCCAACATGGCCTGCTGGTCAAACCGGTCGACCTTGTAAACAACACCATCGATGTCATACCCCAGGTCAGGCCGTAAAGCCGCCATGCGCGCATGGTAATCAAGACAACCCTGCAGGCCCTTTACCCGGCGGATTTCAGGGTTCACGGGGAACCCCCAGTCCTTTAACCGCAACAGGGCCTCGTACTGGGTGTCGGGCAACTGATCGCGTGTCGCCGTACCATAAGCAAAAAAGGACAAAGGCCTTTTTGCCGTTGTTTGTGGGTCGAGTTGGCGCAGGCTGCCGGCAGCAC
Source organism: Lysobacterales bacterium (assembly GCA_041570235.1). GTDB lineage: Bacteria > Pseudomonadota > Gammaproteobacteria > Xanthomonadales > SZUA-36 > SZUA-36. The sequence continues at coordinate 31,056 of JBFFWN010000006.1, read as the reverse complement.
CGTTACGGGGGTTCACCAACGGCTTTTCGCCCTGCTCCAGGGCCTTGCGGTTAAAACGCTCAAAACCATCGCGTGGCATATAGATTTCGCCGCGCACTTCCAATAAGGCCGGCCAACCCTGACCATGCAGCTTCAAAGGAACGGCTCGAATGGTACGCACGTTGGCGGTTACGTCTTCGCCGCGCTCCCCGTCGCCACGGGTGGCCGCCGTTGTCAGCTTGCCCTGCTCATAGGTCAGGCTTATGGCCACGCCATCCAGCTTGGGTTCAGCGGCATAGACGATATCTTCCCGCTCCAGGCCCTGTGCGACACGCCGGCAAAAATCTGCCGATTCTTCTTCAGAAAATGCATTTCCCAACGACAGCATCGGTATGCGGTGACGGACGGTTTTAAAGCCTTCCATCGGTGTGCCACTGACACGCTGGGTCGGGGAATCGGGTGTAACAAGCTCAGGATGACGGGACTCAATGGATTCGAGCTCACGCATCAACCGGTCGTACTCGGCATCGGGCACATCCGGGTCATCGAGGACGTAATAGCGGTAATTGTGGTGCTCGATCAGACGGCGCAGTTCTGCAGCGCGTTGTTCAGCGTTGTCCCGGGTCATAATTCAGGATTTTTTTGACGTTCGTACTCGCGCAGTTCTTCCTTGATTTGCATGGATCTCTCACGGGTAAAAACCCTGCGCGACTCATCCAGCAGGTCAGCATGTAACAATTCTGCCAAGCGGCGACTGGTCGCCAGCATCGAATCCCAGGCATCCAGGGCATTTTTAGGACCCGGCAGGGTCATGAACATGGTCACGCCCTTGATTTCGATGGTATTCCAGGCCGACTTGTCAAAAGAACCCGGTTTGGTCAGGTTGGCCATGCTGAACACGGGGTCGATATCCTCTTCATGGATGCGATGAAAAATATCATGCTGACCAAAAACCAGTCCTGACTTCAACGACGCATCAAGCAACTCGACACCGGTGATAATGTGATTGTCTCGCGCCTGCAGGAACAGGGTAACAATCTTGTCCGGCATGGGGCCCACTGGCGTCTTGGGCCCGCTGTCCTGGGCCGCTTGCAGGCCGGATTCGAAACGGCCGGCTTCCTCTACCGGGTCGCCGATGGCCAGTTCGGGTTGCAGGGCGTCGTATTCGTCACCTTCTGCAGCCGGTGCATCGTTTGATCGTTCCAATGATGGCTCACGACGCACCCTTTCAGCATGCACGCGTTTTCGCGATGCCCGCGGCTTGCGTTTCTTGTCACGAATGCCAAACAGGTACAGGCCGACAATCAGCACGATGCCTGCAATGATCAATATCCATCTGAAAGTTGAAACATCCATTTCAGTCTCCAACAAATTTGGCGGCCTCATCGATATCAACCTGCACAAGCCTCGATACGCCGGGCTCGCGCATGGTGACACCACTGAGTTGGTGGGCCATTTCCATGGTGATTTTATTGTGGGTTACGACAATGAACTGCACGGTGTTGGACATCTCCTTCACCATCGCTGTAAAGCGTGAAACATTGGCGTCATCCAGCGGCGCGTCGACCTCGTCAAGCAGGCAGAATGGCGCCGGGTTCAGGCGGAAGATCGCAAATACGAACGCCACCGCTGTCAGGGCCTTCTCGCCACCTGACATCAGGTGAATACTGCTGATGCGTTTGCCGGGAGGCCGCGCCATGATGGAAACACCCGTGGTTAACAGGTCCTCTCCGGTTAATTCAAGGTAGGCGTGTCCGCCACCGAACAACTTTGGAAACAGCTCCTGAATGCCCTTATTGACACTTTCAAAGGTGTCCTTGAAGCGGGTTCGGGTTTTACGGTCGATTTTCCGAATGGCCCTTTCCAGCGTTTCAAGGGCGTTGATAAGGTCTTCATTTTGTGCGTCGAGGTAATCCTTGCGCTTGCGTTCCTCTTCATACTCGGAGATTGCTGCCAGGTTGACTGGCTCCAGACGGGTAATTCGCACCTCGAGGTGTTCAAGGTTTTCCGTCCAGGCATTTTCATCGGCATCTTCCGGCAGGCTCTGCGCCAACTCCGAAACGTCGTGTCCGAGCTGTTCCACCTGCTGCTGCAGACTGCGTGCATTGAGTTCCAGTTCCTGCTGCTGCAGACGCGCTCTTTCAAGACTGGAACGGATTTCTTCGACCTGCCTGACCGCGCTTTGCCGCGCTCCGTCCAACTGGCGGTATTCCTCTTCAAGCTCCTGCAGTTTGGCGCGCGCTTCTGCCAACCGTTGCTCCGCCTCTACCCGGGTTTGCAGCAAGCCATCCATCTCCTCGCGGTATTTCTGTTCAGGGTCCTCGTTAAGCGCAATCTGCTCACTCAGGTCCAGGTATCGTTGTTGCAACTGGCTGAACTGGGTATCCATCCGTTGCAGGCTGTTGCGCAGGGAATCCAGGCTGGCTCGCCTGGAACCGGATTTTAACGCTAACTCATGACGCTGGTTGCGCGCTTCACGCGCACGCGTCCGGGCTTTTTCCCTGCGTTCCAGCAAAGCCTGGCGCTGACTGTCCAGGGCTGCGCGTTCCTGTTCGGTGTCGGCCATCTCATCCAGCAAGGTCGCAAGCAATGCACGCGAGGCCTTGATCTTATCCTGGTCCTCGGCCTGCCGTCTTTGCAGGCTGGCGGATTCGTCAGCGATCTGTTTTTGACGACCGGTCAAATCCTGGATTCTGCTCTTCCCCGCATTGACCCGGCTGCGAAGCTCTGCACCCTCCCGGTGCAGGGCGTTGACCCTTTGTTGCTGTTCATTGATGGCTTTTTCGATAGCCGGAAAACCATCGCGCTCGGCCTGGTTTGATGCATTGAGATCGTCCCATTGTTGGCGCAAAGCATCGATTTCCGCCAACAGGGAAGTGATCTCCTGTTTTCGTGCCAGCATACCGGCCTTACCCGATTGCCCGCCGGCGACACGTACCCATCCGGGTCCGATCCACTGCCCGTCAGTGGTAATTGCTGAAACACCGTCCTGGCCGCCCGCCACGATAGCAAAAGCCGCTTGCAGGCTATCAGCGATCCGGACATGGTTAAGCTGTGCCAAGATGACATCTGGGGCAACGACTTTTTCCGCCAGGCTGCCGGGTGTGACTTTCGAACCGGATGCGCCCGAATTCACCAAGGTCAGTTCTATATCGTTCTTGGCACCCGCGGCGAGTTGCCCCAGCCCTGCCGATAGCGCCGCAGGGTCGTCCACCATGACAGAATCCAGCCAGAAACCCAGGACCGTCTCCGTTGCCGCTTCCCAGCCCTTGTTAACCTCCAGACGCTCGATCAAACGGGGCGCCGACTTCAAACCATTGGATTCTAGCCAGGCAAGGCCCTTGTGACCGGCCGTGGCTGCCTGTTGCAAAGCCTTGAGGGACTCGAGACGACCTTCACGCCGGTTGATCTCGCCCTGCAATTCGTGCTGCCTGGCGGTGCGCTCACGCAAGGCATGTCGAAGTGTTTCGAACTGTTTGCGGCTATCCTCGAGCGCCTGTTGCTGTTTTGTCACTTCCCCGGCGATCCCGGCAGCCTGTTCCTCAAGTTTGACCAAATTAACGCTCAGGCCTTCGGTGTCGGTGCCTTCGGTTTCGCCCGCGAGTTTCTGCAGGCGGTTTGATGCATCCTGCATACGCCCGTCGAGCATCTCGACAGTGGCGCGCTCGCTGTCAGCCCGGCGACTGAGCTGGTTATTCTTGACATGGTGTTTTTCGAGGCTTTCCTGCCAGCTCGATACTTCGGCTTCAGCGGACTGCAATTCGGCATCGGCATCGGCCTCCTCTTTCTGGGCGCTGATCAGTGCCGGTTCAACTTCGGCGAGCCTGGCCGTCAGGTCTTCAACCTGGGCCCGGTCCAGCACCATGTGCTTTTCCATGTCCTGCAAGGAAGCAGAGGTTTCATCAAATTCCTTTTTCTGCCGTGCCTGAAGCTCGCGGCTGTGCTTGATGGTCTGCTCAAGACGGGCGATTTCACTGCCCACTGAATACACTTCACCCTGCACCAGGTTCAGGGCTTCGCCGGCAGCAGCCTGGTCCTGGTGCACGGATTCCATTTTTGCTTCCGCAGCACGCTGCTGTGCGATCTGTTCCTGCATGGCAGTCTCCTGGACCGCCAGGCCCGAGCGTCCCATCTCGGCATTTTTTTGCAGTTCGGACCATTGCAGGGCAATTAAATTGGCCCTCAATTCCCGTTGTTCGATTTTGAGCTTCTTGTAACGCTCAGCAGATTTTGCCTGGCGTTTCAAACGGTTCAGGTGGCTTGAAATCTCATCACGCAAATCGGTCAGCCGGTCAAGGTTTTCACGGGTATGTTTGATACGCCGTTCGGTCTCCCGGCGGCGCTCCTTGTAACGGCTGATGCCGGCTGCCTCCTCAAGGTGAGACCTGACCTCCTCCGGTCCGGCCTCCACCACCTGGGAAATCATGCCCTGCTCGATAATGGAATAACTTTTTGAGCCCAGTCCCGTACCCAGGAACAGGTCACGGACATCCTTGCGGCGGCAGCGTGTGCCATTGAGCGTGTACAGCGAAACGCCATCACGGCCGATGACACGCTTGACGGCAATTTCGTTGTAGGCCGCAAACTCGCCGGTTATGCGCTTGTCGCTATTGTCAAAAACCAGTTCAACGCTGGCCTGGCCGACAGGTTTGCGACTGCTGGAACCGGAGAAGATGACGTCTGCCATCGACTCGCCGCGCAGGACCTTGGCGGAACCCTCGCCCATCACCCATCTCACGGCGTCGATGATGTTGGACTTTCCGCAACCGTTGGGCCCGACGATGCCGGTCAGGTTGGTCGGTGCAGTGAAAGTGGTCGCATCCACAAAGGATTTGAAACCGGCAAGTTTGATTGCAGTCAGTCGCATAGATTGAATCTGTGGTCAGAGATGAGTAAAGTGCCCATCCAAATTTTTATTTTTTCCGGAGTGATATTATGTCAACCCAGCCCAGTAGGGACCTGGAAGTGTTTCCAAACCCCCAGCCTTCGCGTGATTATACCATTCGTATCAACATCCCGGAGTTTACATGTTTGTGCCCCAAAACCGGCCAGCCCGATTTTGCCACATTGCTGTTGGAGTATATTCCGGACCAGCATTGCGTTGAACTGAAATCTCTCAAAATGTACGTATGGAGTTTCAGAGACCAGGGTGCATTTCATGAAGCTGTCACCAATGAGATCCTTGATGACCTGGTCAGGGCAACTGCTCCACGCTTCATGCGCCTGAGCGCGATTTTCAATGTGCGGGGCGGTATTGATACCACTGTCATTGCCGAACACCGCGCAGCAGACTGGCAGGCGCCCGAACCCATAAAACTTCCATAAGCCATTTAAAGTTCATCGCTGGCGATGGCTTCGATCGCCAGCGCATGGATATCGGTTTTCATCATGTCATCCAGGGCGGCATACACCGCCCGGTGACGCGCCAGCATTTTCATGCCGTTGAAACGCGCGCTGACAATCGAAACATTGAAATGCCCCATGCCGCCCTTGGCGCCCTCGTGCCCTGCATGTTTGGCACTATCGTCCTCAATCTCGAGTGACTCCGGTTCAAAAGCCATCTCAAGCAATACCCGCATACGGTCAACACGTCTTGCATTCATGACACCACCTTCATGGTAAAGCCTTGATGAATGGCCTGACATCAACAAAATCGTAAACGCCGGCTTCAACATAAGGATCGGAATTGGCCCATTGCCGGGCATCTTCCAGTGAATCAAACTCGGCAATAATGGTTGAGCCGCTGAAGCCTGCAGGCCCGGGATTCTCAGAATCGATATTGGGCATCGGACCCGCTACGAAAAGACGTCCTTCCGCCAACAGGGCCCTGACACGTTCAATATGTGCAGGGCGCGCGGCCAGTCGTGCCTCAAGACTATTTTCAACATCCGTCGCATGGATTACATACCACATACAAAGCTTTCCTTTTGTTGTACCAGAAGTGTACCTGACTCAACCGCATGCTCAAACTCAAGCGGGAAATAAATTTCACTTTTTAAGCAGATTAACGCTAAGGAACCACTGATTTATTCTGAACGAAGTAGATTGTGATTCAAAATGTTCAGATTCAAGGCGCGGATCGCACGTAATAGCTGGCTATTGGGAAGATTGGCAACGCAGAAAATGGACATTTTGGACGGAATATACGAGTTCATGAATAGATCAGAGGTTCCTAATCCACAAAGTCTATTGAGGCCAGTGCGGTCGCACAGGTAGAATAGCCGGATAATGAGCGAGCGAATGGAAGTCAATCCCTACGGTGCCAACCCACGGCAACTGGATCATATTGTCGGCGTACTGGTGCGTGGCGGTCTGATTGCCTACCCGACCGATTCCGGTTATGCGCTGGGCTGGCGGTCAAACAACCGCAAGGCCCGTGACCGGGTGATCCGGCTTCGCGGTCTGGATCGTCATCATCACTTTACCTATTGCTGTGCGAGTCTTTCAGAAGTCGGCAAGCTGGTCAAATTACAGAACTCCGACCACCGACTGATCCGCACTCTGACACCCGGCCCTTATACCTTCATTCTTGAATCAAAAATGAAGGTATCACGCAATGCGCAACTGGACAAACGAAAAACCGTCGGTGTGCGTATACCCGACCACCAGGTGGTGCAGGGTTTACTGGAAGTACTCGATGAGCCATTGTTGAGCTCTTCGCTAATATTGCCAGACCCGGAGGGTAAAATCATGGATACCGAGGATCTGTATGACGAGATTTACGGCCATATCGATCTGTTTGTCGATACCGGTTACTGCCGGCTGGAGCCCACGACCCTGATTGATTTAACCGCGGGCCATCCTGTGGTGCTGCGTCGCGGCGGCGGCGTGATAGACTTCCTCTGAAATGGAAGCAGAAAAGCAAAACATCACATCCACCCCAAACAGAGAAGGTGACCAGGCGGAAATGCCGTTCGCCCTGGTCCAGGGCATGCCTTTTACCGAGATTCCGCATGACCTGTACATCCCCCCCGATGCACTCGAGGTTATCCTGGAAGCATTTGAGGGTCCGCTGGACCTGTTGCTGTACCTGATACGCCGTCAAAATCTCGATATTCTGGATATACCGATCAATGAGATCACCCGGCAGTATGTCACCTACATCGAGATGTTGCAGGACATGCAATTTGAGCTGGCCGCCGAATACCTTGTGATGGCGGCCATCCTGGCAGAGATCAAATCGCGGATGCTGCTACCCCGTCCCAGCAATGATGATGGCGAGGAAGAGGACCCCAGGGCCGAACTGGTCAGGCGCCTGCAGGAGTATGAACGCTTCAAACAGGCTGCCGAAGACCTCGATGAACTGCCCCGCCTGGGCAGGGACTTCTCATTGACAGAGGCCTATGTAGAAAACCAGGAAGTGGTTAAAGTGCCGCCGAAAGTGGAACTGAGAGAACTTCTTGCGGCGCTCAAGGATGTTATGGGCAGGGCCGAGTTGTTCAGCAGTCACCAGATTACCGGGGAACCCCTGTCGGTAAGGGAGCGGATGTCACGTATCATGAATGCATTGCGGGATAACCCCTTCATGAAGTTCCACCAGTTGTTTGATCCGGAGGAAGGCCGTATGGGTGTGGTGGTGAGCTTTTTGGCGCTGATGGAATTAACCCGTGAACAATTGGTCGACCTGGTTCAAAATGAACCCTTCGGGCAGATTTATATAAAAGCACCCGAGTGAGACCACCGATCAATCTTTAAAAAGACGGCAAGGCGCCGTCAAAACCGGCATTTGCAGACGTGACTGAACTGGACGATATGACAATAGAGCAAATGATCAAGGGCGAGCAGTTGCAACAGATTGTGGAAGCAGCCTTGCTGGCAGCAGGCGAACCCTTGTCACTTGCACAACTGGCGGCCCTGTTTGTTGATGAAGAGCGTCCGCCCAACGGCGAAATCAGCAGGGCGCTGGAACAATTGCGGGTCGATTGTGCAGACCGTGGCGTCGAGTTGAAAAAAGTCGCCAGCGGTTATCGTCTGCAGGTCAAGCAGGAACTGAACGAATGGGTCTCGCGGTTGTGGAAGGAACGCCCACAACGATATTCCCGCGCCTTGCTGGAAACCATGGCCCTGATTGCCTACCGCCAACCGATCACCCGCGGCGAAATTGAATCGGTACGCGGCGTCTCGGTCAGCAGCAGTATTATTCGAACATTACAGGAGCGTGACTGGATTCGCGTGGTTGGACACCGTGATGTGCCCGGCAAACCCGCATTGTTTGGCACCACCAGGACATTCCTGGATTCGTTCAACCTTCAGAACCTGGACGATCTGCCAACACTGGCGGAAATCAGGGACATGGAAAACCTGGAGCCCGAATTGGATCTCGATCCGCCCCATGGGCAGATCAATGGTGATAGAGTGGATGATGAGAACATCGAAGAGGATGACGGGATCATCGGCGACGAGGAAGGACAGGCACCTGGTAAAGATGCGTTAAGCGATGATAATACTGAGAACATGACACAGAAATGAGCCCTCACAAAACCAAAAACAACGATCCCATCCAGGCCAAGGATGAAAGCGGTGCTGAAACCGAGGTTCTACAACAGTCCGAACGTTTGCAAAAAGTGATGGCCGCTGCAGGTCTTGGTTCGAGAAGGGCTCTTGAGCGACGGATAAAGAACGGTGAAGTCAAGGTCAACAACAGCGTAGCCACCATTGGTCAGAACGTGCACGCCGATGACAAAATACATTTTGAAGACAAGGATTGGACCGTCGTCGAGAAGCGTGGCGTGCAGCGCAGCCTGGTATATAACAAACCCACTGGCGAGGTTACCACCCGTTCGGACCCGCAGGGCCGGCCGACGGTATTTGATAATCTTCCAAGGTTAAAAGGCGCGCGCTGGATTGCCGTCGGACGCCTGGATATCAATACCAGCGGGTTGTTGCTGATGACAACCGACGGGGAACTCGCACATGCCATGATGCACCCATCCAACAAGGTCGATCGCGAATACGCCTGCCGGGTTTTCGGCGAAGTCGACCAGGAAAAGCTGGATCGATTAAAGAATGGCGTGATGCTGGACGATGGAATGGCCCAGTTCAGTGATATACAGGCGGCCGGCGGCGAGGAAGGCAACCACTGGTTTCATGTGACGATCCTGGAGGGACGCAACCGCGAAGTCAGGCGTTTGTGGGCGTCGCAGGACCTCGTAGTCAGTCGCCTGAAGCGTGTTCGTTATGGCGCGGTTTTTCTACCCAAGCGTTTACGCATGGGCGAGTGGTCAGAATTGACAGAAAAGGACCACAAGGTGTTGAGGGAGGACGTTGGCCTCGCTTCCCTGCCGGTTGAGCTTGCACTCAAACCGTTGAAGGAACGGCGTGATGATGATCAACGCCGAAAACAGTTAAAGAAAAAACCCAAGAAAAAACCGACCCGCTTTAAAAACGTCGGTCAATAACAAAACCGGAACAATCCCCTGTTATGAATATTGATCAAATCCAGTCGCTGTGCCTTGAATATGTGTCCGGGGCGATGGCCGCAGACCCCGCCCATGATCTTTCCCACGTGCAGCGCGTGGTGCAAAACACCATCAGGCTGACCGAGTCGGAAAAAGGCAATGCCGCCATCACCATACCTGCTGCATGGCTGCATGACTGCGTATCGGTGGCCAAGGATTCACCTTTACGCAATCAGGCGTCGAAGCTTGCAGCCGAGGAAGCGGTCAGGTTCCTGGGCTCGGTGGGTTACCCGTCTGAACTGCTTGATGACATCTACCATGCCATTGAGGCGCATAGTTTTTCAGCCAATGTCGACACTCAGACGCTCGAAGCCCGTATTGTCCAGGACGCCGACCGCCTGGAGGCCATTGGCGCTATCGGCATCGCCCGTTGTCTGCTCACCGGCGGCAGCATGGGAACACCATTGTACGATCCCGCTGATCCGTTTGCCGACAACCGTGAAGCCAACGACCGGCTATATACCATTGATCATTTTTACTGCAAATTGCTGGGCCTGACCGATACGATGAAAACCCCGGCGGGTAGGGATGAGGCGATGAAGCGGACCACCTATATGAAGGATTTTCTCGCGCGCCTGGGTGAAGAGATTGGTCACCTCTGACCTGCTGCCGTGAGAGCATCATAACCCTCCCGGCTTATGCCTTCGCCTTTATGAGTGACGTATTCCGGGGAAATACTCAATCCTTGAATTTTGCGATACCCTGGCGGCTTCGGTCCACCACCAACTGTGTCACATCCGGTCTCGAGTAGTGCCCGGATGGATCAAAATTCTGGCGCTCACGCCGGATGGACTCGAGGTCCAGGTCGGCCGTTAACAGAACCTCTTTCTCCACCTGGGGCTCAATCAGCCAGTTTCCATCAGGACCCGCGATACATGAACCACCATCGGTCATCCAGCCTGAGGCCGCAGCTTTTACCCTTTCGGCATGTGGAAAATCATCACCGATCCAGTCGGCATGCATCAGCGCTGACACCGAAAGCACATAGGAGCGTGATTCCCGTGCAATAAATTGCGTAATGTCCCGTGTATTCCTGATGCTGCCGGGCCAAACCGCCACATGTACATTTTCGCCCTGGGCATACAACGCGGCCCTCGGCAACGGCATCCAGTTTTCCCAGCAATTGAGCCCCCCGACACGAAAATCGTGCAAATCGTGCACCTTTAGGCCATGTCCGTCTCCGGCAGACCAGACCAAACGTTCCTCATAGGTGGGACACAGCTTGCGGTGAACTGAACCGATATCACCCGCTTGCGTTACATAAACCAGGCTGGCATACAGGCTCTGCCCTGCACGGTCTGCGGGCCGTTCAATACAGCCAAGATATACTGCGATTGAATGCTTTCGGGCGAGGCGGCAGACACCGGCCAGATCGCCGGCATCAATATCAACCGCCTGCGACGAGTAATGGGCAAACAGGTCTTTCTGCAGGTCCGAGTTAAAAACCGCCCCTTCGGTGAGTTCCGGCCAGAATGGATAACCGGGCACCAGGGCTTCGCCAAATGCAACCAACTGGCTTCCCTGCTCTGCCGCCTGTTGTATGTATTGCTGAACCTTTTCAAGTGTTTTGGAAGCTTGCAGCCATAACGGGGCAATCTGTGCCAGGGATACCCTTAGTTGTCCGCTGCCAGGTTTGCTCATCTTTCCGGCAGCTCGTGTCCGACATTGTAGATGGCGCCGCCGCTTTCCTTGTAACCTGCCAACACGGCTGCCGCCTCGGCACGCAGCACACTGCTTTGTACGACGAGACCTCTTTTCTGCAATGACCTTACCCACTGATCAGGCTTATCGCCCTCATCAAAGCCGGCCGCTTCGGCATCCTTTTTCTTGGCGCCGTAAATCAGGCTTTTGACGCCCGACCAGGGTATGGCTCCAAAACACATTGCGCAGGGTTCACAACTGGTGATCAACTGCAAGCGCCCGGCTTCGCGCAGATTCCATTCACCAATGCTCGCCTGCGCCAGCGACAATGCGACCATTTCGGCATGTGCAATCGACAGGCCTGCTGAAGTGACGAGATTGATACCAACCGAGACCAGCTCGCCGCTTTCCTCCCTGACGACAATGGCGCCAAAGGGTCCGCCGCTTTCATGCCTGATATTCTCTGCAGATAACGCAATCGCCAATTGCATGCGCTCGGTAATCGAAGCAAGTGGTTGCTGCCAGCTTTGCAAGAAAACCGGCACCCACTCAGGCAATTCAATGATGCAACGTTCAGTCATTTTCATAAGACCGTATCGATATCTCCGCATATCAGGCTGTTGTGGTGAGTGTAACCCACAATTCATATCTCTACAGCGTCATGAGGATGTCAATTGGGGCATCGAAGACGGGCCTGAAAGGTGCTCAGGGATTTCTTTGCCGTTTTATTTCGTACAGGCAAACACCCGTGGCCACCGACACATTGAGGCTCTCTACCTGTCCTGCCATCGGTATGCTGACCAGGTAATCACATAATTCACCGGTCAAACGCCTGATACCGGTCCCCTCGCTGCCCATTACCAGCGCCAGCGGACCACTTAGATCGGTGTGATAGAGATCGGTTTCAGCAGCATCGCTGGTGCCGGCCAACCAGATTCCGTAACTTTTCAGGGTTTTTAAAACCCTCGCCAGGTTGGTCGCCTGGATAATAGGGAGGGCTTCGGCCGCTCCGCTAGCAGCCCTGCGCACCACCGGGGTAATACCTGAAGAACGGTCTTTACAGGTGATCACCAGGTGTACGCCGGCGGCCTCTGCGGTGCGCAGGCAGGCACCGAGATTATGTGGATCCTGTACGCCGTCAAGCACCAGCAGCAATGGTGTCCCTTCTATGGCGTCAAGAAAGGGCTTCAGTTGCCCTTCGCTGGCGATATTACTGCCCGCAAAGCCCGCGACCACGCCCTGGTGCCTCTGTTGTCCGGACAGGCTGTCGAGTTCCGCCAGGCTGACCCTGTTGACGGTAACACCCGAACCCTGCGCACGGGACTCGATTTCACGCAGACGTTTGTTTTTCCCATCCGCATGAATCTTCAGCCACTGCACATCGCCGGGAGCCGACTTTAAGGCTGATGTGACCGCATGGATACCGATCAGCAATTGTTGCTGGTCAGTTTTCACCTATTTGGCCAACTCGAAGTCAATTTTACGGTCTTCCAGGTTGACATTGAGCACACGGACTTTGATCCGGTCGGCCAGTTGAAATACCTTACCCCTGCGCTCACCCGTCATCCGGTGTGACACCGGGTCAAAATGGTAATAGTCATTTGGCAGGCCGGTGACATGCACCAGGCCACTGATGCGCCCGTAGTCCAGCTCGACAAACAGGCCGAAAGAGGTCACGCCACTGACAATTCCCTCAAACTCTTCACCGATATGGGTCTCGAAATAGGCACATTTCAGACGGTCAACCACATCCCGTTCCGCCTCCTCGGCCCGGCGGGCAATAAACGAACAGCGTGAACAGAGCTCGGTCATGGCTTCAATGCTGTAGGTATACTTGGATGGAGAACGGCTTGCCAGCAAGTGGTGAATCGCCCGGTGAACCAACAGATCCGGGTAACGCCGGATCGGCGATGTGAAATGCGTGTAGGCATCCAGCGCCAGGCCAAAATGGCCCTCGTTACCGGGTTGGTAGACCGCGAGACTTTGTGAGCGCAGCAGCACCGCCATGATCATGTGCTCATCGGGCCGGCCCTTTGCAGCCAGGGCGATGGCTTCAAAATCCCTTGGTTCCGGATTATCACGCCATGTTATGGCGATACCCTGCCCCCTGAGAAACTGGGTCAGCGTTTCCAGCTTGCTTTCCGGCGGGGGAGCATGCACCCGGTAAGGCGAGGGGATTTTGTTCTTGATCAAAAAACGCGCTGCCTCAACATTGGCCAAAATCATGCACTCTTCGATCAGCATATGGGCGTCATTTCTTTCTTGCGGTATCAGTCCGGTGACAGCACCTCTTTCATCAAACTGAAAACCGTACTCGGTACTTTCAAAGTCGATGGCGCCGCGTTTCAGGCGGGCTTTTTTCAGGGCCTTGTACAAGCCGTGCAAATCATCCAGGTTGGCTTTAACATCCGTCTGCTGGTCATGATGTTTTAACACGCCCGATTCAAAATAGTCTGCAACCTGCTGATACGTCAGGCGCGCCGATGAATTCATTACAGCCGCGACAAACCTTGATCGTTGCACGGTTCCGTTATCGGAAACCGTCATCTCACAGGCAAGGCATAACCGGTCCACCTTGGGCTTTAAAGAGCATAAGCCGTTGGACAGGGCCTCGGGTAACATCGGGATAACCCGGCTTGGGAAATAGACCGACGTCGACCGGTTGATCGCTTCCCGGTCCAGTGAACTGCCGTGTTGCACATAGGACGATACTTCGGCAATCGCCACGATCAGGCGCCAGCCATTGTTCTGTCTGCGCGCAAAAACCGCGTCGTCAAAATCACGTGCATCGGCGCCATCGATGGTGACCAGGGGCAGGTTACGCAGGTCCTTGCGTCCCGCCTTCATGTCCTCCGGTACTGACTCGCCAAATTTTTCGGCAGAGGCCTCAACCCCTTCCGGCCATTCATGGGGTAAGCCATAGTTGCGGATGGCGATTTCGGTGGCCATGCCCGGCGCGCCGGACTGACCCAGTATCTCGGTGATCTTGCCAACCGGCGACTGGCGCTCCGTCGGCTCTTTGACAATGCTTGCGACCACCACCTGGCCCGGTCTCGCGCCGAGGGTATCGGACAACGGGATCATCACATCCTGATTGATACGCGGATCATCCGGTATGACGAGAGCAATTCCGTTTTCTTCAACATAACGGCCCACGATACTGTCGTTGGCGCGCTCAAGAATATCGGCAATGATGCCTTCACGCCTGCCTTTAGTGTCGGTTCCGGTAACTGCAGCCAGGACCCGGTCACCATGCAACACCTTGCGCATCTCACGCGAGGAGATATAGAGGTCAGAACCACCGGTATCCGGAATAACGAAACCGAAACCATCCTTGTGTGCGCTAACCCGTCCCTTGACCAGGTCCATTTTGGCCGACAGGCCAAAAGCATTTCGGCGGTTTTGTATCAACTGACCATCGCGAACCATCGCGCGTAAACGCCTGCGCAGAATTTCCCGGCTGTCATCCGATTCGACCTTGAGGGCTTTTATGATGTCGCGTTGTTGCAGGGGCCTGCCGCGTTTCTCAAGCATTTCAATAATTTCAGCACGCTCAGGCGCCCAGGCCTTGATTTCCCTGCTTTCATTCCGGTGTTTGCTACCAGACTTCGATTTCGTCACTGTTTCTCTCTTTTGATTTAATAAGCATCATTGTACCGCGAATGCGTATTTAACATGATTATTCATCGCAAATTAGCCAATTTTTATTGACAGTTCGAGGCGAAATCGATAGAGTGCGCTCCGGTTCTGAAGTTCCCCCTTTACTTCTTTACCATCGGACTGAGGCTCCCCCTTTCCTCAGTCCATTGCCGAGGTGGCGGAATTGGTAGACGCGCTGGCTTCAGGTGTCAGTGAGCATTAGCTCGTGGAGGTTCAAGTCCTCTTCTCGGCACCAAACTTGAATAAGCCCAGGGGGTTAAGCATAAACCCCTGGGCCTTATCTTCGAACGACACAACCATCAAAATATTCTTCCAGACCATTGAATGAGTCCTGATCAAAAATGTATTGCGATACATTTCCGCTTATAAGGCGCATGCCTTTGTTGGTGGGATTTTTCACGATGAATCTACCAAGACCACGGGCAAAGCAATAATGGGCGCATCGCCGACTGGCAATAGTTAAACCCAATGGTTGGGTAAAAAACAGCAAAAACTATTTGATCTCCGTTTCGATAATAATGATTTCCGTATTTCCGATATTTCGGACGTTGTGTGTTGCTGCAGGCACATACTGGGCATCACCATCCTGCACTTCCACCACCGTGGATGGCCTGTGCTCATCCGCGGGTATCAGTTCCAACTTTCCGCCTTTGACAAAATAGGCCACCCTGTTGGGAAACGGATGCTCGTGCACGCCGGATTCGGTACCGACCGGGTAGACCAGGCGGACCACCTGAACGGCCTGGTTGTCCAGTAAAATCTCGCGTGTACCCAGCCCCGCATCAGCCTGCAGGTTGGCAGCAAATATACCCATCAAACCGAACCATGCGACGTATTTCATATTGCCCTCACTATTTTCAATAGCTGCCGATCGTGCTTTAACCATATACTACCGTGAACCACTTTGGTGGACCGCATCAGATTTTTTTTACAGGCGCCCCGTTAATGAACCGGAAAAATGCATCTTCAAAATACGCTCTTTGCGCCAACAACCGGATTTTGAATTTTTCGCTGTTGGTCTTTCTTTTACTGTTTGCATCACTGACACAGGCAAAAGAACCTGCACCGGCCACGGCCGAATTGCTCAGCGCCCGCGCCGCGGGAGTCACCATTATCCGCGATGATTTTGGTGTGCCGCATATTTACGCCAAGACCGACGCAGACGCGGTGTTTGGTCTGTTGTATGCGCAGGCAGAAGACGACTTCAAACGCATCGAGCGCAATTACATCTGGGCAACGGGGCGGTTGGCGGAAATCGAAGGTGAAGAAGCCCTGTACAGCGACTTGCGGGCGCGCCTGTTCATGACAGTGGATGAGGCAATGGCGGCCTATGCGGGTGCTCCACGGTGGCTCAAGGACCTGTGCGATGCCTGGGCCGACGGGCTCAACTATTACCTGCAGGTGAATCCCGGGGTGAAGCCTGCCCTGCTGACCCGGTTCGAACCATGGATGCCGATGTTCTTCTCCGAAGGCTCCATCGGCGGCGACATTGAAAGCGTGCCATTGCCCGGCATCAAGACATTCTATGGCGGCAAGGATGCTGCTTCTGATGATCGCCAGGTGGCATTAAGCCCGTTCGATCCGCAAGAACCGCGGGGATCAAACGGTTTTGCCATTTCCGGCAAACTGACAAGATCCGGTGATGCGATGCTGCTGATCAATCCGCATACATCATTTTATTTCCGCGGTGAGGTGCATGTGGTCAGCGAGGAAGGTCTGAATGCCTATGGCGCGGTCACCTGGGGACAATTTTTTGTCTACCAGGGGTTCAATGAAAATACCGGCTGGATGCACACCTCCACCCACGTCGATTTCATGGATGAATTTATCGAAGATGTTTCTGAGGAGAATGGCCAACTGGTTTACCGTTATGGTGATGAAAAACGCCCGGTGAAGGTCTCGGAAGTCACCCTAAAATACACGGACGGCGGCAGTGTAAAAGAAAAAACCTTTACCATGTATCACACCCATCACGGTCCAATAACGCATTCACTGGACGGCAAGTGGGTGGCTACACGTCTCAACTGGGATCCGGTCAAAGCGCTTGAACAATCGTTTATCAGGACCAAGCAAAAAGGCTACGCCGGCTTCAACAGGATGATGGACATTCGCAGAAACTCATCCAACAACACGGTATATGCAGATTCTGAAGGCAACATCGCCTATTACCATGGCAATTTCATACCACGACGCGACCCGCGCTTTGACTACTCAAAGCCGGTAGACGGCAGCAACCCGGCAACGGATTGGAATGGATTACACACGGTGGATGAAACCATCACCTTGCTGAACCCCGAAAATGGCTGGATACAGAACTGCAACTCCACACCCTTCACCGCCGCGGCGGAGTTCAGCCCGAAAAAAGAAAACTTCCCGGTTTACATGGCGCCCGATGCCGAAACTTTTCGCGGCATCCATGCGGTTAAGGTGTTGACGGGGCAATCTGATTTTACCCTCGATAAACTGATCGACATCGCATATGACCCATATCTGCCGGGTTTTGAAAAACTGATCCCGGGCCTGATCGATGCCTTTGATACGGCAGGAAAAGAGCCCGCGAGCATCAGCCCTGCTATCGAGGCCTTACGGCAATGGGATATGAAAGTCAGCATTGACTCGGTGGCCATGACCCTGGCGCATTTCTATGTCACGCGTTACCGCGCCGAAGGGGTTAATCCCGATGGTTTGCAGGGCATGGATCAAATCAATTATTTCGGCACGGCATCCCCACCCCATGAGAGGCTTGAAGTATTTTCAAGAACGGTTTCCGGACTTGAGCAGGACTTCGGCCGCTGGGATGTAGCCTGGGGCCAGGTTAACCGATTCCAGCGACTCAACGGAGAAATAACATTACCCTACGATGACGAAGCACCAAGCCTGCCCATCGATATGGCTTCGGGCCGCTGGGGCGCACTGGCATCGTTTGGCGCCAAGCGTTTTCCGGATACAAAACGCATTTACGGAAATTCAGGCAACAGTTTTGTTGCGGTGGTTGAGTTTGGGGACAGGGTAAAAGCCAAGAGCCTGTTGGCAGGCGGTCAAAGCGGCAATCCGCTATCACCGCACTTTTACGACCAGGCGCAACGCTACGCCGACCACCGGTTCAAGGATGTGGCGTATTACCGAGAAGACGTTGAGAAACGCGCTACCCGTCAATATCACCCCGGCGAGTAGCCGGGCAAAACTACCCCATCGGGTGATGGATAATAATATTTTCCTTTCGGTCCGGACCCGTCGAAACAAGGTGAATCGGCGCTCCGCATAATGCTTCCATGGCTGCCAGGTAAGTTTTGGCATTTTCCGGAAGGTCCTCCATGCGGGTGACACCACGGGTGCTTTCGGTCCAACCCGGGAACGACTCGTAGACCACTTCCAGTTCGTCCCAGTCCTCGGCATTCAGCGGTGGCACATCGAGTAACTGGTCCCCAAGTTTGTAGGCAATACCCACCTTGATGGTTTCCACTCCGTCCAGCACGTCCAGTTTGGTTACACAGAAGCCTGTGACGCCATTGGTATGTGCCGCGCGCCGCAATGCGACTGCGTCCAGCCAGCCACAACGACGCGGGCGACCGGTGGTTGCTCCAAATTCATCACCACGTTCGGCGATCCCCGCCCCTACTTCATCGAAAAGTTCGGTCGGGAATGGGCCGGATCCCACGCGTGTGGTGTATGCCTTGGTGATACCCAGGACGTAATCAATCGCATCGGGGCCGACACCGGCGCCGGTGCAAACGGCGCCAACCGTGGTGTTGGAAGAGGTCACAAACGGATAAGTGCCGTGGTCGATGTCGAGCAAAGTACCCTGCGCGCCCTCATACAGAATACGTTTACCCTCGGTGCGCAAACGATGTAGCTCACCACTGACGTCACCCACCAGTTCGGAAAAACAGGTACCCAGCTGCAAGGCGTCATCCAGGACCCGGTCAAATGAGAGACCATTTTCTTCGAAGTATTGCTGCAGCACAAAATTATGGTAATCCAGGGCTTCCTCGAGCTTCTCAGCCAACAGGCCCGGGTTATAAAGATCGGATATACGGATGCCCCGGCGCGCGACTTTGTCCTCGTAAGCCGGGCCGATGCCGCGACCGGTTGTACCGATGGCCTTTGCACCCTTGGCTTGCTCACGGGCCTGATCGAGTAACTCGTGATAAGGCATGATCACCGGGCAGGCAGGCGAGATCATCAACCTCGAGCGGACATCGACGCCCCATGCTTCCAGCTTCTCGGTTTCAGTTTTCAGCGCTTCCAATGACACCACGACACCATTGCCGATAAAGCACCTTGCTCCCTCGTTGAGGATGCCCGACGGAATCAGGTGCAATACCGTCTTGTGGCCATCAATGACCAAGGTATGACCGGCGTTGTGACCGCCCTGGTAGCGAACCACGGCGTCAGCGTCCTTGCTCAGCAAATCAACGATCTTGCCTTTGCCTTCATCACCCCACTGGGTGCCCAACACTACGATACTTTTGGTCATGTGATCAGTAATCCAGGTTAACGATTCAAGTCAAAATAAATAATATCAGTGCACCAGAGAGCATGCTGACGATGCCAGCAATGCGAATACCCTGGGGGCCTAATTTTGCCGCATCACGCATCATTTTCATCCACGCTGACGGCGCAAGACCGGGTAAGAGACCTTCGAGGATCAACACCAATGCCAGTGCCGTCAGAAGGTCTTCACCCATGGTAAAGAGCCCGCCGCAGGTGTTGTATCATCACCTGCAACTATTCGCGTCCATCCTGCCCAAAGTAATCGAAGAATTCGGAACCGGGATCCAGCACCATGGTATCCTGGCTGCTTCCAAACGCTGTGCGATAGGCCTGAAGGCTGCGGTAGAACTGGTAAAACTCCTCGTCCTGTCCATAGGCCTTTGCATACGTGGCAGTGGCGATCGCGTCACCCTCACCCCGGATTTTCTGGCCGTCACGCTCCGCTTCGGCAATCAATACCTGGACCTGGCGATCTGCATCAGAACGAATTCTCTCGGCAGCCTCTCGACCTTCAAACCGATACAGGTTGGCGGCTTTCTGACGGTCTGCAGCCATGCGCCGGAATACCGATTCTCTCACGTCGTCGGGCAGTTCGATGCTCTTGATGCGCACATCAACCACTTCGATACCAAACTCTTCAGCAGCCGTATTGGCGGCCTCTGCGACGGCCTTCATGGTGGTGACACGTTGCTCGGATACCACTTCCACCAGTGTACGACTGGCGATCTGGTTACGGATACGATCGCTGATAATACCGTGCAGACGATTCAGCGCGATGGACTCATTACCCTGGGTCGAGGTGTAGAAACGTGCGACATCGGCAATCCGCCACTTCACGAATGAATCGACGTTGACGTACTTCTGCTCGGAGGTCAGCATCAACTCCGGCGAGGTATCCAGGGTCAGGATACGCTTGTCAAACTTGCGAATATTATTCACAAACGGCCATTTGAAGTTCAGGCCTGGCTGGTAATCCACTTTAACAATACGGCCCAATTGAAAACGGATAGCGTATTCTGTCTCGCTAACCGTAAACAAACCGGACATGCCGAGGCCACCCAAAGCGAGCAGCAAAATTGCCAGTATTGGTCTGCTCATCGTCTTCCCTCCCTGTTACTGGTTCGGGGAGGCGTTGGGCTGTCCTGACTGCCTGAGCGGTCTCTGGCCTGCGTCTGAACGGGCGGCATGATGGGGGCAGAGTTGCTGCCATCACCGGCGCCCAGGGGCAGATATAAAATATTGCCGCTTGATTCCACATCCAGAAATACCTTCTTGTTGCGTGAAAGCACACTCTCCATGGTCTCGAGGTACATGCGTTTGCGCGTTACCACCGGTGCCAGGAGGTATTCGGTCAGCACCTGGGAAAACCGACTTGCCTCACCTTCTGCAAGCGCAATGGTAGAGGCCTTGTAACCGGCCGCTTCCTGTTCAATACGGGCAGCGGTACCCCGGGCTTCGGGGATGTCACTATTGGCATGCACACGTGCTTCCTCGGTAAATCTTTCCCTATCCTCGCGGGCCCGGATAACATCCGAATAAGCTTCCCTGACTTGCATGGGAACATTCACGTCCACGAGGTTGAACTCGGTTACCTGTAATCCTGCTTGGTACAAATCCAGGGTCTCCTGTAATACGCGTTGGGTTTCAATTCTCACCTTGGTTCTGGCCGTACCTTCAAGAATGGCATCCAGACTGTTGGTGCCCACCGACTCTCGCAGCGCGCTTTCCGCAGCCTGGCGCAGCGTGATTTCAGGATCACGCACCATGAACAGAAAGTGCTGGGCATTATTGATACGGTATTGAACCTTGTAGATGAACTCGACCAGGTTTTCATCTTCGGTCAGCATGTGGCCACGGTCTTCGGCAACGCGCACATTATTGACGTTAACCTTGCTCAGGGTTTCAATAGGTCTTGGCAGGGTCAGATTGAAACCAGGTTCCAGCGTGCGTGCGTATTTACCAAAACGCAGCACCACACCCTGCTCGGCTTCGTCGATAACGTGCACCGAATCAAAAGCAACCCAGAATATAACCAGCACCAGGGCCAAAGCGAGAGCACCGCCAAGTCCGCCGCTACCGCTACTGCCGCCACTTGAATCTGCTGTTCCAGAACCCTTGCCACCACCAAATAGTGATTGCATGCGTCTGCTCACTTTTCTAAATATTTCTTCCAGGTCGGGCGGTTGATCACCGCCTGATTTCCAAGGGTCTTTATCTCCCTTACCAGGCTCTTTCCAGGGCATTCATTTCTCCATTACGCGAGTGCAGTTTTTTCGGTTTCTGCAAGGCGGGTTTTAAGTCAATTTCAAACAGTGTATTTTAGGGCTGACCCTGTCGGGCTACAAGTGCTAATGGTCCATTCACAGGGCGCGGAATCTTTTAAAGTATAGATTCACGAACCAGCAATCCCTCGGCACCGGGCATACGGCCCAGTTGCTCTGCGTCTTGTTGTGACAGGTTAACATGTAACAGCCATTGACCTTCGTCATTGGATGTTTCCTCTTCGACCGCGCCAAGTTCAAACAGTTGCGAGCGCAGACGTGCGTGACGGCCTTCCAGGCAAACCCAGGTGCGGATACGTTTACCCTTCAATCTCAGGGCTATGATTTCCTTCAGTTTTTCCAGCCCGGTACCCCTAAGGGCCGATACATCGATCTTCTGAACCAGGCCATCTTCATCACTTTGGCTGGCCGGTTCCCTGTCCACCAGGTCTATTTTGTTGAATACCCGCACTATCGGGATATCTTTGGCATCGACACTGTCCAGCACGTCTTCCACATCGTGTTCACGTTGCTGGTGAAATGGATCTGAAGCATCAATCACATGCAACAGCAAATCGGCCTCCCGCGTTTCCTGCAAAGTGGCGTGAAAGGCAGCCACCAATTCATGCGGCAGGTCGCTGACAAAACCAACGGTGTCAACCAGCAAGACATTACCTGTCGGGACATTCGGCAGTTGTCTTACCGTTGGATCCAGGGTCGCAAATTGCATATCCTGCGTGCCCACGTTCGAATCCGTCAATGCATTGAAAAGGGTGGATTTCCCTGCGTTGGTATAACCAACCAGCGCCACGGTAAAAACATGCGCCCGCTCGCGCCGGCGGCGACTTTGCGCGCGTTGCGCACGAACCTTATCCAAACGCCCCTTCAGGTAGGCAATACGCTGACCCAATAAACGCCTGTCTGTTTCCAACTGGGTTTCACCCGGACCACGAAGGCCAATACCGCCTTTCTGTCGTTCAAGATGCGTCCAACCACGCACAAGACGGGTGGACAAGTGCCTCAGTTGGGCCAATTCAACTTGCAGTTTACCTTCATGGGAACGCGCCCGCTGCGCAAAGATGTCCAGGATCAGCGTGGTACGGTCGAGGACCCGGCACTCACACCGTTTCTCAATATTACGTTCCTGGATGGCCGACAGAGGACAACTGACAAGCACCATTCCCGCACCGGTGTCTTTGACCTTTTCCGCAACCTCTTCTATTTTTCCACTGCCCACAAAAAACCGCGCATCCACACTGGCGCGCGGTGATGTTATGACTGCACAAATCTCAACGCCGGCTGAGCGGCATAACTCCTGGAATTCGTCTAGCGATTCCGGGCCCGTATTCGCAAATACCGGGTGCAGCAGGACGGCGCGGTCAACCCGCTCTGCTCTGTCAAACAAATCCCATTCCTGTATTAATATATTTAACCTTCGTCTTCTTCATAAACACTGACATTCCTGGCGGGAACGACGGTGGAGATTGCATGTTTGTAAATCATCTGACTGACGGAGTTTTTAAGTAAAACAACAAACTGGTCAAATGATTCAACCTGGCCCTGTAACTTAATTCCATTCACAAGGTAAATCGCTACCGGCACACGTTCACGACGAAGTGCATTCAAGAAAGGTTCTTGTAATGATTGCCCCTTTGACATAGCTGTTTCTCCTAGGTTTCTTATTGATGTCCGAATGCTTACGGAACAGACTACATGGGTCCCAAAGCACTAATCTTCAAGGAAACACCCCAGAAGTTCATAAATTTTCTGCTTGGACCCTTCTATCTGCAAATCATACCATACTGAATGCCCTTCGCGCCTTAACCAAGTGAGCTGTCTTTTGGCCAGTTGGCGGGTCGCTGCGATGGCTTTTTCACGCATTTCTTCAAAACTGCAATTACCTTCCAGGTAATCCCACGCCTGGCGATAGCCAACCGCCCGCATGGCGGGTAAATCCGCTTGTAAATCGGACCTTTGGTAGAGCATTTTCATTTCATCGATAAAGCCGGCTTTTATCATCAGGTCAAAACGCTGTTCTATGCGTTGATGCAAGATGCTGCGGTCCTCCGGAGAAATGATGATTTTAACTATCCGGTAGCCGGATTCCTCACCCCCTGATGCGCGCTGAAGTGTGGTCATGGATTGACCGCTGATTTCGATAACCTCCAGCGCCCGCTGAATACGCTGAGGATCATTTGGATGGATGCGGGCGGCGGCCTGCGGATCTTTCTGGACGAGAATCTCATGCATGGCTGCCCAACCGATCCCGGCCGCCTGTTGTTCAAGCTGCAACCTGACCGCCGGGTCGGCAGCCGGCAACTCCGACAAACCATGCTCGAGTGCTCGAAAATACAGCATGGTGCCGCCAACCAGTAACGGTATGTTGCCGCGTTCTGTGATCGAACGCATCTCGCGCAGCGCGTCATCCCGAAAATCGGCCGCTGAATAGCTTTCCGAGGCATCGCGAATATCAATTAACCGGTGGGGTGCTTCTTCCAATGTCGCTTTATCAGGTTTGGCGGTGCCTATATCCATACCCCGATACACCAGTGCCGAGTCTACGCTGATGATTTCAAATGGATAATGCCGGCACAGTTCAACGGCAAGACCGGTTTTGCCGGATGCCGTCGGACCCATCAGGAACACCGCAGCGGGTTTGCCTTGTTTATTCATGAACGGGAATCTTCAGTTCGCACAGCTGATTTCGCGCTTAGCGGCCACGCAGGAACAGACGGTCGAGACTCTGCATATCCAATTGAACCCAGGTAGGCCGGCCATGGTTACATTGTGCAGATCGCTCGGTTCTCTCCATGTCACGCAGCAGGGCATTCATTTCCGCGATGTTCAACTGGCGATTGGCGCGTACCGAGCCGTGACAGGCCATGGAGGAAAGCATTTCATCCATCTCCGATTCGATTTTCAGGCTTTTACCATCCGAGGCCAACTCCGAAAGCACATCCTGCAGAAGGGCTCTCATATCGGCATGTTGCAATAGTGTCGGCACCTTTCTGACCACCACGGTTTCAGGCCCGGAACGATCGCAACCTATGCCCAGTGATTCCAGGTCGCCACCATGCTCTTCCACCATGTTTGCCTCGCGCTCACTGACATGCACGGTTACCGGCACCAGCAGGTTCTGACTGCGTATTCCATCCTGCTGGAGACCGGTTTTGAAACGTTCATAGGTGATGCGCTCATGGGCAGCATGCATATCCACCAGCACCAGGCCCTGCCTGTTCTGGGCCAGTATGTAGATGCCATGCAACTGGGCCAGCGCAAAGCCAAGCGGTGGAAAACCATCTTCATCAACAACCGTTGAGGCATCCATAGCGGGGCCGTGAGCGCTCCCGGGCTTCGTTGAGGGCGCAATCAGCCTGGTGTATGCCTGGATCTGTTCCGCAACACTGATGGGCATGGCGGGCTGGTTGACGGCCCAGTCACCCGTTTGGGCCTGTGTACCGGCTTCGCCGATCGCCGACCCCGGCCGTAAGGCGCCGCCACCAACGCCTGCTCCGGCAAGCCGGTGGTTGAGACTGGAATAGATAAAATCATGCACGCCACGGGAATCCCTGAACCGCACCTCGTGTTTTTGGGGATGCACATTGACATCTACACCGACGTGCGGCATTTCCAGAAACAATACAAACGCAGGGTGACGGCCATGAAAAAGCACATCCCTGAATGCCTGGCGGATGGCGTGTGCAACCAGCCTGTCCTTCACGACCCTGCCATTGACAAAAAAGAACTGCCGGTCGGCCTGGGCCCGGTTATAGCGAGGCTCAGCCACCCAGCCATTCAGACCATATGCGCCGCGTTGTTCATCAACCCGCAAGGCGCTCTCGATAAATTCCGGTCCAAGCACGCTTTCCAGGCGCGCCATCATCTGTTCATCGGTTCTGACCGGTTGAAACTGACTTGTCATGCGGTTGTTGTGTTGCAATTGAAAGCCCACTTCCGGACGTGACAATGCAAAGCGCTTCAATAATTCGTCAACATGGGCAAATTCAGTCCGGTCGGTGCGCATGAACTTACGCCGGGCAGGAACATTGTAGAACAGGTCGCGGAGTTCAACCGAGGTGCCAAATGAACCGGCAGCCGGTGTAACAGACCCGGGGCCATTGCTGGTTACCTTTATCTGCCAGGCGTGTTCATCACCTTCCAAACGTGAGGTAATCGTCATACGACTGACCGAGGCCATGCTCGGTAATGCCTCACCCCTGAATCCCATCGAAGCAACCTCTTCGAGCTCCTCCAATGAGCTGATCTTGCTGGTGGCATGCCGCGCCAATGCCAGTTTCAACTCGTCCCTCGCAATGCCGGAACCATCATCCACCACGCGTATCAAACGTTTTCCACCCTGTTCCAGGTAAACCTGGATAGCCTGTGAACCGGCATCCAGACTGTTTTCGACCAGTTCCTTGACAACGGAAGACGGTCGTTCCACCACTTCGCCGGCAGCGATTTGGTTGATGAGCAGATCGGGTAGTTGATGAATGGACATAGGGTAGTTGTAGTGGTTTTTGATGCGGGTATCAAGGGGTAAAAAGCGCAAATGACACTCAGCCTGCGTCATGAAGCCCCGGGCTACAAAAAAACTACGAGGTAGGTATCACCAACTCACGGCCGACGTGAATGACATCACCGTTGATCTTGTTGGCCTTTCTCAGGCTATTCAGACTGACGCTGTATCTGTTTGCTATGCCACCAAGAGTGTCACCGCGGGCAACGATGTATTTCGAACCTTTGCGGTTGGCCGCTATCCATGTTCCCGGTGGCGGGCTGGAGTAGAAGTAATCACGAACGCCACTTGTGATGGCCCGGGCCATATTCTGTTGGAATTCTTTTTCAGTGAGACGTTTCTCTTCATCGGGATTACTGATAAAAGCGGTCTCCACCAGGACAGACGGTACGTCAGGTGACTTCAGAACCATGAAATTGGCACGTCCAACATGAGGCTTGTGGGTCTTGCCGTTGCGCTTCAGGGACCTGAGAATGTCGCTGGCCACCTTGTTGCTGGCCTCGCGGGTGGCGCTTTGCGACAGATCCAACAGCACCGAGGCCAACATGTCGTCTTTATCAGCCAGGGTCACACCACCCACCAGGTCGGAAGCATTTTCACTGTCCGCCAGCAGACGGGCGTATTCACTGCTGGCGCCACGGGCCGATAACACAAATACCGAACTGCCCCGAACACTGCGCTTGGTAAAGGCGTCCGCATGAATCGACACAAACAGGTCGGCGCGGGCCTTGCGGGCCTTTTCATAACGGCCACGCAGGGCGATGTAATAATCACCATCTCGCGTCAACACTGCGCGCATGCCGGGTTCAGCATCAATGGCCTTTTTCAACTCCCGGGCAATACGCAAAACGACGTCCTTTTCACGTGTTTTATTTCTGCCAATGGCGCCGGGGTCTTCACCACCATGACCAGCATCAATGGCAATGACCACATCCCGGTTGGGTATGCTGATATCAGAGACATGTTTGACCAGCGACGCTTTCTGCCTGCCGGATTTACTGTACAGGTCGATGACCAGGCGATGGCTATACTGGGCGGTTGGCTCGAGCAGGAAACTCTTCAGTTCGGCGCTTTCACTGAGGTCAAATACCACGCGCAGGGTTTCATCATCCGGCTGTCCATAACGCACACTGGTGATTAAACCGGCATGTTCCTCATCCAGTTCTAACGGGATATCGATGGAGGAACCCAGCATATCCACGACCACGCGGTGCGGATTATCCAGCGTAAACAGTTTATATGATGTCTTCTTGTTGAGATCCAGAACCGCCCGGGTTTTGGTGGGATCCGCCCACACGCGGAAACCGCTTACCTCTGCAGCTACAGCCTGCAAAGAGGTAAGCAAAAGCAAGACGGCTAATAACAAGCGTTTGCTCACTGACCCACACACCCCGCGCTAATACTTCCAAATGGTATTTGTAATGATGAATTGCTTTTCGCGAAAAAGCAATAGTTTCTGATTAAAAACCGTTAGATATATGAATTAGCTAATGCAGCTGATTAGGTATAACCAAGCCGCTTGGCAAGCCTTATTGCAGTTTCGGTCCTGGCTGTCCAGTGTAACTCACGCCCTTGACCAGCATAAGAAAAACGAAACAGGAAGTCAGCATCAGGTAACCAGGAACCTCCACGATCGGGCCATTCAATCAGGACAATACTTTTCTGATCCATCAAATCTTCAAGGCCCAGGAATTCGAGTTCTCCCGGGTCACTGATACGGTAAAGGTCGAGATGAATCGCCTGCAACCCCCCTAATTGGTACTGCTCAAGCAGTCCATACGTGGGGCTTTTAACCCTGCCTTTGTAACCCAATGCGTGGATCAGTGCCCGAGTAAATGTGGTTTTCCCGGCACCGAGGTCTCCTTCGAGCCAGATAACCAGCGGAACCTCCAGCACGGACGCAAATTTATTCGCGAATAAAACCAGCTCTTCCTCACTGGGAAAACTGGCCTCGCCTGTTGTTAAAACCATTCCCGGCTGTTTCATGACACAATTTCTCTCAAGACATCCGGCAGGTAATCGATAATATCACCCGCAATCATGGACATTTCACCCAAGTCCCGCGCTGCGAGGTCTCCCGCCATGGCGTGGACAGTTACGCCTGCGCAGGCGGCATCATAACAAGTCAAGCCCTGTGCCAGAAGTGCTGCAATAATACCCGTCAACACGTCCCCGCTTCCGGCTGTTGCCATACCGGGATTACCCAGCGGGCAAATGGCATAACGGCCATCCTGATCCGCTATGACCGTACCACAACCCTTCAGAACCACGCTTGCACCATAGCGACTGGCCAGTTCCAGTGCCGCGGTGACGCGATCCTGCTGAATATCAGAAACCGAACAGCCCAGCAGACGCGATGCTTCAGCGGGGTGTGGTGTCAACACCCGGTTAGGGGAAAGCAACAGCGACTGTTGCGCTTTTCTTGACAATAAATTCAGGCCATCAGCATCGATCACCATGGTCGCCTGGTTGGCCAGGCATTCGTGCAACAGCAATTCCGACCAGGCCGTTGAGCCTAGTCCCGGGCCAAGCGCAATAACAAAATTCTTGCCGATTTCGGCTATCCAGTTGTTATCGGAATCGATGGTTTTGACCATCAGTTCCGGGCGGTTGACGTTTAAAAGTCCTGCATTTGCAGGATCTGTACCAAGCGTCACCAGGCCGGCGCCGCTGCGCAGGGCAGCTTCTCCACATAGACGGATGGCGCCACTCATACCCTTGATTCCGCCGATTGCATAGACATGCCCAAAGTTGCCCTTGTGTGAGTTGCGCCGGCGCGGCTTGACCTGGCCTTTCAGCCAGCCACCATCCAGCAACAACCCCGCGACCTTCGAATGCTGATCTGCAGCCTGCTCCGGAATACCAAGGTCATCGAACGCAACCGGCCCGCAATAATCCGGGCCATCGGCCGTATACATCCCCCTTTTGCGGCCGACAAAAGTGATGCTGTTGTCCGCGCGAACTGCGCAGCCCATCACACAGCCCGTATCCGCATTGACACCGGATGCGATATCGATGGCCAGAATGGGGCAATCCAGCCCGTTTAACCATTCGATCGCATCACGGAAATGGCCGCCGACCTCACGGTCGATCCCGGTGCCCAGCAAGGCATCAAGGACCAGGTCGGGCGAAATATCGATGCTTTCCGGCCATTGGGTCACACTGCCACCGGCATCAATCCAGTCTTTATAAGCCTGCGCTGCATCACCTTTAAGGTTATCCGGATCGACCATTGAGCAGACATGGGTATTGATGCCCGCGCGCTTGGCCAGCCTCGCCACGACGTATCCATCACCACCGTTATTTCCCGCTCCGCACATCACCAGCCAGCAATCTGTTGACGGATAGTGTTGTCTGGCGTTTGCCACAACAGCAGCCCCGGCACGGCACATCAGTTCGTAACCGGCGATTCCCAATTCATGAATGGCAGTATAATCAATCCCGCGAACCTGCTCTGCGGTATACAATTTGAGATTGGAACTTTCCATCGAGGCACCTCTGACCTGATAATGAAGCCGTTTTCTACAGTTCACCCATTATAACGATGAATCAGTCAATCGACCTCCCCGGCAGCAGCCAAAAAGACACTGAAGACGATCAGTGTGCGCCAACCATGTCCGGCATGGCGAATCGAATACGCGAATGGGGACAGCAACTGGGTTTTCAGCAGGTCGGGTTTAGCGATATCGACCTTGGCGAACATGAGAAACACCTCAATCACTGGCTCGCACAGGGTTTTCACGGCGAAATGGCGTATATGCAACGTCATGGTACGCGCCGCAGCCGCCCTTCAGAGCTACACCCCGGTACGATCCGTGTCATTTCGGTTCGAATGGACTACCTGCCGGAGACCGGAGCAGATATCAGGGACCTGCTGGAGAAGCCGGAAAAAGCCGTTGTCTCCCGTTACGCGCTGGGGCGTGATTACCACAAGATGATGCGACAGCGCCTGCAAAAACTGGCAAAGCGGATTGAACAGTGCGTGGGCCCATTCGGCTACCGGGTGTTCGTTGATTCAGCGCCGGTGCTGGAAAAAGCACTGGCGGAGAAAGCAGGCCTCGGCTGGATAGGAAAACACAGCAACCTGATCAACAGGCAGGCAGGCAGCTGGTTTTTTCTGGGCGAAATCTTTACTGACCTGGACTTGCCGGTAGACAGTCCAGCCAATGAACACTGCGGAGAATGCACAAAATGCATCGACATCTGTCCGACGCAGGCCATTGTTGCACCGTATTCGGTCGATGCAAGGCGCTGTATCTCCTACCTGACGATCGAATTACGGTCCAGCATACCGATCGAATTGCGCCCGCTGATGGGAAATCGCATCTACGGCTGTGACGACTGCCAGCTGGTTTGCCCCTGGAACCGCTTTGCACGTTATACCGCTGAAGAAGATTTTGCCCCGCGCCATGGCCTCGACAGCGCCGGGCTGATTGAATTGTTCCAGTGGACAGAAGAGCAATTCCTGACCCGAACCGAAGGCAGTGCAATCCGAAGGATCGGCCACCAGTGCTGGTTGCGTAATATCGCTGTCGCACTGGGTAACGCCCCCTCCTCAGAAACAGTCGTTAAAGCACTTGAAAGCCGCCTTTCACACAAATCTGAAATGGTTCGCGAACATGTCCAATGGGCGCTCTCGCGGCACAATCTGAAGGCTGAATGATCTGGATCAATTTGCCTTGACCGGTGGATGATATCGACGAATTTCCAGTGAAATCTGCGCCTTCCGATCGCGTTCTAAATGTATTTCCACTGCATCATCAGAAAAAGAAAATCACTGCACTTACAGGCACCAACAACTGTGTGATATTCTTGACCGGATAGATATTACAGTCTTGGATCAAAGGAGTTTGGCTTGATGAAAATGCTTGAAAAACTGAATGCAATGCGTGCTCATGGTGGCGAGATTCAAACCCATGGCCTGGATGATGCGACGCTTCTCCGCTTCGCTGAAAAAGACTCCAGGATTGAAGTCGCCGTGGATATTGCATACGACAGTTTTCTGAGCCTGGTGGAACAGGAGGCCGAGCTGATGGCTTTGCCG
>JBFFWN010000005.1:0-32182 GCA_041570235.1 Lysobacterales bacterium | reverse complement strand
GGCAGTTCAGGGGAGAAATGGGCGGGATGCCCATTTCAGGTCGACCAAGGCATGGATGCCTTGTGAGACCGGCCCCGTCAGAACGGGCCGAATGTGAGGGAAGCCCGAAGGGCCGCGAAGCCGGAAACCCAATCAGACAGACCATCGGCTGCCCTCGCCCGTACATAATGGGCATGAAGCTCTTTAAGACCGGCCCCGTCAAAACGGACCGAATGTGAGGGAAGCCCGAAGGGCCGCGAAGCCGGGAACCCAAGTTGACAGACCATCGGCTGCCCCCCGTGCTACTTCCACAGAATGCCCATTAGGCGGCGCCCTGGACATACCGTTTATCAGAGCTAGCTAGAAAAAACTATAATAAGCTACCAACCTGGTAAATAATCAAAGCCCCGCCATAACCAAGACCGGTCATGTAGAACCAGGCAAATATCGGCCATCGCCAGCTATTGGTTTCCCTGCGGATGGTGGCAAGCGTTGCAGCACATTGAAGGCACCAGGCATAAAACACCAGCAGACCCAGCACCATTGGCAGCGTGAATATCAACCTGCCGTCAGGCCATTTGGCTGACCTGAGCTTCTCGGAAAGGCTTTGTTCATCAGCCTCTGATCCAACGGCGTAGATGGTGCCCATAACGGCCACCACGACTTCACGTGCGGGGAATCCGGCAACCACGGCCGAGGAAACACGCCAGTCCCAGCCAAGGGGTTTGAATACCGGTTCGATGGTTCTGCCGATACGTCCCAGCCAGCTCTGTTCCATTTGCGCGGCGGCCATGGCGTTTTCCACACTGATTTCCTGTGCGGAGATTGCAAAATTTGACCTGGCGAAATCATCAGTATCCATACGCGGGAAATAGGCCAGTGTCCAAACCAGGATGGCGACGAAAAAGATCACCGTGCCGGCTCTTTTCAGAAAAATGCGGGCACGATCAAAAAGCTTTATAGCCACGGTTTGTAAATTGGGCATGCGAAACTCGGGTAAAGCCAGCATAAATTGCGGTTTTGGCCCTTTAAGCGCCGAGGACTTGAGCATGCGTGCGGTTACCAGTCCACCCAAAATACCGAGGATATACAGGCCGAACAGCACCAGGCCCTGCAGGTTCATCAGGCCGATGGATTCATCGGGTACGAACGCTGCAATCAACAGGGCGTAGATGGGCAACCTGGCGGAGCAGGTCATAAAGGGTGCAGCCAATATGGTGGCGATGCGATCCCTGCGATCAGGAATAACCCTTGTCGCCATGATGGAGGGCACAGCGCAGGCGAAACTCGACAACATTGGAATGACGGATTGCCCTGATAGCCCCACGGTGCGCATCACGCGGTCCATCAAGAACGATGTGCGTGCAAGATACCCGGTATCTTCGAGAACGATGATAAACAGGAACAGAATCAGTATCTGCGGTAGAAAGATGATAACGCTGCCCACGCCGGCGATGACGCCATCGGCGATAAAACTGCTCAGGGCATTGTCTCCCAATTGCTCAATAGCCAAACGGCCAAGCCCTGAACTGGCGTTGTCTATCAGGTCCATCAATGGTGTTGCCCAACTGAACACCGCCTGGAAAACCAAAATTAACACGGCGAAAAACAGCAGGGTGGCAGGCCAGGGTTGATTGGTCCAGCGAATCACGCGTGCGCTTACTTTGCTGTAAAGCGGCGCTTGTTCCTGTACCTCAGCAATGACCGTTTGAACCCATTTATATCGTTTACGGGCTTCCACGGCAGCCGGTGGTGTATCCGCGAACAAATCGGCACGAATCCTGGCGACCCTTTCAACGCCTAATTCCTTTCCAAGTTTTCCGGCATAACCCGGGTGGGTCTGCAACAACGCCTGGATAACATCAATTCTCTGCCAATGGCCACCCAGTTCGTCCGCCAGTTGCTGAGCGACAGTACTGAACTCCGGCCAGGAGGCGGGTATCTTGGGAACAGCATTGCTGGTGATGTTTTCAAGGCCTGCCTTCAGATTATCAAAGCCATTCCCGGTGATGCTGCTAACCGGGTATACCGGTACTCCGCCAAGCGCTTTTTGCAAAGCCGCTGTGTCAATACTGATGCCATTGGCGGTCGCAGCATCGATCATGGTAAGGGCGATCACCATCGGAATCTGCAGTTCAATCAATTGCTCGAGCAGATACATGCCCTGGTATAAATGGGTAGCGTCAATGACCACCAGCAAACCTGCTGGCCGCTCGGTTCCCGGTACACGTCCGAGTGCCACGTCCACCGCGATACGCTCGTCTGTGGACGTGCCATCGAGGCTATAGATTCCGGGCAGGTCCACGAGGTTCAAGGCGCTGTGCGTAAGTTCCACCGTACCCTGGTGCTTTTCAACGGTCACACCCGGAAAGTTTCCGGTGGTTTGCCGCAGGCCTGTCAGGCGATTAAAAAGGGTGCTTTTGCCGGCATTCGGATTGCCGATAAGGGCGATGGACGCTTTTGCCTTGTGCCTGATGCCAATACCACTAAGCGGTATTTTGACCTCAGTTTTTTCAGTCACGGCTAATCCTTCAAATTAATGATCAGGTGTTCAGTGCTAAGAAGCAGAACCATCTATGCGAGTGACCTTGAAATGACGGGCCTGCTCCTTACGCAGGGAAATGGAACTGCCGAAGAAACCGACCTCAAGCGGGTCGCCTCCGATGGCAATGTTTTCCATCCGCACCGTGATGTCTTCAACCATTCCCAGCATCATCAATTTGATAACACCCGGGTCATTGGTGTTGATTTCAGTCAACCTGGCAGTGTCGCCAGGGTTCAGGTCTGCAAGAGTCATATTTTTCCTTAACAACGCAAATGAGAGTTATTCGCATTAATGGTGGTTATTGTACTGCATTGCAAGCTGCTAAATACATAACCCAGATCAAGTAAATGTGAATCATTTCGAATAAATTCACATTAACGGGCTTGACACACGGGTATTTTCAGAAATACCGGTGTTTCCAGAGCCCTTTCTTGATTACACCAACACAGGCATTGGCGCGAAAATGATAAAGCCAGTGGTTGAGGTCGGGTGCGTCAATGATGGCTATGTCGGCATCGTAACCAGGCAGTATCGAGCCTATACGGTTTTCGGCGCCAACCGCTCGCGCTGCGACGCTGGTTGCACCCATCAACACCTCTTGTGGTGTCATGGCTTGATTCACGCAGGCCAGCATCATCGCCAGGGGCAGGTGAAAGCTGGGTGCCGAGCCCGGGTTAAAATCGGTTGCCACGGCCACCCTGACACCCGCGCTTAACATCCGCCGTGCCGGCATGTAAGGCTCTTTCAGGTATAACGACGCCAATGGAAGACTGACGGCAACCGTGCCGGCATTTGCCAATGCAACGATCCCTGTTTCATCTGCATACTCAAGATGTTCCGCGGATACTGCGCCCATCTCTGCGGCAAGTGCTGCGCCGCCGCCGTTACTGAGCTGATCCGCGTGAACCTTGAGCCCCAGGCCAACCGCTCGTGCAGCAGCGAGGATTTTCCTTGCCTCTGCAATGCTGAAGGCGCCTTCCTCTACAAAGATATCGCAAAACCGGGCCAATCCATCTTTACTGACAGCGGGCAACAATTCATTGACCAATACATCAATATAATCCTGCCGATGATCACGGTATTCATCCGGAACCATATGTGCACCGAGGAAGGTGGGAATGAGTTCAACGGCCTGTTGTTTGTTTAACGCCTGGTAAATACGAAGCTGTTTCAGTTCGGTTATCGGCTCCAGGCCATAACCGGATTTGCATTCCAATGTTGTTACACCCAATGCCAGGATTTGCTCCAGTGCATCAAAGGCTTTTTGTCGCAACTTTTCTTCGCTGCCGGATCGTGTGGCAGCGACCGTGCTGCGTATACCCCCGCCGGCATTGGCAATTTCCTGGTAGCTTTTGCCTTCAAGACGCTGTTCGAACTCATTGCCACGCCAACCACCAAAACAAAGGTGGGTATGGCAATCGATAAGGCCTGGGATAACCAGCCGGCCACCACAATCGATGGCATCCACATGTTTGAAGGTTTCAGGGAGATAGCGCTCTTCGCCCAGCCAGACAATCTTTGCATCGTCAAAGACGATGGCGGCATTTTCTATCAGGCCTGCATCCTGTTGCGGTCCTTCCGCAGGACAACTGGCGAGTTGGCCGATGTTTCGCAGTGTGGTCACTAGTCGAGTTTGCCCAGTTCTGTTTCAACGGCATTTAACAAGTCACCGGTCCGTAACAATTCTGCGCACAGATCAAGATCATTTTTGACTTCATAATCCTGTTCAGCATGTTGCACCACCGAGCGCATTGCCCGGTGAGCGATGCCGACACCGTGGCCCGGAGCCAGGTCTGACCTGAAATCCAATGCCTGGGCCGATGTCAGCAGCTCAACGGCCAGCACTCGTTCTACATTCTGTAAAACGGAAAGCAACTTGAATGCACTGATCGAACCCATGCTGACATGGTCCTCCTGCCCGAGGCTGGTCGGTATCGAATCGACACTGGCCGGATGGCACAAAATCTTGTTTTCTGATACCAGCGCCGCAGCGGTATATTGCGGAATCATGAAGCCGGAATTGACTCCTGTATCCTGCATCAGCAACTTGGGAAGACCATCGTGGCCTTCGAGCAACAGGTAGGTGCGCCGTTCTGAAATACTGCCCAGCTCGGCTAAAGCGATCGCCGCAAAATCCATTGCCAGGGCCAGTGGTTGTCCGTGAAAATTACCGCCTGAAAGAATATCGCCCTGCTCAAAGACCAACGGGTTATCGGTGACCGAATTCAATTCGGTTTCAATGCTTGAGCGCGCATAATCAAGGGCGTCCCGGCTGGCGCCATGCACCTGTGGTACACATCTTAAACTATAAGGATCCTGTACCTTGCCGCAATGGCGGTGTGACTCCATGATCTGGCTGCCTTCCAGAAGGCGTCTTACATTTGTGGCTACCACTCCCTGGCCCTTATGGGGCCTGATGGAGTGTATTCTCGCATCGAATGGTTTTGCGCTGCCCTGCAGGGCTTCGAGGCTCATGGCTGCCAACAGGTCGGCTACACGTTGCAGCACCAGTGTACGCTCGAGCACATAGGCGCCATAGGCCGCCATCATCTGGGTGCCATTGATCAGCGCAAGACCGTCTTTTGCCTGTAAATCGATGGGCGTTATGGCCTTTTCAGCCAGCACAATTTCGGCTGGGATCCGTTCTGAGCGGGATTCATTCCATACCTCACCGCGGCCGATCAGCGGCAGACACATATGCGCCAGTGGTGCCAGGTCGCCCGAGGCGCCGACACTGCCACGGCTGGGTATCCAGGGCAGTATTGCGTTTTCTTCCAGTGCCAGTAATTGCAGGAAGGTCTGCTGCGATACACCGGAATATCCCAGGCTCAGTGAGTGAATTTTCAGTTGTAACATCAACTGCGTGATCTTCGGCGGTACCGGATCACCCATTCCGCAGGCATGGCTAAGCAGAATGTTTCTTTGCAAAGTGCTCAGGTCATCAGCCGATATGCGCTTATTGGCCAACACACCAAAACCGGTATTGATTCCGTAATGCGCCTCGCCATCGAGCAGGGCATGCTCAACGATGACACGGGAGTTCAAAACCGGTTGATGGCTGGAGCGCAGTTCGGTCATGCGCTGATTCAGGTCATCGTAAAGGTGGTCCAGCCTGATTTTGGTGGTTTTCATGATGGTCACTCGCCGTTAGTCATTGGCAGGTCAACACATCTGGCAGCGACATCCAAATCGAGGTTGTTCATCATCACTCGCATGGCGGTTTTCTGGTGCCGGCCTTTACTGTTGAGTTTTATGTCTTTTGGAGCCCTGATTTCTTTCATTTTTGGTGCAATTTTTGTGTCCATTACTGTACAGTCACTACCCTGAAAACAATTGACCGAATTATAACAGCGAATTTGCCGCAACCCGCTTATTCACTGTGAACAAATGGAACTGAGATGTTGAATAAAATTACACCGCGTTTATGGTATTTCTTCGTTGCACTCTGCTGTGCATCGCTGCTCGGCTTCGCTTATTACAGCCAGTATGTTGATTACCTCGATCCATGCCCCCTGTGTATTTTCCAGCGCGTGGTATTCTTCAGCACAGGCGTCATTGCATTGCTGGCAGCTACCCACAACCCCGCCAGAACCGGGCAGGTGGTCTATGGATGGTTGCTGGTTGCGAGCGTAACCATTGGCGGATTGATCGCCGGTCGCCACATCTGGTTGCAAAGTTTGCCTCCGGACCAGGTGCCCGAGTGCGGCCCCGGTTTAAATTACATGTTGGACAATTTCCCAATTACCGAGGTTTTTTCAACCGTGCTCAGGGGTTCCGGAAGCTGCGCGGAGGTTATCTGGTCCTTTTTGGGTATGAGCATGCCAATGTGGACCATGGTCTGGTATGTGGCCTTTGGCCTGATGACACTGTTCCTGTTGTATCGGCCGGGCAGGAATGTTTGAATGGCGAGTTTTAGCGAATGAAGACAATTTTTATAGTGAGCAATAGACAATGAATCAGGAAGCAGAGCATTTGGATAATCCGGTTTTGGCAGAAGGCTGGAAGCCGGACTCGTGGCAATCACGGGAGGCCAAACAGCAGGCGACATATCCCGACCTGGAAGAGCTCCAGGCGACCCTGGATGAACTATCCAGTTTGCCGCCACTGGTGACATCATGGGAAATATTGTCCCTGCGAGAGCAGATCGCACAGGCACAGGCCGGCGAGCGCTTCTTTTTGCAGGGTGGTGATTGCGCTGAAAGCTTCGCGGAGTGCAATTCCGATGTCATTACCAATCGCCTGAAGGTGCTGCTGCAAATGAGCCTGGCACTGACCCATGGGCTACAGAAGCCGGTGGTAAGGGTTGGTCGCTTTGCCGGTCAGTATGCCAAGCCACGTTCTTCAGACCTGGAAACCCGCGATGGTGTGACATTGCCAAGCTACCGTGGTGACCTGGTCAACTCGGTGGAGTTTACCGAAGAGGCCAGGCGACCCGACCCCCGGCGTTTGATCAAGGGTCATGCGATGTCGTCAATGACGATGAATTTTGTCCGTGCATTGGTAGATGGCGGTTTTGCCGATTTGCATCACCCCGAGTACTGGAACCTGAGCTGGGTGAAGCATTCACCATTGGCCGAGGAGTTTCAACGGTTGGCGGACAGCCTGGGACGTGCCGTCAATTTTATGGAGACCATATCGGGACGCCGTGCCGGCAGTCTCAAGCGGGTCGATTTTTATACCTCTCATGAAGCCCTGCACCTGCATTATGAGCAGGCCCTGACCCGCCAGGTGCCGCGCCAGGCAGGCTGGTTTGACCTGACCACGCATTTTCCGTGGATTGGTATGCGCACCGCCGCCATTGATGGCGCGCATGTTGAATACTTCAGGGGAATCCGTAACCCGATCGGTATCAAGATTGGTCCGTCCGCTGACGCCACGCAGTTGAAGGCATTGCTTGAAATTCTTAACCCCAATAATGAACCGGGACGTATGGTGCTGATTCACAGGATGGGTGCCGATAAGATCGAGAGCAAATTACCGCCATTGATCAGGGCCGCGCAGGATTCAGGTTCACCGGTGCTGTGGGTATGTGACCCCATGCATGGCAATACTGAAACCACCGCCTCCGGTATTAAAACCCGGCGTTTCCGCAATATCATGCTGGAGACCGAAACGGCCATTGAACTGCATCATCAAAATGATTCACACCTCGGCGGCGCGCACCTGGAATTGACCGGTGAAAATGTCACCGAGTGTACCGGTGGCGCCCGGAACCTTAACGAGGAAGACCTCGGGCGTGCTTATAAATCGATCGTTGACCCACGATTGAATTATGAACAGGCGCTCGAATTGTCCATGCTGATCGTCAGTAAGTTTGATAAGTTGAGTTAATTACCCACGGTGTTTTCCGGCATATCCAGTCTGTCTGCACGCGTAGGGCGTTACCGTATCGCAAGTCTGATCGGGGTATTGATGTGCTGCTCCATTACGGGGCTTGCACAACCGGCGGACACGGTGAAGCATACCGTGTCCTTCCCTGATGACAGGCAACAGGTCATCCTGGTGCGTTCCGAATTTCCGGTCAACGCTATGTCGACCGAGTTGAAGATGCCCAACTGGACACCGGGTTCTTACCTGATACGCGATTTTGCCGCCGATGTGAACCGCCTTGTGACCACTTCAGACTCCGGAGCGGTGTTGAACGTGGAAAAGGTCAGCAAGGATCGTTGGCTTGTTGATAGCAGTAATACCGCTACACTGATCGTGGAGTACGAGGTATTCACCCCGAACCTCAATGTGCGTGAAAGCTGGGCGAGCAGGGAGTTCTCTCTTATCAATGGTGCATCTGTATTCATGTACACAGATATCAGCAGAAGCCAGCCGCAGGTCGTCAATGTCCTGGCGGGATCAGAAAGGGGCGACGTTTTTACCGCGTTAACACGCCTGGAACAGGGTGCAGGTTTCCTCGCCGAAAGCTATGACGAGCTGGTCGATAACCCCCTGGCTGTGGCGCGAGCCCCCTCCTACCGGTTTACCCTCGAAAACCAGGATTACGTGTTGTTGAATGTTGGTGAAAATTCTTTCTGGGACGGCAGACGGGCAGCGCAGGATGTTGAAAAAATTGTCGCTCAGACACAGTGGTTCTGGCAGGTTAACCCGCTGGAACGCCCTTACTGGTTTCTGAACTTCATTACAGGAACCACGGGTGGCCTTGAGCATGACCACAGTACCGTGCTGATGACCGGTCACATGCAGATGCGCAATCGCAAGTCATATATGAAATGGCTTGGGCTCGTTGCGCACGAGTTTTTCCATGCATGGAATGTGCGGAGGATGCGGCCGCTGGGGCTTGCAGATATCAACTACCAGGAAATTCAGTACACCGGGCAGTTGTGGCTGGCCGAGGGCTTGAGCAGTTATTATGACAACCTGCTGCTGGCGCGAGCCGGTCTGGTTGACCTCAATGAATACCTCGAGTTGCTGGCTGCCGATATTCACCGCCTGGAAACCACGCCGGGCAGACTCGAGCAGTCGGTCACAGACGCATCCTTTGACACCTGGACGCGTCATTACCAACCCAATGCCAACACGCTCAACAGTACGATCTCATATTACACCAAGGGCGCCCTGATCGGTTTTGTCCTCGATACCTATCTCAGGAGAGAGAGCAGGGGGCGCCATAACCTGGATGAGGTCATGCGGAAGATGTATGGCCGGTACTCGAGCACGCCTTATGATGAAGACGCGTTCAGCAAGGTGGTTGCGGAAGTCGGTGGATCTGAAGCAGCCGGGTTTGTTCAGTCGATACTGACCACCACCAATGAGCTTGATATCGACACCGCACTTTCCTGGTATGGCCTGGAAGTTTTGCGGGCAGCCGAGGTAGCAGAAGACGATTCGCAAGAGGATTCAAGGGTAAGTGGATTTGGTGCGGTCTGGGAAAATGAAAAGTCTGGACTGATTGTTAAAGCCGTACTTGCCGGCAGTGCAGGAGAAAAGGCGGGTTTAATGCCCATGGATGAGGTTTTGGCCATTGGCGATAATCGCCTGACCGCCGAAAACCGGGAGAAGCTGATGTCCAGCTACCGCCCGGGTGACCACACACGCCTGTTGGTGGCGCGCAGGGGGCGCATTATTCACCTGGATATCACCCTGGGTGTCGCTATAGTGGACAAGTACGTCATCAGGCTGCGGTCCGGCTACAGACCCAACCATATTAAACGGCTGGAGCAACTGCTTGGGCAGAAAATACCCTGACGCTTTTGGCTACGGGCACCGGATAATCGTTTTTCAGGCTCGCTGAGAGTTTCAGGCTTCCTGCTTTTTGGCTGTCCGGCCCGCCTGTTTGCGTTCGTGTTCCTTCAGGTGCAATTTACGGATGCGTATCGACTTTGGTGTCACCTCTACCAGTTCATCGTCTTCGATAAACTCAAGGGATTGCTCAAGCGACATAATATTCGGAGGCGCCAGCAAAACATTGTCATCCTTGATAACCGTACGGATATTCGTCAATTGCTTGGCCTTCAGCGGGTTGACCGTCAGATCGTTACCACGATTATGCAGACCGATCAGCTGGCCTTCGTATACATCGGAGCCAGCCTCGATAATCATGCGTCCCCGATCCTGCAGATTGAACAGTGCATAGGCAACCGCTTTGCCGGTGCTGTTGGAAATCAATACGCCGTTATTACGGGTGGAAATTGGTGCGGGGTTATATGGCCCGTATGCTTCAAAGCTGTGGAACATCAAACCTGTGCCTGCCGTGACCGTGCGGAACTCAGACTGGAAACCGATCAAACCACGCGCCGGAATGATGTAGTCCATGCGGATCCGGCCCTTGCCATCGGGTTGCATGTTTTGTAGAACCCCACGTCTTGCACCCAGACGTTCCATCACTGCACCCTGGTAATCGGATTCCAGGTCGACCACCAGCAACTCGTATGGCTCTTCGATTTGACCATTATTGTCATGAAGAATCACTTCCGGACGTGAGATAGCCATTTCGTAGCCTTCACGTCGCATGGTTTCAATCAGGATGGACAAATGCAATTCACCGCGACCGGATACACGAAAGCGCTCGGCATCGGTGGTTTCTTCAATGCGCAATGCCACATTATGACTGGCTTCGCGGAATAATCTTTCGCGCAACTGCCTGGAGGTAAGGAACTTTCCTTCCAAACCGGCGAACGGCGAATTGTTGACACGGAATGTCATGCTGATGGTGGGTTCATCCACCGTCAGCGGTGGCAGGGCCTCGACATTGTCACGGTCACACAGGGTGTCAGAGATACCCAGGTCCTCTACACCGGTAACCGCGATAATGTCACCTGCATTAGCCTGCTTCACTTCGACACGCTCGAGGCCGCGGAAGCCAAGCACCTGCAGAACTCGCGCGTTGCGCTCCTGCCCATGACGGTCGACGGCGGTGATCCGCTGGTTGGGTTTGACGCTGCCGCGTTGAACCCGGCCGATACCGATGACGCCCACGTAGGTATTGTAGTCCAGGGTTGTCACCCGCATCTGGAAGGGACCCTCCTGGTCCACTTTGGGTGGGTTCACCTCGCTCAGAATGGTCTCAAACAAGGGTGTCATATCCCCTTCACGCACATCGTCTTCCAATCCCGCATAACCCTGAAGGGCAGAAGCGTAGACCACCGGAAAATCGAGTTGCTCATCACTGGCGCCAAGTTTGTCGAACAGTTCAAAGGTCTGGTCAAGCACCCAGTGAGGGCGCGCACCGTCCCGGTCGACCTTGTTGATCACCACGATCGGGCGAAAGCCCATTTCAAATGCTTTCTGGGTGACGAAGCGGGTTTGCGGCATCGGGCCGTCGACGGCGTCTACCAGCAACAAAACCGAGTCAACCATGCTCAGGATGCGTTCAACCTCTCCACCAAAGTCGGCATGGCCGGGGGTATCGACGATATTGATGCGAAATTCCTCGTCATCTTTCTTCCAGGTGATCGCGGTATTTTTTGACAAAATGGTAATGCCGCGTTCTTTTTCCAGTTCGTTGGAATCCATGGCGCGATCAAGTGTGGCGGAATGCTCACCCATCGTGCCTGATTGCTGTAGCAACTGGTCAACGAGAGTGGTTTTGCCATGATCGACGTGTGCGATGATAGCGATATTTCTGAGATTATTAATCACGGTGTATTTCCATTGGGGTGACTTATGTGGTGCGCCAGTAATATTGAACTGGGCCAATAAACAGGCTGAGCGCGCGCAAGGTACACGGTTTGGCGGATTTAAGCAATGTTTTTAATGAAAAAACAGCAAGATAAATCATTATACAGGAACGCAGGAAGGTCTTCAGTTTGACATTTGGACTATACTTTAAAAACTCGTGTCAGAGCAATGCAGGGTAGCTGTGTGGCGCAACTATGACATGGCTGGTCTGAAAGAGCGTGTTCGTTTTATTCGGGTTGGATCGTTGGCGACTGACAAGGGCTTGCTTTAGCTTTTGCTGGTGGCTATTCTTTGCCTCCCTATTTTGATCAGGTGTACGGCTTGTGCTGACGAACGAACAACGAATCCTTTTTGTCTTCCCGGGACAGGGCTCTCAGTATGTTGGTATGGGTAGTGATCTGTGCCGCGAATACGCCATTGCCAGGGACGTATATGAACAGGCCAGTAATGTACTTGGTTATGACATCGCTGCGATGTGTGCAGATGACCCTGATGACCAACTCAACCAGACCCGCTATACGCAACCGGCATTATTAACGCATTCCTATGCCTGTTTACAGGTTTTCCGTTCATTGACAGAAAACCGCGTATCACCGTTACTGGCAGCAGGTCATAGCCTGGGAGAGTATTCTGCATTGGTGGCAGCGGGGGTGCTCAGTTTTGAGGGCGCCCTTGGCCTGGTTCAGAAACGTGGCGAGTTGATGGGAGAATATGGAGAAGGCGAAATGACGGCTTTTCCGATGGAGATTGATGTAATCCGCCCGATCGCCGAGCGCTTTCATTGTGCAGTGGCCGGCAACAATCTGCCACAGCAAACCGTGGTGGGCGGACGAAGCGCTGATCTTGAAATGCTTGAGCAAACCGTCCTGGAGCAGTTTGAGCGCAAGCGCCCGATCCGTTTGAAAACCGAGGGCGCTTTCCATACCTACTACATGGTCAAGGCGGCGCAGTTGTATCGTGAGGTGCTGGATACGGCTGAATTTGCACCTTCTGATGTCCGCGTATTGTCGAACTTCACCGGTAACTTCCACGATGGTGATCCGGCCAGCATCCGTTCGGGCTTGTTTTTCCAGCTATTCCATCCGGTTTTATGGTTTTCAAACCTGCAAAATGCCTTTGCCGAGGGCATCGACCTTGTGGTTGAGTTTGGTGGTGGTATCGGCCCGGGCAGTGGTCCGGAAAGTAAACGTCCAAACCTGGAGAGCATGATCAAAAAGGCATTGCGCATCTGTGGCAAACAGGCCGAATATCTTTCCGTGATCAATCAGCAGTCACTGGATAGTGCGGTGGCCCGGATAAATGGTGATTAATGTCGCATATCGAAAATAACGGCAAGATTATCCGGGTCGTCAAGATGGAGTTTGACGAAAGTCGCGTCGGTGACTTTCTGAATATCTTTGCGGCCAGCAAAGACCGCATCAAGTCGTTTTCCGGTTGTACGCATCTGCAGTTGCTGCGCGATGAATCAGACCCCGCTGTTTTCTTTACCTATTCGCACTGGGATTCAAATGATGACCTGGAAAACTACCGCAGGTCGGATCTGTTTAAAAGTGTCTGGGGAAACACCAAGAAACTGTTCCGCAGCCGTCCACAGGCCTGGAGCCTGATTGACCAGACTGTCCTGATGTCCGAGGCTTAATAAGCGGGTCCTCTTCGCTGCTGTCCGAGATAATCTGAACCCCTGTTAAAAGCAAAGGCAATTCGCGGGATTGCACGACATCAGCTTTATCCAGACTTCAAGTTGGAATCTGCCGGGACCGCCAAGGGGGTACAGTGTCTTCCTTCAGGACACGACATGAACACATCCATGTGGTCTCGGTCGCGACTTCCTGTCGCTCACGGTCCTGAATGAAGACACTGCACCCCCTCGGCTATGTGGCTGCTGATACAGCAATGGTTTCACTTAACGCTGACGACACTGCGTCAGAGCTGGGGTGGGTGGTTACTGCCAGGACCGTGAGCGATATGGATGTCGCGCCCGAGCTTACAGGGATGTATTCACAGCGAGTCCTG
Organism: Lysobacterales bacterium; assembly: GCA_041570235.1. GTDB lineage: Bacteria > Pseudomonadota > Gammaproteobacteria > Xanthomonadales > SZUA-36 > SZUA-36. The sequence goes on along the minus strand of JBFFWN010000005.1, from coordinate 18,516 downwards.
GCAGTAATTACCCGCCCCGGTTCCTTCCACTGACTTTAGGTGCGGCAGCAGTGGGTCTGCCCTTTTTTACCATTTCCCCGTCCATACGAGTATGCCCATCATATCCGGGGGTGTAGGTCAAAGGTCGAATAGCCATTGATGTTCATCACTTTATAATGCCTTAGATTGCGTTATGGGTTTGTCGAGGCGACAATAACGACCTTGTTGCGAAAACAAGTCTCTGAACAAAAACTACCTGGTGGTGAAGAAACGATGAGCAAGTTTCCCAAGAAATCCCTCGATGACTGGCGAGAGCGCGCCGAGAAAGAGTGCAGGGGCAGGCCGGTGGATGACCTCGACTGGCACAGTCCTGAAGGCATTACGATCAAGCCGCTGTATACGGCCGAGGACCTTGAGCGGCTGGAACATCTCGACTCCATGCCGGGTTTTGCGCCTTTTGTGCGTGGCCCCAAGGCCACCATGTATGCCGGCCGGCCATGGACGGTTCGTCAGTACGCAGGTTTTTCCACGGCAGAGGAATCGAATGCGTTTTACCGTAAAAACCTGGCAGCGGGCCAGTCGGGCTTATCGGTGGCATTTGACCTCGCTACCCATCGCGGCTATGACTCCGATCATCCGCGCGTGGTTGGTGATGTCGGCAAGGCAGGCGTTGCCATCGACAGTGTTGCGGATATGAAAATCCTTTTCGATGGCATACCACTGGACAAGATGTCCGTTTCAATGACCATGAATGGCGCGGTGCTGCCTATCATGGCCATGTATATCGTCGCTGCCGAAGAGCAGGGCGTATCGGTCGACAAGCTTGCAGGCACGTTGCAAAACGATATCCTGAAAGAATTCATGGTGCGCAACACCTATATCTACCCGCCCACTCCTTCGATGCGCATTGTCTCGGATATCATTGCCTATACCTCTGAGAATATGCCGCGCTACAACTCGATTTCCATTTCCGGATATCACATGCAGGAAGCCGGCGCCACCTGTGCGCAGGAACTGGCCTATACCATTGCCGACGGCATCGAATACGTTCGGGCGGCGATCGACAGTGGCCTCGACGTGGATGTTTTTGCGCCACGTTTATCTTTCTTTTTTGCGATTGGCATGAACTTCTTTATGGAAGTCGCCAAGCTGCGTGCAGCCAGGTTGCTCTGGTCTACCCTGATGATGGAAAAGTTTGCGCCAAAGGACGAGAAATCGCTGATGCTACGCACCCATTGCCAGACATCCGGTGTCAGCCTGACTGCCAAAGATCCGTATAACAACATCATGCGTACCACCATCGAGGCGATGGCCGCGACCCTTGGCGGAACGCAATCGCTGCATACCAATTCCTTTGACGAGGCGCTGGCGCTGCCGACCGAGTTTTCGGCCCGTATTGCCCGCAATACCCAACTGGTGCTGCAGGAAGAAACCAGTATTACCCGTGTGGTTGATCCCCTGGCCGGTTCCTATTACGTGGAAAGCCTGACCAATGGATTGGTGGAACAGGCCCGTAAGCTGATCGATGAAGTTGAAGAGATGGGTGGTATGACCCGGGCGGTTGAAACCGGCATGCCCAAGTTGCGTATCGAAGAAGCGTCTGCACTGAAACAGGCCCGCATTGACCGTGGCGAGGAAGTTATTGTTGGTGTGAATAAATACCAACTGGATAAAGAACCGCCGATCGACATTCTGAATATTGACAATACCGCAGTTCGCGAGTCGCAGATCAAACGAATCAATGAGGTTCGCGCCAATCGCGATGATGAGGCGTGTCGTCATACGCTTGATGTCCTGACCAAAGCGGCAGAATCCGGCGAGGATAATCTTTTGGCTTTGGCCATTGAAGCTGCAAGGGCCCGGGCGACCGTTGGTGAGATATCTGACGCACTGGAAAAAGTGTACACCCGACACCGGGCCATTACACATGCGATCAGCGGTGTTTTTGGTTCTGCCTATGAAAACGATGCAGACTATTCAGGTGTTCAAATGAAAGTGGAACAATTTGCCAAAGCGGAAGGCCGGCGCCCCAGGATGTTGGTGTGCAAGCTTGGCCAGGACGGTCATGACCGCGGTGCAAAAGTGATCGCTACCGCCTTTGCCGATATCGGTTTCGATGTGGATATCGGTCCGTTGTTCCAGACACCGGAGGAAGCGGTGCGTGAGGCCATTGAAAACGATGTGCATATCATCGGTATTTCGTCACAGGCAGCGGGTCATAAAACCCTGGTTCCGCAGGTTATTGAAAGCCTGAAAAAAGAGGGGGCAGACGATATCATCGTTATATGCGGAGGTGTGATTCCGCCGCAGGACTATGATGAACTGTTGGATTACGGCGTTGCGGCCATTTTTGGACCGGGTACCAATATCCTGCTGGCGGCAGAACAAATTATCGATATCATCCTTGCAAGCAGGGTATGACCTTAAAAGAGGTTTTCTATGAAACAAATAATTGAGCAACTGGAAGAAAAGCGCGAAGCCTCGAGACTGGGGGGTGGTCAGCATCGTATCGATGTCCAGCATTCCCGCGGCAAATTGACGGCGCGTGAACGTATCGAATTGTTACTGGATGAAGACAGCTTTGAAGAATGGGATGCCTTTGTCGAGCACCGCTGCTCCGACTTTGGTATGTCAGACAAAAAAATTCCGGGTGATGGCGTGGTCGCCGGTTATGGCACTGTCAATGGTCGCGTGGTATTCGTGTTCAGCCAGGATTTCACGGTTTTTGGCGGTTCGTTGTCGGAGGCTCATGCCGAGAAAATCTGCAAGGTAATGAAGCAGGCGATGAAGGTGGGAGCGCCGGTAATCGGTTTAAATGACTCGGGCGGTGCGCGTATCCAGGAAGGTGTGGCATCACTGGGTGGGTATGCCGATGTGTTTCAGCTGAATGTGCTGGCCTCAGGTGTGGTTCCGCAGATTTCGGTGATCATGGGCCCCTGCGCCGGTGGCGCCGTGTACTCACCGGCGATGACCGACTTCATATTCATGGTGAAAGACACATCATATATGTTTGTTACGGGTCCGGATGTCGTCAAAACCGTCACCCATGAAACCGTCACTGCTGAACAGCTTGGCGGCGCTGAGACCCATTCAACAGTATCCGGTGTCTGTGACCGTGCCTACGAGAATGATGTCGAGGCCTTGCTGATGGTACGGCGGTTTATCAACTATCTGCCGGCCAATAACCGCGAGAAGCCACCTTTCAGACCAACACCGGATTCCCCTGGGCGCAAGGAAATGTCATTGGACACGCTGGTCCCTGACAATCCCAATGTTCCCTACAATATGAAGGAACTGATTTATAAGGTTTCCGACGACAATGAGTTCTGGGAACTGCAACCCCAGCATGCTCAAAATATCATTATCGGTTTCGCCAGGATGGACGGTCACCCAGTGGGTATCGTGGCCAACCAGCCGACGGTACTGGCCGGTTGCCTGGATATCAAATCGTCCATCAAGGCCGGGCGTTTTGTAAGGTTTTGTGATGCATTTAACATTCCGATCCTGACCTTCGTCGATGTTCCTGGTTTCATGCCGGGTACCTCGCAGGAATACGGCGGTATCATCAAGCACGGCGCCAAATTGTTATTCGCCTATGCAGAGGCAACGGTTCCGAAAGTCACCGTGATTACCCGCAAAGCTTACGGCGGAGCCTATGACGTGATGAGTTCCAAGCATCTGAGGGGAGACGTCAACCTGGCCTGGCCGAGCGCCGAAATCGCGGTCATGGGGCCCAAGGGCGCGGTTGAAATTATTTTCCGCAGTGATATCGGTAATGCGGAAAAAATTGCCGAGCGCACCGAAGAATATCGACAGAAATTTGCCAACCCGTTTATTGCCGCCAGCCGTGGCTATGTCGATGACGTGATTGCACCGCATGAGACACGAAAACGTATTTGCCGGTCTTTGGCGATGTTACGGGACAAGGAACTCGATAATCCGTGGCGCAAGCATGACAACATCCCACTTTGATTTTGAATCTCACTGGCTGAAAAAAATGAAAAAAGAATCTGGAGGGTTTGCAGATGTTTAAAAAAATTCTGATCGCAAATCGTGGTGAAATAGCATGCCGGGTGATCAAGTCTGCACGCAGGATGGGCATCAAAACCGTCGCCGTATTTTCCGATGCCGACCGCTATGCGCTGCATGTGCAAATGGCGGATGAGTCAGTGAATATCGGACCACCGCCCTCTGCGCAGAGTTACCTGTTGAAGGACAGGATACTGCAGGCCTGCCTGGATACCGGCGCCGAGGCGGTACACCCCGGTTATGGTTTTCTGTCAGAGAACTCTGAGTTCTGCGAGCTGCTTGCAGAAAATGGTATTGCATTTATCGGCCCCAAAACGCACGCCATCTTAGCCATGGGTGACAAGATTACCTCGAAAAAGCTGGCTGACGAGGCACGCGTGAATACCATACCTGGCTTCCCGGATGTTCTGACCAGCGGTGAACATGCCGTTGAAATAGCCAACCGTATCGGTTACCCGGTGATGCTCAAGGCGACCGCCGGCGGTGGTGGCAAAGGCATGCGGATAGCACGCAATGATGCCGAATGTCTCGATGGCTTTGAGCGCGCATCCAACGAGGCGCTGTCCAGCTTTGGTGATGGACGGATGTTTGCCGAGAAGTTCATTGAGGAACCGCGCCATATCGAAATCCAGATCATTGCCGATGCGCACGATAACATCCTGTATCTGAATGAACGTGAATGTTCCTTGCAACGCCGCCACCAGAAAGTGATCGAGGAGGCGCCGTCACCGTTTCTCGATGCCGAAACCCGAAAAAGCATGGGTGAGCAGGCCGTGGCCCTGGCCCGGGCCGTGCAATACCAGTCAGCAGGAACGGTAGAATTTATAGTCGACAGGAACCGCAATTTCTATTTTCTGGAAATGAATACACGTCTGCAGGTCGAACACCCGGTCACCGAGATGATCACCGGTCTCGACCTGGTGGAATTGATGATCCGCGTGGCGGATGGTGAGAAACTGCCGATCAGCCAGTCAGATGTGAAGATCAATGGCTGGGCGATTGAATCCCGCGTTTATGCAGAAGACCCGGTGCGCAACTTCCTGCCTTCCACTGGCCGCCTCGTGTACTACCGTCCGCCCGCTGAGGACGAACAAGTCCGCGTGGATACCGGTGTTTTTGAAGGTGGTGAAGTTTCGATGTTCTACGACCCGATGATCGCCAAGCTGATCACGCATGGTGCGGACAGGAAGGAGGCAATCCGGCTTATGCGCTCAGCGCTTGATCGATTCCTGATACGTGGTGTATCTCACAATATCAGTTTCCTGTCGGCATTGATGGTGAATCAACGGTTTATCGATGGAAACATGAGCACCAATTTGATTGGTGAAGAATACCCGGAGGGTTTTCAACCAAAGGACCTGGCGCCGGAGGATCCCAGTAAATTTATTTCTGTTGCGGCTTCGATGACACGCAGATACAGGGATCGTGCCGCGCAGATAAGCGGTCAGCTCAAAGGGCATGAACGCTGTGTGCCGGATGAATGGGTGGTCGTCATCAACCATGAACAGCACCCGGTTTCTGTTGTCCAGGTCGAAGGTGGTCACGACGTGGAATACGACGGTAAAACCTACCGGGTCAGAAGCCAGTGGGAGTTCGGGCAACCCGTGTTCAGCGGCACCATCAATGACGAGCAGGTTTTCATGCAGGTTTTGCGCGAAGACCAGACCTATCGTTTGTGGCACGATGGGTCACAGGCCGACATCCGCATTGTATCGCCGATGGTGGCGGGTTTACTGGCGCATATGCCGGTCAAGGAGCCACCTGATCTGAGCAAATACCTCTTGTCCCCGATGCCGGGTTTGCTGGTATCACTGGCGGTTAATGAGGGTGATGTTATCAATGCGGGTCAGGAGTTGGCGGTGCTGGAGGCCATGAAGATGGAAAACACACTGGTGGCGGAACGCGATGGCGTGGTTGCGAAAATATATTATGCGCCGGGCGCCAGCCTGGCCGTTGACGATATCATCCTGGAATTAGAATAGGTTAAATGGTGTCAGCGGCGAACACGTCAGCAAATGCGCCGGATATCGACGCGCTTGCTGAAGCGGTGATCAAGGGAAACAGGCGGGCACTGGCCCAGGCCATCACCCTGATCGAGTCCACCCGCACTGATCATCGAGAGGCCGCCGGCAGATTGTTGCAGACATTGTTGCCGCGGTCCGGCAATTCCATCCGTCTTGGCATTTCCGGTGTGCCGGGTGTGGGTAAATCCACTTTTATCGAAGCCCTGGGCAACCATGTGATCGATGCGGGCCATCGCGTTGCTGTGCTGACCATTGACCCCTCCTCTGCCATCAGCGGTGGCTCTATCCTCGGTGACAAGACCCGGATGGAAACACTTTCCCGGCGGGCCGAGGCCTATATCCGGCCCTCACCTGCGGGTGACACGCTGGGCGGTGTCACCCGGCGCAGCCGTGAAGCCCTGACATTATGTGAGGCCGCCGGCTTTGATGTAGTGATCGTCGAGACCGTTGGTGTCGGGCAGTCGGAGACGCGGGTGGCGGACATGACCGACATGTTTGTGCTGCTGCAATTACCGGGAGGCGGAGATGAACTGCAGGGCATCAAACGCGGCATCATGGAGTTGGCGGACCTGGTCCTGATCAACAAGGCCGATGATGACATGCTGGCCCTGGCGGGTCGCTCGGCCGCAGACTACCGCAGCGCATTGCGGCTGTTGCATCCGCGTTCAGGCCACTGGAAGGTGAAGGTGCAAACCTGCTCCGCGCGCGATGGCACAGGCATTGCCGAGGCCTGGGAAGTGGTATTGAAACATCATGAGATCATTTCAGCGAGTGGCGAGTTAACACAGCGGCGGGCCAAACAGGCCCGGCAGTGGATGTGGGCGGATCTCGGCGATAGCCTCATGGACGCACTGAAAAATGATGCCGGCGTTGCCGGGTTAATCCCGGAAATGGAGTCTGCCGTGAGTGAGGGCAGGATGCCTGCCAGTATTGCCGCAACAAAACTGTTGCAGAAGTTTATGAATCGAAATTAGTCATCTGCCCGGTCAGCATCTGACAGGACAGGCACCTGGAGATAGATATGAGCGAACGGCCATTCAAGGTACTCGGTATCCAACAAATCGCAGTGGGCGGCCTCGACAAGCGGCGATTGCGCAACTTGTGGGTAGACACCCTCGGGCTTCAAATGGCAGGCAACTACAAGAGCGTCAATGAGAACGTTGACGAGGATATTGCCGTGGCCGGAAGCGGGCCGTTGAAGGTCGAAGTCGACCTGATGCAGCCGTTGGATTCTGAGAAGAAACCCAGTGTGCATAACCCCGCACTGAACCACGTGGGTTTGTGGATCGATGACCTGCCTGCAGCGGTGGCATGGCTGGAATACAATGGCGTACGTTTCACACCGGGCGGCATTCGCAAGGGCGCCTCGGGTTTCGATATCTGTTTTATCCACCCCAAGGGCAATGAAGCATCACCGATCGGTGGTGAAGGTGTTTTGATCGAACTGGTGCAGGCGCCCGCTGAGGTGATCGAGGCTTTCGCAGGTCTGGGTTGACGGGGTCTGGAAACCGGGGCCGGTGTAAAACCCGGCCCCAACCTGTCACCGCGTTATTGTAGTAAGTGAATATTTTTCTCTGCCGAAATCTTGCGTAGCTGTTCCGGCCAGACGGTCACGCTGACTTCACCGATATGGGCCTTTTTCAGCAGTAACATATAAACACGTGACTGACCGATGCCACCACCGATACTCAACGGGATTTCATCATTCAGTATGGCCTGGTGATAGGGCTGGCCGAGCAGGTCGAGCTGGCCGCTCATTTCCAGTTGTTGACGCAGAGAATCCTTGGTGACGCGGATACCCATCGAGCTCAATTCGTGCCGCCGTTTTGTAACAGGGTTCCAGACCAGGATGTCACCATTGAGACCATGCATGGGGCGACCGTCTTTGGAAACCGTCGGGGTGATCCAGTCATCATAATCAGCTGCACGCATTTCGTGCGGATAGCCATCCGCCAGTGGCCAGCCAATGCCATAGATAAAGACAGCCGGGTACTCCTGAACCAACCTGGTTTCCCGTTGCTTGCGCGGCAGATCCGGATACATTTCGAGGATTTCTTCTGCGTGGATGAAAGTCAGCTCATCCGGAAGCTCGGGGTACCTGTCATCGACCAGTTGGGGGAATTCGTTTAGTGCGTATTGTTCTGCGCCCTTGATCACCTTCCAGATGCTTTTGACGGTTACTGTCAGGTAATCGAGGTTGCGTTGATCTTCAGAGATCACTTTCTCCCAATCCCACTGGTCGACGTATGCGCTGTGGTCATGGTCAAGGAAATAATCTTTGCGCACGGCGCGCATGTCGGTATTGATGCCTTCACCAACCTCACAACCAAAGGCTTTTAATGCCATGCGCTTCCACTTGGTGGCAGCCTGTACAACCTGCGCATCTATACGTTTCTCCAGTCCCAGGCCACAGGGGAATTCGACCGGCGTCCTTGAGCCGTCACGATCGAGCATATCGTTGATACCGCTGTTGCGGTCAACGATCAATGGCACCTGCACCATGGTCAAGCCCAGCTCTTTGGCCAGGTTGTTCTCGATGTATTGCTTTACGCCATACAAGGCCCGCATCGTCTCCATCGGGGTTAAAAGAGATTCATAATGCCTGGGTAATGCGGCCGCGACTTCCTCGTAGGTCCCGATTCCGGGACCGGCCAGGTCTGCTTGTTTATTCAGCATGGGATGTACTCCTGTGGTAAAGACATTGGAACACCCCCAAAGTATGGCAGCGTCCGCATCATGTGGAATTGATGAAGGTCATTAATCTCTGTTTTTCATCGGATTCTTTACCAATTTTCCCAAACAGAAATGGAATGTGAAGGTACGTGTGGGCACTGCTGTGCTACTTAAAGTCATTGGAAGAAGCCGGGGCGGGTAGTTACTGCCAGGACACGCACGGACACACATGTGGTGCCCAAAGGCTTCGCGTCGCACATCCATGTGCTCAATCGCGAAGTACCGTTCATCCTGAACATAACGGTCCTGGCAGTAACTACCCACCCCGTCTCTGACGCAGCGTCGGCAGCGTCAAGCGAAACCACTGCTCCATCAGCAACTGCACCCCCTTGGCGGTCCCGGCAGATAACAAGTTGAAGTCCAGACAAAGCCAATGTCGAGCGATCCCACGATTTGCCTTGGTTTTTGTAAATGGCAATTGGAGTAAGTGGGGCAGCAGTGAGGTGTGGGCTATTTCGAGTTTGGCAATTCCGATTGGAATGCAAAATCATTGGCATTGAACGTAAAAGTGTGAAGAATTGGAGCCTGTTGGCATTTTTGACATCACCGGTCCGGAAATAGCTATGGGTTTAATGACACGGATAAAGGAATTTGGACCCGGAGCGCTGGTTGCGGCCGCTTTTATCGGTCCCGGAACCGTGACAACCGCAACCCTTGCCGGTGCAAATTTCGGATATGCGCTGCTTTGGGCCCTGGTGTTTGCAACCCTGGCGACGATCACACTGCAGGAAATGGCTGCCCGCTTCGGGGCTATCACGCAAATGGGACTTGGGCAGGCGCTGAGGCAAAGCCTTGCAGGGTCGGTATGGCGATGGCCGATGTTCGCGCTGATCGGTGTTGCGCTCTACCTGGGTAACGCGGCCTACCAGGCGGGCAACCTGTCGGGTGCAGCCCTGGGTATCGAAGCCGTCATTGGCGCCGGTGAACACAGCTTCCGTTTAGCCGTGCTGCTGATTGCCGCTGTCGCCGGTTTCATCCTTTGGCGGGGCAGCTACAAGCAGATAGAAAAGATACTCATCGCCATGGTGTTATTCATGGGCCTGGCATTTGTGGCAACTTTTATCGTCGTCAAACCTGACATGTCAGAAATGCTTGGTGGTCTGTTCGTTCCTGCCATTCCTGATGGCAGTTTGCTGACCATCATTGCGCTGATAGGCACCACTGTAGTGCCTTATAACCTGTTCCTTCATGCCGCTGCTGCCCGCATTAAGTGGAAGGGCAGCAAGAACCTGGCAGCGGCCAGGGTTGATACTGTGGTGGCGGTTGGACTGGGTGGCCTGATCACGATATTTATCGTCTCGACCGCTGCTGCAAGCATGTTTGCCAGGGGCTTGAGCGTCAGCAGTGCCAGCGATATGGCGCTGCAGTTTGAACCGCTTTTCGGGTCATTTTCACGCTACCTGATGGGCCTCGGTTTTTTTGCCGCCGGACTCAGCAGTTCGATTACTGCGCCATTGGCAACCGCTTATGCGATTTCTGAAATATCCGGCATTGGAGGAAGGTCCAGATCGAAAAAGTTTCGTGCGATCAGTATCAGCGTGTTGTGTTTTGGCATGGTGGTGGCGCTGGCCGGCATCAAGCCCATCGCCATCATCCTCGGCGCGCAGTTCGCCAACGGTTTGCTGTTGCCGATCATTGCCGCGTTTCTGCTGTTTGCCATGAACCAGAAGGACATGCTGGGTGAATTTGCCAATGGCTGGAAAGCCAACCTGGCGGGTGCGGTTGTCCTGCTTGTGGCGCTTGGCCTGGGTTTGCGTATGATCGCCAGGTCACTGGGTTTGCTATAGCCCCAATATTTGATCAAGGCGGACCGAATAGAGATGTGGGAAATATGGGTTGACAGGGGTGGAACCTTCACTGATATCGTTGCCAGGCGCCCGGATGGCAGCCTGGTCAGCCATAAACTGCTGTCTGAAAACCCCGAGCGATATGATGATGCTGCCGTGCAGGGTATTCGCGATCTGCTGAAGTTGCAGCCTGGTGCGGCAATCCCGGCGAACACTATCAGAAGTGTCAAAATGGGCACGACCGTTGCCACCAATGCCTTGCTGGAGCGCAAGGGAGATCGAACGCTGCTGGTCACGACCAGGGGGTTTGGAGATTCCCTTCGCATTGGATATCAGAACAGGCCGCGCTTGTTTGATCGCCATATCGTGCTTCCAGAGCTGCTTTACGAAAAAGTCATCGAGGTCAATGAGCGCTTGGACGCGAGTGGAAATGTACTGATTCCCATCGATGTACACGAGGTTCAGAACGACCTGCAGTCGGCTTTTAATACGGGCATCAGGGCGGTGGCCGTTTCCTTTATGCATGGTTTCCGCAACCCTTCGCACGAGATCATGGTCGCGGCGATCTGTGAGGAGATCGGCTTTTCTCAAGTTTCACTGGGCCACCGGGTAAGCCCCCTGATCAAGCTGGTTTCACGGGGCGATACCACCGTCGTGGATGCCTACCTTTCCCCGATATTGCGCCGCTATGTTCAAAAAGTTGCGGACGAATTGGGTATCGTGGACGGCACCGGGGGCGGGGGCGCCACCAGGCTGATGTTTATGCAATCCAGCGGCGGTTTGACCGACGCAGGTCTCTTCCAGGGCAAGGACGCCATATTGTCCGGCCCGGCCGGTGGCGTTGTCGGCATGGTTCGCACCGCTTCGATGAGTGGGTTTCAGCGCCTGATCGGCTTTGACATGGGTGGTACCTCAACCGACGTCACCCATTTTAATGGTGAATTTGAGCGCAGCTTCGAAACCCTGGTGGCGGGTGTGCGTATGCGCGCGCCAATGATGAATATCCATACCGTTGCTGCCGGTGGCGGATCGATTCTGCAATTTGACGGTGCGCGTTTCAGGGTTGGGCCCGAGTCGGCAGGGGCCAACCCGGGTCCTGCCTGTTACCGGCGTGGAGGCCCGCTGTCGGTAACCGACTGCAATGTCATGCTCGGCAAAATCCAGCCTGCACATTTTCCGGAGATATTCGGGCCAGAGGGTGATCAGTCCCTGGATCTGGATGTTGTCAGGGAACGGTTTTCAAAACTGGCGCTGAATGTTTCCGAATCCCGGGGCAGGGCGGTGAGTGCCGAAGATGTGGCTGAAGGTTTCCTTCGTATCGCGATTGAAAACATGGCAAATGCGATCAAAAAAATCTCGGTCCAGCGTGGTTATGACGTGACCGAATACACGCTGAACTGTTTTGGTGGCGCCGGGGGACAGCACGCCTGCCTGGTTGCAGACACGCTCGGCATGGAACGGATTTTTCTGCATCCACTGTCCGGTGTGTTATCTGCCTATGGTATGGGATTGGCCGAGATACGTTCTATGCGTGAGAAGCAATTGGGGTTCGGGTTTGATCCGGATACCGTCTCGCCAAGACTTGAAGACTTATGCCAGCCCCTGATCGACGCGGTTTGTCATGAGGTCCGTACACAGGGTGTCAGGGACGCATTGATCTCTGTGATCCAGAAGGTTTATTTGCGATATGAGGGTACTGACTCGAGCCTCGCCGTTGACATTGGCCCACCATCACAGATGGTGTCCGACTTTGAGTCCGCGCACCGTCAACGTTATGGTTTTATCGTGAAGGGCCGGCAATTGGTCCTCGAAGCTGCGACTGTTGAAGCGGTCGGGCAGACGGAGATGGTGGAAGACCCCGAGCTTGATGTGATTGAGGATCAGCCTGCCGCTATTAACAGGTGCCTGGTGAGCATGTACATGAATGGCCAATGGCATGAGTCGCCATTGTATTACCGCGATGACCTGCAACCGGGGCAATATGTCGAGGGGCCCGCGATGATCATCGAGCCAACCGGCACCATCGTCCTCGAGCCGGGCTGGCGAGGCCGTCTCAACCGGCGTCTCCACCTGGTCCTGGAGCGGTATGTCAGTCGTGAGAGGCGTGAAGCCATCGGCACAGATGTTGATCCGGTAATGCTGGAGGTATTCAATAACCTGTTCATGTCGATTGCGGAACAGATGGGGGCGACGCTTTGCAATACCGCCTACTCCGTCAATATCAAGGAGCGCCTGGATTTTTCTTGCGCCATATTTGATGCCGATGGCAGCCTGGTGGCCAATGCACCCCATGTGCCGGTGCACCTGGGGTCCATGGGAGAATCCGTCAGGCACATCATTGAAGCCAACCGGGGGAATATCCGCCCGGGGCAGGTTTATGCACTGAATGACCCCTACCATGGGGGTACCCATTTGCCCGATGTGACCCTGGTGACCCCGGTGTTTGATTTGCAGGAGGTAAATATCCTGTTTTATGTCGGTTCACGTGGTCATCACGCCGATATCGGTGGGCGCACCCCCGGCTCGTCGCCGCCGGACAGCCGTCATATAGAGGATGAGGGCGTACTGATCGATAACTTCCTGCTCGTGGATGAAGACGGTTTGCGGGAGAAGGAGATCAGGCAATTGCTGGGCTCGGGTAAATACCCGTGCCGCAATATCGATCAGAACCTCGCCGACCTGTCGGCCCAGATCGCCGCCAACAACACCGGCGTGATCGAGTTGCAGAAGATGGTGGGTCATTACGGAACCGATGTTGTCATCGCCTATATGAAACACGTGCAGGATAATGCCGAAGAATCTGTCAGACGCGTGATCGACGTGTTGAAAGATGGTGAGTTCGAGTACCCATTCGATGATGGCAGTGTCATCCATGTGAAGATCACGGTCAACCAGGCCAGGCGTTCAGCCTGTATTGACTTTAGCGGCACATCCGCGCAAAACGCCGGCAACTACAATTCACCGGTAGCCGTATGCAAGGCAGCGGTGCTGTATGTGTTCCGAACCCTGGTCGACGACGATATCCCGCTTAATGAGGGCTGTCTGAAGCCGCTTGAGTTGATCCTGCCTGAAAACTCGATGATAAACCCGGTTTACCCGGCCGCCGTCATTGCCGGTAACACCGAGGTATCGCAGGGCATTACCGACGCACTTTACGGTGCCCTGGGTATCCTGGCGGCGTCTCAGGGAACCATGAACAACTTCATATACGGTACGCAGGATTTTCAGAATTATGAAACCATATGTGGTGGCACCGGTGCCGGACCCGACCACCATGGCACCAGCGCTGTGCAAAGCCATATGACCAATACACGCATGACGGACCCCGAGGTGCTGGAATCCAGGTATCCCGTTCGCATTGAGGAATTTGCGATTCGTTCGGGTTCAGGAGGCAAGGGAAAATATAACGGTGGTGATGGTGTAGTGCGCAAAGTGTGCTTTCTTGAACCCATGACGGTGACTACGCTGGCATCCCACCGGCACGTACCACCGTTTGGCCTCGAAGGTGGTAATCCGGGCCTGTGTGGCAGGGACCTGGTGATTCGCGCTGACCATACGGTTACATACCTTGAAGGCAATGATGAAACGCAGGTTTATGCCGGTGATGTTTTTGTTATGGAAACTCCGGGGGGCGGCGGTTTTGGCGTTAAAGGGGCAACCCGGAAATAACCGCAGACCTGACGCAGATCAAAACCTTCACTTATTTACTTCAGGTACAATGGCACGAACCACTCGGGGTGTTGGCGGCCAGCCTAAGAATTATGTTGTCAACACCGGTATATCACCTTTGAGGAGCTTTCAATGAAACAACCTGTACGTGTAGCCATCACGGGAGCAGCCGGCCAAATCGGTTACCAGCTGTGCTTTAGAATTGCGGCCGGCGACATGCTTGGACCGGACCAGCCTGTCATCCTGCAATTATTGGAAATCACACCGGCAATGGGTGCCCTGGAAGGCGTCGTCATGGAACTCAAGGACTCCGCATTTCCACTGTTACAGGATGTCGTATTTACCGATGATGTCAATGTGGCCTTCAAGGACACTGATTATGCCTTGCTGGTCGGAGCACGGCCACGTGGTCCCGGCATGGAGCGTGGTGACCTGTTAACGGCAAATGGCAAGATTTTTGGACCACAGGGTGCAGCCATGAATGCGCATTCCAGCCGTGATATCAAGGTTTTGGTGGTGGGTAACCCGGCCAATACCAACGCGTTGATCGCACAGGCCAGTGCACCTGATCTGGATCCGCGCAATTTCACTGCGATGACACGTCTTGACCACAATCGCGCGATGGCCCAGTTGGCGGCGAAAACCGCTATCCACCATAGCAAGGTTGCCAAAATGCTGATCTGGGGTAACCATTCCTCGACACAATATCCGGACATCAATTTTGCAATGATTGATGGCAAGAAAGCCACCGAACTGGTGGACCAGCAGTGGTACAAGGAAACCTTTATCCCGACCGTGCAGCAACGTGGCGCGGCGATCATTAAGGCCCGCGGTGCTTCAAGTGCGGCATCAGCTGCATCATCCGCCATCGACCACATGCGCAGCTGGGCGCTGGGAACTGCTGATGGAGACTGGGTTTCCATGGCGGTTTCGTCTGATGGCAGCTACGGCATTGAACCGGGTGTTATCTACTCGTTCCCGTGTGTTTGTAAAAATGGCGACTACGAGATCGTTCAGGGTTTGGAAATTGATGAATTCAGTCGTGCACGCATGGATGCTTCAGACGCTGAGTTGCGTGAGGAGAGAGCTGCGGTGGAAGACCTGTTGGCTTGATACCCGGAGACAACGCTTCACGTAGTATCAGGGAGAAAAAAGGGCGGTAGAAATACCGCCCTTTTTTTAGACCGGGTATTCGCGCTTCAGCCAAACTGGTTCATGGTATTGTCTTCACCACCTGCTTTCAGTGCGGTTTCACCTGCAAAATACTCCTTATGGTCATCACCGATATCAGAGCCGGCCATGTTCTGGTGCCTGACACAGGCAATACCGTTCCGGATTTCTGCACGCTGCACATGCGCGACATAACCCAGCATGCCTTCGTCACCGAAATACTCCTTGGTCAGGGTGTCGGTAGACAGTGCAGCCGTGTGGTAGGTCGGCAATGTGATCAGGTGGTGGAAGATTCCTGCCTCACGCGCCGCGTCGGCCTGGAAGGTACGAATCCGCCTGTCCGCCTCAATGGCAAGCTCTGTGGAATCATACTCAATGCTCATCAGGTGTTCACGATCATAGGCCGATACATCCTTGCCCTCCTTCGACCACGCATCGAAAACCTGCTGACGGAAATTGAGCGTCCAGTTGAAAGAGGGTGAGTTGTTATAAATCAACTTGGCGTTGGGTATGACTTCCCTGATTCGACTGACCATTCCGCCAATCTGCTGAATATGCGGTTTTTCGGTTTCAATCCATAACAGATCTGCGCCGTTCTGTAGCGATGCGATGCAATCCATGACACAGCGGTCCTCGCCGCTTCCCTTGCGGAACTGAAACAGGTTGGAAGGCAACCGTTTGGGGCGGAGCAGTTTGCCGTCACGGTTTAGCACGACATCTCCGTTTTGCATATCGGAAAGCTCGACCTCCTCTACGTCCAGGTAACTGTTGTACTGGTCGCCCAAGTCACCGGGTTCCTTGGTGACGGCGATCTGCTTGGTCAGGCCTGCACCCAGGGAATCGGTCCGCGCCACGATGACGCCATCATCGACACCCAACTCCAGAAAGGCATAGCGGATGGCGTTGATCTTTGCCAGGAAATCGATGTGCGGAACGGTAACCTTGCCGTCCTGGTGGCCGCACTGCTTTTCATCTGATACCTGGTTTTCGACCTGGATGGCGCAGGCGCCTGCCTCGATCATCTTCTTGGCCAGCAGGTAGGTGGCCTCGGCATTACCGAATCCCGCGTCGATATCGGCAATGATCGGTACCACGTGAGTCTCGAAATTATCGATTTTGCTTTCGATGGCCCTCGCTGCCACCTGGTCACCTTTATCGCGTGCACTGTCCAGTTCACGAAAAAGCCCGCCCAGTTCACGGGCGTCTGCCTGCCTGAGGAAGGTATAAATCTCCTGTATTAATTCCGGCACCGTGGTTTTTTCATGCATGGACTGGTCCGGTAGTGGGCCAAACCCGGAACGCAGGGCTGCGACCATCCAGCCGGACAGGTAGATATAACGTTTACTGGTGCTGCCAAAATGCTTTTTGATGGAAATCACGTTCTGTTGGGCAATAAAACCGTGCCATGCGCCCAGTGATTGCGTGTATTGGCTGCTGTCGGCATCATAATCTGCCATATCCTTGCGCATGATGGCAGCGGTATATCTCGCGATGTCCAGCCCTGTCTGAAAACGATTCTGTGCTCTCATGCGAGCAACCGACTCGGGGTGGATGGCATCCCATGCACCGCCCTTCCCGGTCTGCAGTTTGAGGGTATTTTCGAGATCTTGCGTGAAATTTGACATGATATTTCCTCTAAACAATATGAGTGATTCGCTTCAGTTTGTAATCTATTCGTGAAGAATTGTTGACTAGGCAAAATAAATTGTCAACAATTTAATTGAAATAATATACAATAAGTCAAATTGATCAGCTAAACCTGTTTGTACATTATGATAAATAGCTATTCGTTTCGGGTTGACATCAATGGAAATTAGACGTTAGCTGTGAATCAATAATGTAAAAAAATGGAAGACCGGCCAGCCATATGAAAGTACAAACACTGAAAAAATCTCAAATCCTGGAAATCACAGGCTCCAAAAAAGCCAGCCTGGCTGCCACTGTACGTGATCAGATAGAACAGAAAATTGCCAACGGCGAATTCAAACCGGGCGACAGCCTGATTGAGAGTGCCCTGGCCGCTGAACTGAATGTCAGTCGCGGTCCGATCCGCGAAGCTACGCGTCAACTGGCCGAGACGGGATTATTGACGATCATTAAAAACCGTGGTGTGTTTGTCCGCGAAGTGAGCCTGGAGGAAGCGCTTAATTTGTGCGACCTGCGCTCCGGGCTTGCACGTGTGGCAGGGCGGTTGGCAGCATTGCGTGCAACACCGGAGCAGGTTGACCACATGTGGGAGCTGTGGCGGGAAATGGAGGTAAACCGCGAGGCGCGGCGATCAGCGGACTATCACGATCGTAATGATCGCTTTCATAATGCCATTATCGAGGCCTCCGGAAACATGCGTTTGCTGACCTTGCACCAGATGACCGATCGTGAACTTCAACTGTTCCGTCATTGGGGGGTGATCGCCGCCAAACGGCTCGACCAGTCAAATATGGAACACCGCGATATTATCGAGTGTATTGAGAAGGGTGACGAGTGGGCTGCGGCCCGGGCATTTGAAAAACATGTACTGAATGGCAAGCAACGTATGCTTGACAGCATCGGATATGCTTGAAAGCGCCTGATCTGAAGATTATTTTTTATCGAAACGGTTCAACGGCACCAGCAGGCTGGACGTATCCCAGCGCCCCCCGCCAAGTGCTTGCACTTGCGAGTAAAACTGATCTACAAGTGCCGTGACCGGCAGATGTGATCCGTTTTTACGCGCTTCTTCAAGCACATACCCCAGGTCTTTCCGCATCCAGTCGACCGCAAAACCGAAATCAAAACGGTCCTCGATCATGGTCGATGCACGGTTGTCCATTTGCCACGATTGGGCGGCGCCCTTGGATATCACGTCAACCACAGCCTTGCTGTCGAGACCGGCCTTGGCGGCAAAATGCAGTGCTTCGGCGAGCCCCTGAACGGCTCCGGCGATACAAATCTGGTTGACCATTTTACTCAGTTGGCCTGAGCCAACATCCCCCAAACGTGCCTGCATGCGGGCATAACAATCGATTAAAGGAGCGACGCGCTCAACCGCCTCGGGTGTTCCGCCGATCATTACCGTCAATTGGCCATTTTCAGCGCCTGCCTGTCCGCCAGATACCGGCGCATCGATATAATCGATGCCAAGCTCT
>JBFFWN010000004.1:0-35459 GCA_041570235.1 Lysobacterales bacterium | reverse complement strand
TTCGTATACTCATTGTCGATAGCCAGAGGCTCGTCCGAACAGGCTTACGGCATATTCTTGATCAAAGCAATGAAGTCACCGAGGTTCGCGAAGCTTCATCCGGAGAGGCAGCACTGCGTAGTTGCAGAGATAACGCACCCGACGTCATTCTGCTCAGCGTTAACTTACCTGGTTTGACCGGTTTCGAACTCACGCGAAGGCTCAAAAGATGCTTACCCGGTACGGGTATTATCGTGTTGGCAGTACATGCAAAACCGCCTTACCCGACGCGCCTGATGGATGCCGGAGCCAGTGGTTACCTGACCCGGGATTGTGATACCAGCGAGTTAATTCACGCTGTTCGCATGGTATCGGGGGGTCAGCGCTATATCGGTGGAGAAGCAGCAAAGCAACTGGCGTTAAATATGCTGTCCGGCTCCAAAAAGAAATCACCTTTTGAAAACCTTTCAGCGCGTGAGATGGAAGTGATGCTCAAGTTAACCGATGGGCGGCGTATTCCTGACATAGCCTCACTGATGTGCCTCAGCCCCAAAACCGTATCCACCTACAAATACAGGATACTGGGTAAGTTGGGTGCGCGCAGTGAGGTGGAACTGGTGCGGATGGCGATGCGCTATGGCTTGGTGGACCATAATTGAAACCTGACAAAGGCAATAATGATACGGCCAGCAATTGCTGGCCGTATCAGGTCGAGAGTTAAACCGCTAAAACGGTGATACTTAACCGGATGGTGGTGGTTTTAACGTGTAGATTCCATTGGAATCTTTTTCAACCGCCGCAGCAGGTTTGGGTGCTGGTGCCGGTGCCGGTGCGACAGGTTTCTCAGACCGCTCTGTATCTTTACCTGAAGCTTTTTTACTCGTCTTCTTACCGGCAGTTTTTTTACTGGCGGCCTTTTTACGTCTCGGACGCTTGGTGGTCTTGGCGGGTTTACTTTCACCACTAACGGCAGCGGCATCCGAAGACTTCGTTTGAGACGATTCAGTTTTTTCGGAACGATCCGTCGACTTTCCGTCATCCTTCTTTTCCGTCACCTTGGAAACGCTGTCTTTCGGTTTGGAGCCGTTCGCATCCTTCACATCTGTTTGTGAGGGTTTGCGCTCCTCTTGCTGGGATCCTGTAGATTTTGGTTGTGCAGAGCTCTCACCAGTTGATTTATTATCTGTAGATGTTGCCTCGACCCTGCTGGAGTCCTCTGTTTTCGGTGCGGTTTGCTGAGCCGTCTCAGCTTTTCCTTTATCCGTTTTTGACTCAGAGGGTGATGTTTTCACCGGTGTGGCATCAGTGACACTGGAAACTGCGGGATTGGTCTCAGCAACCTGGGATTTGACAGGTGCGTTGGCGTCCCGATCCGGCTTGTTTTGCTTTTCAGCTGGATTGGACTGACCGGCTTGCGGTGCTGCACTGTCCTTGGAATCTGTGTTGTTACCGTCCTGTGATTCTGTTTTGTTTGGACGCGGCTTTGAACTACCGGTCTTATAGGGTGAACGGCGTCTGCGGCCGCCTTTGCGATTGCCGCCTTCTTTTGCTTCGGGTTGTGTATTGCCATCGGCATCAGCAGGTGCTGAAACATTGGTCGCCTTGGGCTTATTGCTATCCGCTTCTGAAGGACCGGCTTGCCCGGACTGTTGAGGCTTGCCTTGACCTTGCTGAGTTTTGTTTTGCTCGTTCGGCTGTTGCTGCTGACCTGGCTTGCCCTGGGCTTTCTTGGCAGTACGCTTTCTGCCGGGTCGTTGTTGCTGTTGTGGATTTTGTCCCGTGGACTGGGTCTTCTTCGCTGTGCGCTTTTTGGTCGGTCTGCGTTTTTGTTGTTGGTTGTCCCTGTTTGTATCCTGGCTGGTACTGCGCTTGGCCTGTTGATTTGCTTGTGGGCTTCGGCTTGTATCCTTTTCAACCGCTTTCTTTTTCGCTGCCGGTTTCGACTGATCCGCCTCTTTAGAATGGAATAAGGCATTGGCCAGGCGGGCGAAAAATCCCAGCGTCTTTCCCTCTACCCTTGCCGGAGCAGGGCGCTCGGGTACGATCCGCTTCACTGCTGGCGCCGGTATTACCACCGCGCTTGCCTGCGAACGGTCGGTGGCCACCACCTTGGCATCGGGCTGCTCAATCCTGGAGTAACTGGAATCGGTCGTGACATCTGATTTCTTGACCCTGAGGATTTCGAAATGAGGCGTAACGAGATGCTGATTTGCCAACATGATGATGGGTACCCGGTGACGGGTTTCAACTTCGGCCAGTGCCGAGCGTTTTTCGTTATGCAGGAAATTGATCACATCGGTGGGAGCCTGCACGATCAATTGCCCGGTGTAGTCTTTCATGACCTCTTCTTCGACCAATCGAAGTATGGACAGGGCCAGTGATTCGACACTGCGAATCGTGCCGTGACCTTCACAACGAGGGCAGGTTTCCTGGCTGGACTCGCCCAGCGAGGGTCGCAGGCGCTGACGGGACATTTCCAGCAGACCGAAACGTGAAATACGGCCGATCTGAACACGAGCCTTGTCAATTTGCATAGCCTTGCGCAGGCACTCCTCAACATCCCGCTGGTGCTTGCGACTGTTCATATCGATAAAATCGATTACGATCAAACCGCCGAGGTCACGTAAACGCAGTTGGCGGGCAATCTCGTAGGCGGATTCCATGTTGGTGCTGAAAGCGGTGTCCTCGATATCCGAACCCTTGGTTGCACGGGCAGAATTTATATCGATCGATAGCAATGCCTCGGTATGATCAAACACCACTGCACCACCGGAGGGCAGGTGGACCGTACGTGCAAATGCCGATTCGATCTGGCTCTCGATCTGGTAGCGGTTAAACAAAGGCACCTGATCGTTGTACAGCTTGAGCTTGGGCAAATTGTGCGGCATGACCTGCTGCATGAACTCACGCGCGTCGTTGTAGACCGATTCGTTGTCGATCAGAATTTCACCAATATCATTTCTGAGGTGATCACGTAGCGCACGGATGAAAAGGTTGCTTTCCTGGTGAATCAAAAAGGGCGCTGGACGACTGGCCGCCGCCTGCTCTATGGCGGTCCATAATTGCAACAGGTAATCCAGATCCCACTGCAGATCTTCCGCATCACGCCCGACACCGGCGGTACGCACTATGATGCCGACATTATCCGGCGTGGTGACATTTTGCAGTTGCTCTCGCAGGTGATCGCGATCGTTACCGGTGATTCGCCGTGATACGCCACCCGCTGATGGGTTGGTTGGCATTAAAACCAGGTACCGGCCAGCCAGCGAGATATAGGTTGTCAGTGCTGCACCCTTGTTACCACGTTCTTCTTTTTCGACCTGGACAATGATTTCCTGGCCTTCGCGAACCGCGTCACGGATGGCTACTTTGCCGCCTTTTTTCGCAGCACCTTTTTGATACAGGCTTTCGCAAATCTCCTTCATCGGCAAAAAGCCGTGACGGCTGGATCCGAAATCTACAAAGCAGGCTTCAAGGGAAGGCTCAACGCGGGTGATTTTGCCTTTGTAAACGTTGGATTTTTTTTGTTCCTGGGAAGGTACTTCTATATCAAGATCAAACAGATGTTGCCCTTCGGCAATCGCCACGCGCAACTCTTCTGGCTGAGTTGCGTTAATCAGCATTCTTTTCATTATATGTTCCTCAGGCACCCCGGTACGGGGCGGCAGTGGCGTCACAGCGCATTTCTGTCGCTTGTTTCCACTCTGCTGACCCAGCGATGTCAAGCATCTTTGCCGGGGGTACCAAATATGTTTTCATAACCAAACCCGTTTTCCCGGGTCCGGTGCTTGGATGGCAGTTTGTCGGTCTGCCATCAAAAATAAGTGTCGTTCCTGTATTCTATCGACAGGTGAATTTGTCTTATCTGCCAATCAAACAACGTGTAAACTGTTGCTATTGCAAGTGATCTCTGGCCCTTTTAAAGCACGGCTTAGGTGAGATAATCAGGCGGTGACGGAGAAGTATTGGCAGGGCAAATTCCGTACCGGCACAATATAACAGTCTTTCCATTTTCTATCAATGAGTTGGGTTAAGTTGGCAATGAATAAGGTCACATCCGCCGTAAAGCATGTTGAAGTTAGCGCTGACCGTGAGGGTCAGCGGCTGGATAATTTCCTTTCGGCAAGGCTAAAAGGTGTTCCCCGCTCAGTCATTTACCGGATTATCCGCAAAGGCCAGGTTCGCGTAAACGGAGGCCGCGCCAAGCCGGCAACGCGTCTGTGCGCCGGCGACCTCGTGCGTATTCCACCTGCGTCCATTCGTGAAAGCCCGGGAGGAGATATCCCTCCTGCCGTGATCAAGTTACTTCGGGAGGGCATTCTGTTTGAAAGCCAGGGAATCATGGTGGTGAACAAACCCGCTGGTATGGCTGTTCACGCCGGTAGCGGCATGAAATGGGGTGTGGTGGACGTGGTCCGTAAACTGCGCCCCGAGCACAGCATCGACCTGGTCCATAGACTGGATCGTGAGACCAGCGGTTGCCTGTTGCTGGCCATGAACGGCGATGCACTGCGTGAATTGAATCAGCAAATCGTTAAAAACACCATCGACAAACGATACCTGTGCCTGTTGGACGGGCATTTGAAACAGGAGCGGACAGACGTTACTGAACCCATTGGCCCGTATGAGCGTGCAGGGCAGAAGTTCATGCGTGTAGATGCCGGCGGCAAGCCGGCGCACACCATATTTCGTTTGCTGCAAAATTATGGGCCATGCAGTTTTGCTGAAGCGGAGTTGCTCAGCGGGCGAACGCATCAAATCCGTGTGCATGCCGCTCATATGGGAATGGCGTTACCGGGGGACAAAAGGTACTCGTCACCTGAAAGGCAGAAGTATTGGAAAGCAGCGGGGCTCAAGCGGATGTTTTTGCATGCCCACCAGTTGCGTTTTTTATCCATGGATGGCCGTGAGCAACTGGTCTCCTCGCCGTTGCCGGAAGATCTAAGCGCTTTACTGGAAAAATTATAATTATCATTTTTCATGCCGTGGCCGCGAATAGCGCAGCCCGGATAATGCTCTGCATTTCCGGGATGACAGTTCGCTTCATTAATATCTGTTTGTTTTATGCACGTTTAAGTGCCTGTTTGGTGAACGTTTTACCCGTAAACCTGAAATATCCTACACACCAAAGGTCATTTGGTGCTGGTTGCGCCATTTTTGTTGTGGTCTAATTCGCACATGTATAAGCCACTGTCTGCTTTTATTGGCCTGCGATATCTCGGCGCCAAGAGGCAAAATCATTTCGTATCTTTTATTTCCCTGACGTCCATGCTGGGAATTGCCCTCGGTGTCACCACCCTGATCACGGTGATATCGGTGATGAATGGTTTTGAAAAGGAATTGCGTGCACGCATTTTGGGCGCCATTTCACATGCCACGATACAGCCCCTGGAAAAACCCCTGGATAACTGGCGGGAAGTGATCAGTCGCGTGAACGAAAGGGACGATGTCGTAGCGTCAGCGCCTTATATCGAGGTGGGCGCCTGGTTGCAGTCAAATGGCTCCAGCGCTGCGCTGGTGCGAGGCATAGAGCCTGCTTTTGAGGCGACCGTATCGGATGTCAATACCAGCATGGTAAGCGGTAGCTTGAGTGATCTGAAAAGTGGCGAATACGGTATCGTGTTGGGGATTGGCCTCGCGGTTCACCTGAGGGTTGGCCTGGGTGACAAGGTCACCGTTATTGCGCCCCGGCTCAAGGCCAGTCCGTTTGGCGCCAGTCCGCTGATGCGTCGCTTCACAGTGATCGGTTTGTTCGAGTTTGGCGAATATGAGAATGATAGCGGCCTGGCCATGGTGCACATCGAAGATGCAGCCAGGCTTTTGCGTCTGCCGGAGGAATCGATCGGTGGCATCAGGCTGAAGCTCGTCGACCTCGACTCTGCCTGGCTGGTTGCACGTGAAATTTCAGATCAGCTGGATGGTGCTTACCGGGTCAGGGATTGGAGCCAGGAACGTGGCAACCTTTTCCAGGCGGTGCGCACCGAAAAAACCGTGATGTGGGTCATTCTCTCGCTCATTATCGCGGTGGCGGCATTCAATATTATTTCAATGCTGGTGATGGTGGTAACCGACAAGCAGGCAGACATAGCGATCTTGAAAACCATGGGGGCGCATGCCGGCACCATCATGCGTGTGTTCGTGGTGCAGGGTAGTTTGATCGGGGTGATCGGGACCGCGCTTGGTGTGGCGGGTGGAATCCTGCTGGCTCAAAATATCGCAACAGTGGTGCCTTTTCTTGAGCAGGTGTTCGGGTTTGCGCTATTTCCGGCGGACATTTATTACATTACGGAGTTACCTTCTGACCTGCGCCAGGGAGATGTCATTGCCTTTGCCTTGATGTCGCTCGGAATGTCATTGCTTTCCACGCTGTACCCGGCATGGCGGGCCTCGCGGACTGATCCGGCGGAGGCCTTGCGTTATGAATGAATCCGGCAAAATGATACTCGAGACACGTGGAGTCAGCCGTGGCTTCCGGCAGGGTCCCAAAAGGGTGCAGGTGCTATCCGATGTCAGCCTGCAGGTGCCGGCGGGTACGTCGATGGCCATCGTCGGTGCATCCGGCGCCGGCAAGAGCACGCTTTTGCACATCCTCGGCGGCCTGGATAAACCGGACGAAGGCGAAGTACTGGTCGACGGGCGCTCGATGTGGGAAATGAGTGATAAGCAACGCAGTGATCTGCGTAATTCCCGCATGGGGTTCATATACCAGTTCCACCATTTGCTACCTGAATTTACAGCGCTGGAAAATGTGGCGATGCCGCTTCTGATCCGCGGCATACCGGTTTCAGAGGCTGCGCAAAGGGCCGGCGATCTGCTTGATAAAGTCGGTCTGGGTCAGCGGTTGGATCACAAACCGGGAGAATTGTCCGGCGGCGAGCGGCAGAGGGCTGCGGTCGCCAGGGCGCTGGTGGGCAACCCCGGTTGCGTGCTGGGGGACGAGCCGACCGGAAACCTGGATGAAAGGACTGCCAACAATGTATTTGCCCAGTTGATCGAACTCAATACCGAGCTAAACACCAGCCTGATACTGGTGACCCATGATATGCGCCTGGCGGCGCGGATGAATCAACGTTTTGAATTGCACCTGGGGAGCCTGAATCCTTTTTAGTATTCTGATCTTATAGAAGGGGGGACGATTGAAGTTTTGGGGCCTGCTTATAGCGGGAGCTCTGGCGCCGTTCCTGTTTGTAACGGTTATGCAGGCTCACCTGGCATTGGCCCTGCTGCTTTTGACGGCGCTTTTGGCATTGCTGGTTCCGGCGGCCAGGGTCTATTGCCTGCTCCCTGCATTTTTTCTATTGACGAGCCTTGCGATCAATGAGCGGCTTGAGCAGCGTTTGCCTCTGTCAAAAAACCGCATGCTCCTGGCCGTTGAGGGCACAGTTTCAAGTCTGCCGGTAAGCGACGCTTATTCAACCAGCTTTATCTTTGTACCTGATAAGGCCTATGCGCTCATTCCCCCCAGAATACGTGTCAGCTGGTTTAATCAAAGGCCCGGCCAGGTCTCTGGTCAGGCAATTCGATCTGACGCCTTGCCCAAGATACAGGCCGGCGAGCGTTGGCGTCTGCAGTTGGAATTACGATCACCCAGGTCACGCGTGAATTTTCATGGGACCGATACCGAACGATGGTATTTCACCGACGGAATCGGGGCACTGGGGTATGTGCAGAAGGGTGAAAACGTCCGTCTTGGCCCTCCAGACTGGTTCAATTTACACCACGTTCGAGAAAAGCTGCTTGAAAGGCTTGAGCACGAAGCCGGAGATACACCTTCATTTCGCATACTTGCAGCACTGGCGATTGCCGATCGCCGCAGCCTGCTTTCCAGTGATCGAAAAATCCTTTCAGCCACCGGTACCGGACATTTGCTTGCGATATCCGGCCTGCACATCGGTCTCGCGGCAGCCATGGGCTTTTACCTGGGCAGAGTGAGCCTGTTGTTACTCGGGGTCAGGCTGGGGCAAAGGCTGGCGATAGTGACACCGTGGGCCATGGCCTGGCTCGCTGCCCTGGCTTATACCGCGCTCGCCGGCTTCGGTGTGTCGACCCAGCGTGCATTGATCATGTTGTCGGTCGCCACCCTTGTAACGCTTAACAAGAGACATATCCATCCATTACTTGGGTGGATGATTGCCATGGCAATGGTCCTGGTATTCGATCCATTTGCTCCGATGCGGGCCGGTTTCTGGTTTTCCTTTGTGGCGGTACTGGTGCTGCTGTTCATTTTTTTGCCCAGGCACGGCGAAATGGTGTTCTGGAAAAGGATGCTGCTGGCCCAGTTCGGTATATCCCTGATCATGGCGCCTTTGGGTATGTACTGGTTTCAGCAGACCAGTGTTCCGGGCCTGTTTGCAAACCTTGTAGCCATTCCGGTGGTCAGTCTTGTGATTGTTCCATTGATTCTCATGAGCCTGGTATTTTTATACATGCCGCTACCCCTTGCGGGCTGGGCATTGACCGCAGCGTCCCATGCTTCAGAGTGGCTTTTTCATTATCTTGAGTGGCTCGAGCGGTTTCAGCCATCTGAGCTTGATTCAACCGGAGGCCCGGGCCTGTTTGCTGCGCTACTGGCGATGGCAGGAGCGGCAATGGTATTGCTGCCCCGCGGTATGCCGGGGCGGGTTGCGGGTATGTTACTCATGCTGCCGCTGCTTTGGCAGGGGAATTTACGGCCGGATATCGGTGAAACCCGGATTGATTTTCTGGACGTGGGTCAGGGTCAGGCGGTGTTATTAACCGCGGATGATTACCAGCTGCTTTATGATACCGGCCCGGGTAACGGCCTACAGGGCGAGGACGGATGGGATTTGGTTGATTCAACCATCAAGCCCTCGATCACGGCGAGTGGCGGGCAACCTGACCTGATTATCGCCAGTCATGACGACCTGGATCATTCGGGGGGCCTGAGTAAACTTCAGACCATTCACACCCGGGCACGATTTCTGGCGAATCTACGCGATCAACAGCCGGGTATTGAACCCTGCCGTACCCCGTTATCATGGCAATCGGCCTACCTTGATTTTCGCGTACTGCATCCATCACCCGGATTGCCTTATCTCGGTAATGACAGCTCTTGTGTGATCAGTGTTCTCGGCAGCCGTTTCAAGCTGTTGCTGAGTGGCGATATCAGTCACGTGGTTGAACAAAGACTGGTTGTGCGGGGCTTAGGGCAGCACGATATCCTGACGGTGCCGCACCATGGCAGTTCCTCCTCGTCATCACGGCTTTTGCTCGAGGCCGTCAGGCCCTCGTGGGCATTGATATCCTCGGGCATAGATAACCGTTTTGATTTCCCCAGGGAGGATGTTCTGGCGCGCTATGCAACAATCAATAGCCGGACAGTGAACACCGCGCGGTGCGGGGGCATCCGCATCACCATTACGGCGCAGGGCGGGGTGCAACTTGAATCGGCCCGCAATGTTCACAATACGCTGTGGCGTTGGCCCGCTGCGAACACCTGCCCATAAAAAAACCGGATGGCATAGATAAAAACGGGGGGATATAAAAGCAGGCTTAAGGTATGATTCTGCTCAGCGTTAATCAAAGGAGTGAAACCGAGTGTTTGAAATTATTCTTGCTGGTGGCTGGTTGATGGCCCCCATCCTGTTGTGTTCAACGCTATCGGTGGCGATCATTATCGAGCGTTTCTGGACGCTTCGCAAAAGCAAGGTAACACCGGACGGTCTTGATGCAATGGTTGAGGACTGGGCCGAGAAACATGAGCTCGATGAGCGTCACCTCGAACAGATTCGTGTCGAGTCACCACTCGGCAGGATATACGCAACAGCGTTGATCAACCGTAAGCGATCCCGGGATGTGATCAAGGAAGCGGTCGAAGATACCGGCCGGCATGTTGTCCATGACCTCGAAAGGTTTCTGAATACGCTGGGTACGATTGCCGGCATTTCGCCATTGTTAGGTTTGTTGGGCACGGTTATCGGCATGATCAAGGTATTTTCCGCCATCATGATATCCGGTGTTGGAGATGCCAATGTGCTCGCCGGAGGTATTTCGGAGGCGCTGATCACAACAGCCGCCGGATTGACCGTGGCTATTCCGAGTTACTTCTTTTACCGTTTTTTCCAGGGCATTGTGACTGAATACGTGATTTCAATGGAAAAAAAGGCAATCACACTGATCGATTGCATCGAGCGCGGCAATAGCGCACCCAAACGCTTCACCAGCATTAGCAACTGATCATGCAACTCAGGACAAACAAACGGGAGGACCCCGAAATCAGCCTGACCGGTCTGATCGACGTGGTATTCCTGTTGCTGATTTTTTTCATGGTCAGTACAACCTTTGAGCACCAGGCGGTGCTGAAAGTGGACTTACCCAAAGCGCAAAATGTCAGCGCCCCGGAAAATCAGCCAGATAGTTTTGAACTGGTCATCGATGCAAAGGGACAGTTTTACCTGAATGACAGGCAGTTGGTGGATGCGAAAGCCTCGACGCTTAACGCGGCCTTTATAGAGGCTGCCGGCGATGACCGTGATATTCCCATCGTATTAAGGGCCGATGCGCAAACCCCCCATCACTTCGTTGTCACCGCCATGGATGTGACCGCCCAGTTGGGTTTTACACGCTTATCCATTGCCACTGAAAGAGTGCCAGATCAACCCTGATGTCTGAACCTATCGATTACACTCCAGGTGTTGTTTATAAACGCCTGTGGCAATACACCCGGAAATACTGGGCGATGTTTGCACTGGGAATTGTCGGTGTAAGCCTGGACGCTGCCATGCAGGCGGTGTTTATCGGCTTTGTTGAACCATTGATTGACCGTGTTTTCGTCGATAAGGATGCCGCATACGGTGTTTTTTTGGCCATGGGTGTCATGGGTGTCATTGTTTTACGAATCATCGGTCATTTCTCCGGTAACTACGGCATGGAGTGGACCGGCAGACGGGTGGTCGCGGACTTGCGTAAAGAGCTTTTCGCCAGTTACCTGCAATTACCCGCAACATTTTATGACCAGAATACGCCCGGGAACCTGATATCAAAGCTGGCCTATAACAGCGAACAGGTCGCCAATGCCGCTACCAAGGCCATTCTGTCGGCATTTCGGGATATCCTGCTGTTGGTTTACCTGGTGGCGCTGATGCTGGTCACCAATGCCAAGCTGACCATGGTGCTGTTAATACTGGTGCCGGTTGTGTCCGTGGTGGTAACGGTTATCAGCCGTAAATTCCGCAAAATCAGCCGCAATATCCAGGATTCAATGGGTGATGTCGCCCATGTTACCGAGGAAGCCGTGGTGGGGCAGAAAGTTGTCAAGGTGTTCCTGGGGCATAAAACCGAAAACGAACGTTTTGAGCGGGTCAATGAGCGTACCCGCCGATTGCATATGCGAATGGTTGCCACCCATATGTTCAGTTCATCCCTGGTGCAATTTGCAGCCGGTATTGCGCTGGTAACCCTGATGCTCGTTGCGACCCGGCCATCCATGCTGAGCCAGATTTCAGCCGGCACATTCACGGCCATCTTTTTTGCCATGATCGCCACGATTCCACCGCTCAAACGCCTGACCAATGTGCAATCGCAGATGCAAAAGGGCATTGCCGCTGCAGAGAGCATCTTCAAGGTAATCGATTCAGAGAAGGAAAAGGATGACGGGCATCATACCGTCAATCGGGCCAGAGGCGAAATCGAATTCAGGAATGTCAGTTTCAGGTATGACAGGGCTCACCAGGCTGTGCTGGATGATATCAGCATTCATTTTCCGGCAGGAAGCATCACCGCTATCGTCGGACAAAGCGGAAGCGGCAAGACTACACTGGCCGGTCTTTTACCCCGGTTTTACGCCTATGACGAAGGCAGTATATTACTGGACGGTCATGAATTGACCGACTATGAACTTGATAATTTGCGTCAGCAGATCGCCCTGGTCAGCCAGGATGTGGTTTTGTTCAACGACAGCATTGCCGGCAACATCGCCTATGGCGCGTTGGCCGATGCTGACAGGGATGATGTATTAAAAGCCGCCACCGCCGCTTATGCCATGGAGTTTATTGAAAAATTGCCCGACGGCCTGGATACCTTGCTGGGTGAGGATGGCACACTGTTATCAGGCGGTCAGCGCCAGCGATTGGCCATTGCCCGCGCACTGTTGAAGGACGCGCCGATTTTGATCCTGGATGAAGCCACCTCGGCGCTCGATTCGGAATCCGAACGCGCCATCCAGAATGCCCTGAAAGAAGTGATGAAGGGCAGGACAACCCTGGTGATAGCCCACCGCTTGTCGACCATTGAAAATGCTGACCAGGTCGTTGTTCTGGGTGACGGCAAGGTGCTGGAGCAGGGAACCCACGCCGAATTGTTGGAAAGGGGCGAGGCCTACGCACGTTTATATCAAACCCAGTTCGGGAACCAGTCCTGATGCCTGCCCATGCGCGAAGTAATTGAAAACTGGCTTCTTGGGCACTGGTATTGTGATCGGCGCCCGCCATTTTACCTGAGACTGCTTGAACCGGTTTACCGTTTCGGGTTTGAACACAGTCAGAAAAACCAATCGGATTTGTTCCATCCGGCTACACCATTGATCGTGGTTGGTAACATCACCGCCGGCGGCACGGGTAAAACCCCGCTGGTCATTGCTTTATGCAAAATGGCAGGAAGGATGGGCCTGAAGGCCGGTATCGCCTCTACCGGTTACGGCCGTCAAAGCCGCGAAACGCTGATCGTACAAGTGGATGCTGATCCGCTGGCTTGTGGCGATGAGCCGCTGCTGATGGCGCAACGGACCGGTTTTCCGGTGGTGGTTGCAAGCAAGCGGGTGGACGCGGTCAGGCTTCTCGACGATATGCACCTCGACCTTTTGATTTCAGATGACGGTTTGCAGCAGGCAAATCTTTTAAACGATATCGGGATCTGCGTGGTGGACGGCAGCAGGGGCCTTGGTAACGGGCACCTGATTCCGGCCGGGCCGTTGCGCGAATCGAGTGAACGTCTGAACCAGGTTGATTTCGTTGTCACTAACGGGGAATGGCCTGATCGACCGGCCGGACTTGAAACACACTCAATGCAGATTCAGCCGCGTGAATTTTGCTCACTGGACGGCACAAAGGCCGTACCGGTAGCGCAATTTATTAAAGAGCACGCGCGAAGCGTTGTTCATGCTGTCGCTGGCATCGGAAATCCCAGGCGGTTTTTTGATTTGCTAAACTCGCTTGGGTTGATCACCGAAAACCATGGGTTTGGCGACCATCATGACTATCGCCTCGACGACTTTGGAGCCATCGGTTCCGGTTCATTGATCATCATGACGGAAAAGGATGCAGTCAAGTGTCGTTCACTCAAATTACAGAACGCTTACTATCTCAGTATCGATGCCGATTTGCCGGATGAACTGGAACAGAAATTGACAGATAAAATACGTGCAGTGATAAGGGAACGTCCATGAACGAAAGCGATGCCAGCAATTATCATATTGTCATACCGGCAAGGTTTTCCTCAGAGCGTTTGCCGGGCAAAATGCTGCTGGACCTGGCAGGTAAACCGTTGCTGCAACACGCCTGGGAAAGGGCAGGGGAAGCCAATGCCGCTTCGGTGATCGTAGCTACCGATGATGAAAAAATCTTCGCTGCTGCCAGGTCATTCGGCGCCCACGTGCTCATGACGCGGGCAGACCATCAAAGTGGAAGCGACAGGATCGCCGAATGCGCCGAACAACTCGGCTGGGGCGATGACCAGTTGGTGGTGAACCTGCAGGGTGATGAACCATTGATGCCGGCCGGGTGCCTGGACCAGGTTGCATCCCTGCTGAACGGTACACCGGACTGTGACGTCGCCAGCCTGTACTGGCCCATTGATGATGTGGAAGAAGTTGCAAACCCGAATGCTGTCAAAGTGGTAATGGGCACAGACTCGCGGGCATTGTATTTCAGCCGTTCCCCGATACCATACGCGCGGGGCTATGCTGATATCACCGAGGCCATGCGCAACGGTTGCTGCTGGAATCGACACCTGGGCCTGTATGCCTATCGCCTGTCTGCCTTACGGGAGTTCACGGCGAGCGAACCCACGCCACTGGAGAAAACCGAGCGGCTTGAGCAGTTGCGTATCATGGAACGCGGAGGCCGCATCATCATGGCAAAGGCATGCGAGTATATTCCGGCAGGTATCGACACAGGGGAAGACCTTGAGCGTGTTCAAAAATTGTTTGATAAAGAAAGTTAAATAAAGAATATAAATATATGATTAAAATACTATTTGTATGTATGGGTAATATTTGCAGATCACCTTCCGCCGAAGGTTTTTTTGTTAATGCGCTGATGCAGTCAGAGCTAAAAGACAAGGTGATTACCGATTCTGCCGGCACCCATGGATATCATGTGGGCCATTCACCGGATCCGCGAGCGGTCAAGACCGCCGCCGATTTTGGGGTGGATATTTCCGCATTGCGCGCCCGCAAGGTCAGCGAGTCGGATTTTGACGAATTTGACCTGATCATCGCGATGGACAGCAGCAACGTTGCCGACCTGGAGAGAATCAGGCCAGCCAACGCAAAGGCTGCGCTGCAAAAGATGATGGATTTCCACCCGGCCAAACAACCACCGGATGTTCCCGACCCCTACTATGGCGGTATGGACGGTTTTACCTACATGTGTGAATTGCTGGAATCCGCCACCCGGGGTCTGCTGGATGATATCGGGCAGCGATTGGGTCGATAGTGCAGGGCGAAACGTCAAAGGATAAGCCGGTCCTATTCGACGGCAGGAAGTTCGCCCGTCGTCTGTCGGCGGGGCCCGGCGTTTACCTGATGCGTGATGAAGCCGGCACTGCCCTGTATGTGGGTAAAGCCGCCAATTTGCGTAAACGCGTTTCCAGCTATTTCGATGCGCGGCCTAAAATCGAAAGGATTATGCGCATGGTGGCGCGTATTAACTCCATTGAGGTCAGCCTGACGCGTAGCGAAGCAGAGGCCCTGTTGCTTGAGAACGAGTGGATCAAGTCACTCAAGCCCCGTTATAACGTTCTGTTAAAGGACGATAAAAGCTATCCCTGGGTGATGCTGGGTACCGATCATCCTTTTCCGCGCATCGCCTTCCACCGTGGCGGTAAAGACAAAAAAAGAACTTACCTGGGGCCATATCCTTCCGCCAGTTCGGTGCGCGAGAGTATTAACCTGATCCAAAAGCTGTTTCTGATAAGGAACTGCGAAGATAGTTATTTTAGCCACAGGACACGGCCATGCCTGCAGTACCAGATCAAGCGTTGTACTGCGCCCTGTGTGGGTAAGGTCAGCAAAGCCGAATATGCCGGACAGTTGGAAGATGCCCTGCTTTTTTTACGCGGCCAAAGCCAGAAAGTTATTACCCGCCTGATAACGAGAATGGAAAAAGCAGCAACACAGCAACTTTACGAGCAGGCGGCGCACTATCGTGACCAGATCAATCACCTCAAAAGGATGCAGGCGCAGCAATTTGTCTCGGCCGGCAATGGCGATCTGGATATTATCGCCCTGGCCAGGGTGCAAAAAACCTGTGCGATAGAGGTTATCTCGGTGCGCGGTGGAAGAAGCCTGGGTCAACGTGACTACTTTCCAACACAATCCGAAGGGCATACCGATGAAGAGGTGTTGCAGGCATTTCTGGGCCAGTACTACCGCGAACGCAAGCCGCCACCGGAACTGATCATTTCCCATACCATTGAACAACAGTCTTTGTTCGAGGCGGTATACAGCGAGCGTTGTGATCGCAAGGTAAAAATCCAGTCACACCCCAGGAGTCATCGCAAGCAATGGCTTGAGCTGGCGGGCAGAAATGCACTGAATGCACTGCATATGCGCCTGTCGGAGAGTTCGCGCATTGACAGGCAGTTTGACGCCATGGCGGAACTGCTGCAGTTTGAGGAGACGCCGCGCACGATTGAGTGTTTTGACGTTTCACACACTTCCGGTCACAAGACCGTGGCATCCTGCGTGGTCTATGACCATGAAGGGCCGGTCAAATCACGCTACCGGCGATATAATCTTAAAGGCTTTGAGTCGGGCGATGACTATGCCGCGATGCGCGAGGTATTAAGCCGGCGTTATCGCAAACTGCAGCGTGACGAGGGGCATTTGCCGGACCTGATCATGGTCGATGGCGGAAAAGGGCAACTGGGTGTTGCCATGGAAGTGCTGGCCGAATGTGGTCTTGGCGACATACCGTTGATGGGGGTTGCAAAGGGACCGTCGCGGCGCCCCGGCTATGAAGAGTGGGTTTTACCGGTTGCGCCTTACAGCCTGATACCGGGGCCTGAGTCAACGGCCTCTCACCTGGTGCAACAGATTCGGGATGAAGCCCATCGTTTTGCCATCACCGGTCATCGTGGCCGCAGACAAAAAGCGGCGGTCCATTCAGTGCTGGAAGATATTCCGGGAGTGGGTGCACGTCGAAGACGGGCGCTGCTGACACATTTTGGAGGCCTCCATGGTGTCAAAAAGGCCGGCATTGATGAATTGGCGGGTATACCGGGGATCAACCGGCAGCTGGCCGAACGGATTTTCAGGGCATTGCACTAAACTGCATAATTCCCTGCAAAAATCTGTCGGTGTCTGCGATAATGATTAGATAAATACGATCGGACCAAATCTTATGAAAATGACCTTTCCAATGATATTGACGCTGTTGCGCATTGCGTTGATTCCGGTATTGGTATTCTTTTTCTACTTGCCCTATCACTGGGCTCCATTGGCCACGGCAGCAGTGTTCATACTGGCAGCCATTACAGATTGGCTGGATGGCTACCTGGCACGTCGTATGGGGCTGATGTCGGCATTTGGCGCTTTCCTTGATCCGGTTGCCGACAAGCTGATGGTCGCAACAGCATTGGTGCTGATGGTGCAGATTCCACCACCGATCGTAGCGCCGATGATTTTGTTTTCGCTGTCCGCGGCCGTTATCATTGGCCGTGAAATTGCAATTTCAGCACTGCGAGAATGGATGTCCGAGCTGGGTGAAAGCGGCACTGTGAAGGTGGGTGTGCTGGGTAAATTCAAGACCATATTCCAAATGACTGCAATTAGCTGCTTACTCTACGAATACAACCTGTTTGGGCTACCCGTGGCGCTGATTGGTGAAATGCTGCTTTACCTGGCCGCAGCTCTGACGCTGTGGTCGATGTGGGAGTACCTGCATGCTGCCTGGCCAATCATGAGCCGTGGAGATGCGGTAGCACAAGACAGCGACGATAGCACCGGCGAGTCACCTTCATGAGCATGATCTCAGCCCCTGTTAGCAGGCGAAAGACACCCACGGTCAATGTTGGCGGTGTTTTGATCGGTTCTGATCATCCGGTGGCAGTGCAGTCGATGACCAATACCGATACCGAGGACATCCGTTCTACAGCAACACAGATAGCCGAACTGGCACGCGCCGGTTCAGAACTGGTGAGGATAACGGTCAACACCGAAAATGCCGCTGCATCGGTTGCCGGCATCATGGAACGCCTGGAAATGATGTCCTGTGAAGTTCCGGTGGTGGGTGATTTCCATTACAACGGCCACCGTCTGTTGCAGCAATACCCCGAATGCGCCCGCCTGCTCGCAAAGTACCGTATCAATCCGGGCAATGTCGGTTTTGGCAAAAAACGTGATGACCAGTTTGCAACCATCATCGGCCATGCCATTGAGTACAAAAAGCCGGTGCGCATCGGCGTCAACTGGGGCAGCCTGGATCAGCGCCTGCTGGCCAAACTGATGGATGCCAACGGCAAAAAAAGCAGACCGGAACCGGCTGATGCGGTGATGCGCGAAGCACTGGTTCGTTCTGCCATCGAAAGCGCCGAGCAGGCGCTCAAGTTGGGAATGAGACCCGAGCAGATTATCCTGTCCTGTAAAGTCAGCGGCGTGCAGGATCTGATCATGGTCTACACAGAACTGGCCAAACGATGCGATTTCCCCCTGCACCTGGGCCTTACCGAGGCCGGCATGGGCAGCAAGGGGATTGTTTCATCCTCCGCTGCGCTCGCGGTTTTGTTACAGCAGGGCATTGGTGACACCATCCGTATTTCACTGACACCCGAGCCCGGACAGGCCAGGAGCACCGAGGTGGTCGTGGCGCAGGAATTACTGCAAAGCATGGGTTTGCGTGCGTTTGCGCCGATGGTTATCGCCTGCCCGGGTTGTGGCCGTACAACCAGCACCTTCTTCCAGTCCCTGGCGCTGGATGTGACCAACCATGTGCGTGAAAAAATGCCCGAGTGGAAAC
The DNA here is from genome assembly GCA_041570235.1 of Lysobacterales bacterium. GTDB lineage: Bacteria > Pseudomonadota > Gammaproteobacteria > Xanthomonadales > SZUA-36 > SZUA-36. Next base: position 17,286 of record JBFFWN010000004.1, on the reverse strand, counting down.
TTCGCTACGAGGGTGTGGAGAACCTCAGCCTGGCAGTCATGGGTTGTATCGTTAATGGTCCGGGTGAGAGTCGCCAGGCCGATATCGGTATCAGCTTGCCGGGCACCGGTGAGTCGCCTGTCGCCCCGGTCTTTATTGACGGTGAAAAATCTGCAACACTCAGGGGTGATGACCTGACCTCCGAATTCCTCGCCCTGATTGATCAATATGTCTCTGAAAAATACCCGCACATTGGCTCCTGAATCCAAAGGAACCGTTTCCTCCCGCGCCGATCGTCACCTGCTATATCAACAATCGGTCCAGGACGTTGTTTCAGAAATCGATTTTGTCGAAGAGACCTGGGCGGAACTGAGGCGGCGTCCCGCCGAGTTACTGCGCGAGGACTTCTGCGGTACTGCCAATACCGCCTGTGAGTGGGTCCGGCGTGACGAAAGGCATTACGCCGTGGGTGTTGACCTCGATGAATCCGTGCTGGAATGGGGCAAACTGAACAACCTCTCAAAACTTGATGTTGAGGAGATGGACAGGATTGAATTAATACACGATGACGTCATGCAAACACGCCCGGGTTTGTCTGACATCATCCTGGCCATGAATTTCAGTTACTACCTGTTTCGTGAACGTGACGAGCTTCGCGAATATTTTGCCAACGCACGCGATGGACTGGTGTCCGACGGTATCCTGTTCCTGGATGCCTATGGCGGTTACGAGGCGCCGATGGTTCTGGAGGAAAGACGTGACTGTGTTGACGATGACGGCAATGCATTTGTGTATATCTGGGACCAGGCAGCCTTCAATCCGATCAATTCATGCATGACATGCAATATCCATTTTGAATTTTCTGACCAGTCACGTATTGAAAAGGCTTTCAGTTACCACTGGCGTTTGTGGACCTTGCCTGAGATTCGTGAAATTTTGCTGGAAGCCGGTTTCTCAAAAGTTGAAATTTACTGGGAGGGCACCGATGAGGAAAGCAAAGAGGGCAACGGCGTTTACCTGCCGTCAGAGCAGGGCGATGCCGATGCCGGGTGGGTGTGCTATATCGTTGCGGAGGCCTGAATTTACGGTTGGCGTTATTTTGAACTCAGGCCTTGCTGTTTACCGAACCACTCGTTGATTCGATACCTTCAATTTCGATCCCGGGGTCAAGACGGCTGACAACGAATAGGCCATACCCGAGTTGCTCATTGCCCTTGCTGTCTACCAATACAGCCTCATCGGTCATGCCGTTTCCCTGTAAATGAATTTTCCCCATCGGTTCAACCTTGGGCTCTGTGCTGAGCTCAAGAAAACGCGGGTGGCGTTTAACCTTTCCCAGGTAGTGGGTGCGTGCAACGATTTCCTGCCCCGGGTAACAACCTTTTTTAAAATTGATCGCACCCAGCTTGTCAAAACCCAGCATCTGTGGAAGAAACTGTCCACTGGTGGGCGTATCCAGCCAGCAAATCCCCTGTTTCAATTCGGACTATTGCCACGACGCCAAATGACTGGAGCCGGTATCCGCTGCTGTACCGGTTTTCACCAGTGCCAGCCATCGGTGACTGCCGGGAACCGGTATGTTATGGATGGGCTTTGGGAGGCTTTCGGTGCTTTCGCCTTGCTCAAGCCCGGTAACGCTGATCCCTGACAGGATGGAAATATCCACCCTGGACCGCATCACGTACATCCTCATGCGGTCGGTAACCACCTGCGCCAGGGATGAGGACATAATCACATAAAAGCCATCTTCCATGCTTTCTACCAACAGCAATGCCAAAACCCTGCCCTTGGGCTCGCAGTAACAGGCCCAGGTGGATTGATGCATTGCAAGGCCTTTCACGTCGGCGCTGAGTTGATTGTGCAAAAAATCAGCGGCGTCTGGGCCACTGATATGGATTGCAGAAAGGTGGGTGAGGGCTATCATTTGGCATGGTTTCCTGTGGTTGACTAAATGTTTTACATTCTCATGTTACGGCAGAATCGGGCACTAAAAAAGCACAAAGCAGACTCGCATGGTTATGCCATAGGCGTTACAATCATTCGCTTGAGAGATGGTTTCATAGGTGGGTCTTAGTTTATGAAAAATCAACAGTCACAAACTTCAGCTGTCGCTGCTGATCGCCCCAAACCAACCTCCAAACCCAAATCAACAAACGGCCAGCCAAAAAACACGGCGGTTGAAGTGGGTGGCCCCAAGGGTCCTGAACCTACGCGTTATGGTGACTGGGAAGTAGCCGGTCGCTGCAGTGATTTTTAAACCGTTTTTCTAAAAATAATACAGGCCACAAAGATTATGAGTACTTCAAAACGCCCGATGTCGCCTTACATGCTTGGGCCATATTACAAGTTCCAGATAACATCGGTACTTTCCATTCTTAACCGCCTGACGGGTGTCTTCATGGCAGTCGTGACCGCGCCATTACTGCTTTGCTGGTTGATTGCACTGGCCAGTGGTGAGCAGGAATTCATGGCATTGAGTGCATGGTTGGCCGGCGGCCTGGGTAAGCTGGTTATCCTGGCCAGTGTTTTCAGTTTCAGCTTCCACCTGTGTGGCGGTATACGCCATTTGATCTGGGATGCAGGCTGGATGCTCGAGATCTCACAGGTGCGGTTTTCGGGTTGGATTGCGGTCGTTGCATCGATTGTGCTGACGGTTGTCGTCATGGGAGCCGGCTTATGAACATGCAGAATCCCCTGGCGCGGGTGCGTGGTAAAGGCAGTTCCGGTGGCGGAGTCCACCACTGGCGTTCGCAGCGTTACTCGGCATTGATCCTGTTGGTGTTAACGGTCTGGGTTTTGTGGCTGGGCGTGTCGCTTGCCGGTGCAGATTATGCAACCGCCATCAGCACAATGTCTTCACCGGTGCATGCCGGTCTGGCGATCCTGTTTGCCGGAGCAGTGTTTTACCATACCTGGTTGGGTTTGCAGGTGGTGATAGAGGACTATGTCCACATAGCTGCACTTGAGTTCGCATTGCTTATGCTGGTGCGTTTTGCCTGTTTACTGGCATTTTTAATCAGTGCCATTGCAGCGCTGAAACTGGTACTGGGAGCCTGAACCATGAGCAACGACTATTCAATAACAGAACATAAATATGACGTCATTGTCGTGGGCGCAGGCGGCGCAGGCCTGCGTGCAACCATGGGACTGGCCGCCACAGGCCTGAAAACCGCATGTATTACCAAGGTATTTCCAACCCGCAGCCACACGGTGGCAGCCCAGGGAGGCATGTCGGCAGCCCTGGGGAATATGGGCGAGGATGACTGGCGCTGGCATATGTACGACACCATCAAGGGCTCGGACTGGCTGGGTGACCAGGATGCGATCGAATACATGTGCCGTGAAGCCGTGCCCTCGGTGATTGAACTGGAACACTACGGCGTACCTTTTTCCCGGACCGAGGACGGTAAAATCTACCAGCGTCCGTTTGGTGGAATGACCACGCATTACGGCGAAGGTACTGCACAACGAACCTGTGCTGCCGCAGACCGTACCGGGCACGCCATCTTGCATACCCTGTACCAGCAGGCGCTGAAACATGATGCGACCTTTTTTATCGAGTATTTTGCACTCGACCTGGTCATGGACGATGACGGTATTTGCCGTGGTGTACTGGCATGGGATCTTGCCGAAGGCACTCTGCACCTGTTCCGCGCACATGCGGTGATCCTTGCCACCGGTGGTTACGGCAGGTCTTATTTTTCATGTACATCCGCCCATACCTGTACCGGTGACGGCAATGGCATGGTTCTGCGGGCAGGATTGCCATTGCAGGATATGGAATTTGTTCAGTTTCACCCGACCGGTGTCTATGGTGCGGGTGTGTTGATTACCGAAGGTGTTCGCGGCGAAGGTGGTTTCCTGACCAACTCCGAAGGCGAGCGATTCATGGAGCGTTACGCACCAAATGCAAAGGACCTGGCCTCACGTGATGTGGTCAGTCGTTCGATGACCATTGAGATCAGGGAGGGCAGGGGCGTTGGTCCGAAGAAAGACCATATTCACCTCAACCTGCAGCACCTTGGCGCCGATGTCATCAATAAGCGCTTGCCCGGTATTGCCGAAAGCGCCGAGATTTTTGGCGGTGTTGATGTGACAAAAGAGCCGATACCGGTTCTGCCAACCGTGCACTACAACATGGGTGGTATACCGACCAACTACCACGGCGAGGTGGTCAGGCTCAAGGACGGCGATCCGGATTCCGTGGTTCCAGGCCTGTTTGCCATTGGTGAGGCTGCCTGTGTGTCCGTTCACGGCGCCAACAGGCTGGGGTCCAATTCGCTCCTCGATCTGATTGTTTTTGGACGGGCAGTGGCGCATCGATGCGCAGAGGTGATCCAACCCAACCAGCGTCACCCAAACCAGAAAACCGGGATCGTGGAAACACTGGTTGCCGATTTTGATCAATTACGACACGCGGATGGTAAAAACAGCGCAGCCAGCGTCAGGGCTGACATGCAGCGGGTCATGCAGGACAATGCCGCCGTGTTCCGCACCGCGGAGGTTCTGACCGAGGGTTGTAAGCTAATTTCAGATGTTTATGCATCATTCAATGACATCAAGGTCAGTGACCGTTCCATGATCTGGAACTCGGATCTGGTTGAAACACTTGAATTACGCAATCTGCTGGGCTGTGCACTGACAACCATGTTTGGCGCCGAAAACCGTAAGGAGAGTCGCGGCGCGCACGCCCATGAGAATTATCCGGACAGGAATGATGAGGAATGGATGAAACATACCCTGACAACGGTTGATGAGAACGGTAAAGTCTCTATCGATTACCGCCCCGTACACTTGTATACCTTGACCGATGATGTCGAGGTTGTACCGCCGAAACCACGTGTTTATTAAGGAGAGGATCCCATGCTTCAATTAAGATTGTCTCCTGAGTCCCGCCCGGCAAAAGGGCAGAAGCACGCCGCACCGGCGGGTTCAACCAACGTCAGGACATTTCATGTGTACCGGTGGAATCCGGATACCGGTGAAAACCCCCGTATCGACAGTTTCGAGATTGATCTCGACGATTGTGGCCCGATGGTGCTCGACGCGATCCTGAAGATCAAAAATGAAATTGACCCGACCCTGACGTTCCGACGTTCCTGCCGTGAGGGCATCTGTGGTTCCTGTGCGATGAATATCGACGGTACCAACACACTTGCATGCACCAAACCGATCAGTGATATCAAGGGCGATGTGAAGGTCAATCCCCTGCCACACCTCGAGGTGGTGAAGGACCTGGTGCCGGATATGACGCATTTTTACGCCCAATACGCCAGCATCAAACCCTGGATTCGCACCCAGAGCGTGCCCTTGCCAGATCAGGAGAGGCTTCAGTCGCAGCAGGACCGTGAAAAACTGGATGGCCTGTACGAATGTATTCTGTGCGCCTGTTGCTCAACATCCTGCCCCAGTTACTGGTGGAATGGCGACAGGTACCTGGGTCCGGCCATTCTTTTGCAGGCCTACCGCTGGCTAATTGACTCACGTGACGAAGATACCGGTGAGCGCCTGGATGCCCTGGATGACCCCTTCAGGCTGTACCGCTGCCATACCATCATGAACTGCACATCGACCTGCCCCAAGGGCTTGAACCCGGGCAAGGCGATTGCAGAAACCAAAAAGATGCTGATGGAAAGGCACGGTGCATAAAAAATGCCGGAAGGGCAGGACAGGTTAAGAAAATTACGATGGCAAAGCCGTCGTGGAATGAAGGAACTGGATGTATTGTTTGAGGCGTTTTTCGCAAAGCATTTTGAGCAAATCGAGAAAGGTCAATGGCCTCAGCTGGAAACCCTGCTGGGCCAGGAAGATGATGTTTTATTTGACTGGGTCTCGGGTCGTAATTTGCCCGATAGCCCAGAGGTTTTAAACCTGATAAATAAACTTAAACAGAGCATTTAAACGATTGATAAATATAGTTATATATGACAGGAACAAGTCCCATTGGCTGGTGTCTGCAGTGGCGCTGCTCATTGCGATCTACGCGCTGTTCCAGGCACATTGGCCATTGGCTGTTTGCATGGTCTTGATCGCATCAGGGTATCGCAGGATAATAGCTATATTAGGTTTCTCTAAAGTAACAAAGGTACGACAGGAGCTGACCATATTCAAGGATGCCAGTGTGCAATTAACATCCGGCAACGAGATCATATTGCAGGGTTTTTTAAATGATCAGCAATGGTGTACCGGCCACATTGCAGTTTTGAATATCAGCAGTGAAGGCAAAACGCATCATTTTGCGGCTTTATCGCTACAACAGACAGACAAGGACAGTTTCCGGCGCCTGAAAGCAAGGCTCCGGCACAATTTTTATCGTGATTCCGGGGGATTGCAGGTATCCGGCAATTAACCCGTCACACGGGAAGAGAATGATGTTTTGTGGCATTTGGCAGGGAACATCAACGGCAGCGGTTCTACCCGGATCGTTGCTTTGTTATTACAAAGTGAGGGAAACGTATAATCATGACTTACAACGATAAGGTTGTTCGACAATTCGCCGTTGTCACCATACTCTGGGGGATTGTTGGAATGCTTGTAGGTGTCCTGATTGCTGCGCAATTATGGATTCCTGCTTTAAATTTCGACATAGCCTGGTTGACATACGGACGCTTGCGTCCTTTGCATACCAACGCGGTAATTTTTGCCTTTGGTGGCAGTGGCCTGATAGGCACATCTCTTTACGTGGTGCAAAGAACCTGTCACGTCCGGCTGATTTCAGACAAGCTGGCAAGCCTGGTTTTCTGGGGCTGGCAACTGGTGATTGTCGCAGCTGCAGTGACCCTGCCTTTGGGTTGGACCCAGGGTAAAGAATATGCCGAGCTTGAATGGCCGATCGATATTCTGATCACGCTCGTCTGGGTGGCCTACGCCGTGCTGTTCTTCGGGACCATTGTCAAACGCCGGGTCAGCCACATTTATGTGGCCAACTGGTTTTACGGTGCTTTCATCCTGACCATCGCCCTGTTGCATATCGTCAACAACCTGTCGATACCTGTTGAGATTGGCAAATCCTATCCGATATACACTGGCACGGTGGATGCGATGGTTCAGTGGTGGTACGGGCATAACGCGGTCGGCTTCTTCCTGACAGCGGGTTTCCTCGGCATGATGTACTACTTTGTACCCAAGCAGGCAGAGGGGCCTGTGTATTCCTACCGCCTTTCTATCGTGCATTTTTGGGCCCTGATCGCTATTTACATGTGGGCCGGCCCCCACCACCTTCACTACACGGCCTTGCCTGACTGGGTTCAGTCGCTTGGCATGGTGTTCTCGCTGATCCTGTTGGCGCCAAGTTGGGGTGGTATGATCAACGGTATCATGACACTCTCGGGAGCCTGGCATAAACTGCGCACCGACCCGGTTCTGAAGTTCATGATCGTGGCACTGAGTTTCTACGGCATGTCCACCTTTGAGGGTCCGATGATGTCGATCAAGACGGTCAACTCGCTGAGTCACTACACTGACTGGACCATCGGTCACGTGCACTCCGGCGCACTGGGCTGGGTGGCGATGATGACCATCGGTTCGATGTATTGCGTGATTCCGCGACTGATTGGCGAGAAAAAGATGTACAGCATCAAGGCCATCGACATCCATTTCTGGACATCAACCATCGGCGTGGTTTTGTACATCACCTCCATGTGGATCGCCGGCGTCATGCAGGGCCTGATGTGGCGTGCATTCAATGACGATGGCACCTTGACCTACAGCTTCATCGAGAGCCTGGTTGCGACCAAGCCTTACTATGCGGTGCGGTTGGTCGGTGGGCTGTTGTTCCTGAGCGGCATGTTCATCATGGCCTGGAATACCTGGAAAACGCTGGGAGGCAAGGATATGAAACCTGTTAAAGCCTCTGAACCTGCTGATTGGGGAGCGCACGCATGAGCAACGGACACAAGAAACTGGAAACCAACATCAGCCTGATGGCGATCTTTATCATCATCGCTGTGAGTCTCGGCGGACTGGTGGAAATCGTGCCGCTGATCTTTATGGACCAGGTCAGGCAACCGGCCGAGGGCGTCAAGCCTTACCCTGCGTTGCAGTTGGCCGGTCGTGATGTCTACATAAAAGAGGGCTGTTACAACTGTCACTCGCAAATGATCCGGCCGTTCCGCAGTGAAACCGAACGTTACGGCCCTTATTCGGTTGCCGGCGAGTCTGTTTATGACCGACCCTTTCAATGGGGTTCGAAACGCACAGGACCGGACCTTGCCAGGGTAGGCGGGCGCTACAGCGACGAATGGCATTATATACATCTGCGCAATCCGCGTGATGTTGTGCCTGAGTCCAATATGCCGTCATACCCATGGCTCGAAGACAGTATGGTCAGCGGTGAACTGGTTCAAAAGAAGATGAAAAGACTGCAGATGCTGGGTGACCCGTACAGCGATGAGGAAATCGCCGCAGCCGCAACAGCTGTTGAAGGCAAGACCGATTTGGATGCCCTGGTTGCATATTTACAGGGCCTGGGTCTCGCAAGGAGTGGACGCTGATATGGACATGAACATTTTGCGCGGCGCCATTCTGCTGGTTCTGATTTTCTCTTTCCTGGGCCTTATTGCCTGGGCATGGAGCGGCAAACGCAAGCAGGCTTTTGATGAGGCCAGCAGGCTGCCGCTTGAAGAGGATGATGGCCGAATTTCGAACAATGAGGGCCCGGCCAACGGGAAAGGAAGTGAACCATGCTAAGTAGTTTCTGGAATTGGTATGTCATTATCATAACGGTCGTCACCATCCTTGCCTGTTTCTGGTTGCTGCGTTGGACCAAGGGGGTTTCCAACCGTGACGATGAAAGCGGCACAGGCACAACCGGGCATGTGTGGGACGAGGACCTGGTGGAGCTAAATAATCCATTGCCACGCTGGTGGTTGCGATTGTTTTATATCACCATCGCGTTCGCCTTCATTTACATGGGTTTGTATGGTGGATTGGGTAATATCGGTGGTTATTTGGGCTGGACGCAGGAAGGCCAGTACGAGGCCGAGATGCAACAGGCAACCCAGGCACAGGAAGCCATTTTTTCGCGTTACCGGGCCATGGATAATGAAACCCTGATCGCGGATGCAGACGCCAACGCAACGGGTCAAAGACTGTATGCCAACAATTGTGCAATGTGCCATGGCTCCGATGCCGCAGGCGCACGTGGCTTTCCTAACCTGACCGACAATGACTGGTTATATGGTGGGGATTTTGACACCGTAATGCTCACGCTGCTCAACGGCAGGATGGGCGCCATGCCGGTGATGGTGGGCGGAATGGATGACGCGGCTATCGGTGACCTGGTGGTTTATGTTCAGAGTTTGTCCGGTCAAAAAGCCGACGCCGCCATGGCTGCAAAGGGCAAAAAGAGCTTTGATATGTTATGCGTGGCCTGCCATGGTGTCGATGCCAAGGGCAACCAGGCGCTGGGTGCGCCAAACCTGACCGATGACATATGGTTATATGGTGGTGACCCTGCGACTATCAGGGAAACCCTGGTCAAGGGCCGCAACGGTAATATGCCGGCGTTCAAAGATACCTTGACCGATGACCAGCGTCGCCTGATCACGGCCTATGTATTGAGCCAGTCAAAATAGAGACCAGTTGGAGTATGAGTAACCGTGAAAACAGAGCACCCGGTTAACCGTCGATGGAGCCAACGGCAGCGAGATTGGGCTGTCGTTCTGTGGGTTTCATTTATGTCGGCAGCGGCGGGTGCCTTTGTTTTATTTGGCCTGTTCAACCCGCTGGATCTCATCCACACCTATGCGGACCAATTGGAAATAGGTGTCAAGCTTGCTTACGGGCTGGCTTTTGCGTTTCTTTACCTGCTTTGTTTGCTACCGTCGGTGTTGACCATGTTCATGATACGCACGGGCCCCGAGCAAGGGCATTCCATGGGCAAAGGCAGGCGTGCCATACCAAAGGTCCGGGACCCGGGCGAATCAAACCCGGACCTGGATGATGAGGATATCAAATGAGTCAAATACCGGATTCGGGTGACTCGCTATACCGCAAAGATCCAAAAGTTTACCCACGCGATGTCACAGGTACATTCGCCAGGCTGAGAAAAGTGGCGGTGTTTGTGCTGCTGGGCCTGTACTACTTTGTACCCTGGATAAACTGGGCCGGCCGCCAGGCGGTACTGTTCGATCTGCCGTCGCGTAAGTTTTATATACTCGGGCTGACCTTCTGGCCCCAGGATTTTATCTTTCTGACGCTGATGTTGATCATTGCCGGCCTGTCGCTGTTTTTTGTAACAGCGGTTGCAGGGCGGTTATGGTGTGGTTTTGCCTGTCCGCAGACGGTCTGGACAGAAGTATTCGTATGGATAGAAAGGTTCGTCGAAGGCGATCGTAGCAAACGCATGAAACTGGATGCAGGGCCGTGGGATGCAAACAAGATTCTGCGTAAATCATTCAAACAATTCCTGTGGATCACCTTTGCACTGTGGACCGGTTTCACCTTTGTGGGTTTCTTCACGCCGATCCGCGAACTGGGCCAATCATTGATCCATTTTCAGCTTGGCGGCTGGGAGGCCTTCTGGTTTCTGTTTTACAGTTTTGCAACCTACGGTAACGCCGGCATTCTGCGCGAGCAGGTGTGCAAATACATGTGCCCCTATGCCCGTTTCCAGGGCGCCATGTTTGATAAGGATACCCTTGTAATCGCCTATGACGAAAAACGCGGCGAGCCTCGGGGCGGAAGACGCAAGAGCGAAAACCCGGCAGAGAAGGGACTGGGTGACTGTATAGATTGCACCCTGTGTGTGCAGGTATGTCCAACGGGCATCGATATCCGTGAAGGACTGCAGATCGAGTGTATCGCCTGTGCGGCCTGCATTGATGTCTGTGACCAGGTCATGGAAAAGATGGACTACAAGAAGGGCCTGATCAGCTATACCACTGAAAACCGTCTGCAGAACAAGGAGTCGCGTGTATTTCGTCCGCGAATACTGGTCTACGCCACACTGTTACTGGCATTGATAGCGGGTGTTGTATATTCGGTGAACAACCGTGTTTTACTAAGAGCGGATTTATTGCGTGACCGCAATGCCTTGTATCGCGAGTTGCCGGGCGAACTGATTGAAAATGTTTATACACTGAAGTTGATCAATATGGATTTCGTGACACACCGGTATAAGATCGAAGTGGTGGACCAGGATGATATCCAGCTGTTTATTTCCCCTGAGCCTGTACTTGAACCGGAAGAGGTTGGTAATTTCATCGTAAGGATGCAGGCGCCGGCAGATGCCGGACGTGGCTCACTGAAGGTCGACGTTCGATTTTCCACCCTGGAAGAACCCATCATTGAGCGTACCATAAGCGCACGCTTCCTGATGCCATACGAGTAAAATGTGATGCAGCAATCAAAAGCTCAAATAGATAATAACCTGCCGTGGTACCGTCAATTCTGGCCATGGTTTATCATCGCCTTGCCGGCGTCGGCGGTGGTCGCCAGTTTTTTCACGCTGTGGCTGGCTATCAGCAACCCGGACCAACTGGTGGTAAGCGATGGCCAATACAACAAGATCAAAAGCGAACTGAAGGCTCAAACGCCTGCAACGGGCGAACAACAAGAACAAGCCAATTCCGATTCCGGTTCGAATTAGTCCGGTTCCAGCAACGCCATGACTGAAAACAAATGTCATTGTTTTCATTGCGGGGAACCCGTTCCTGTTTCATGTGATCTGACCGTTCAATTGGACGGGCGGTCAGAGCCGGTCTGCTGTAGCGGTTGTCAGGCCGTGGCCAACCTGATCCTCGAATCAGGCCAGTCCCGTTATTATCAGTTTCGCACCGCAACGGCGATTAAGCCCTCCGATGAAAATGTCGATATTGTCGAGGCATGGAAACGTTACGACAGCCGCCAAAGCCTTTGGGGAACACCTGTCAAAGGTGGTGCATGTGAGCTTCTTTTACAGGTCGAAGGCATCCGCTGCGCCGCCTGTGCGTGGCTTATCCGCAGCCAGTTAGAGGCACGCAACGGTATTGAGCAGGTGCAGGTGGATGTTGCAACCGGATTTGTACGTATCAATTGGCGACCGGACAAGTTGCTGTTAAGCAAGATTGCCGGCATTTTGGCGGGAATCGGTTACCGCCCGCATCTGCCCCTTGCCGGCGCCGAGGCCATGGGCCGGCAGGAGGAACGCCGTAGCGCTTTGAAAAGGCTCGGTGTTGCCGGTTTGGGGATGATGCAGGTGATGATGTTTGCAGCCGGTCTTTATGCCGGTGACGCGATGGGTATTGATGAGGCTCCCGAGCGCTTCCTGCAGTGGGTAAGCCTGGTCGTGACTGCACCGGTGCTTTTGTATTCGGGTAGCGTATTCTATACGAGCGCCTGGCGCAGTCTTTCGAACCGGCGGGTGGGTATGGACGTGCCGGTTGCACTGGCCATATCTATTGCATTTGTCATGAGCTGCATTAATTTTTTCAGCGGCAACGGGCATGTGTATTTTGACTCCGTGGTCATGTTCATATTTTTCCTCTCCCTCGGTCGTTATGCAGAATTGGTTATCAGGCACCGTAATTTGCAGACAGGTTTGGCATTGGCTCGATTGATGCCAGAGTGGGCAGAGCTGATCACCGATGGTGGAAGCGAGCAGGTGCCGTCTACCGACCTGAGAAAAACCGACAGGGTAAGGGTAAGGGCAGGGCAGACCTTCCCGGCTGACGGCTTGGTCATCAGGGGCGTGTCTTCGGTCAACGAAGCCTTGCTGACAGGCGAATCACGGCCGGTAGAAAAGCAGGTGGGTGACAAGGTTATTGCCGGCAGTGTCAACCAGACTCAGACCGTCGAAGTTGAAGTCACCCGTGATCCGGATGAATCCACGGTATCCATGATGGGACGCATGTTGCTCAAATCACAGACACAGCGCAGCCGCTATGCCCAGCTGTCCGAACGCTACGCTGGCTGGTTTGTTGCCGTGGTATTGTGCGTCGCCAGCCTGACGGCTTTGTGGTGGATAAAACATGATATCGATATGCTGTTGCCTGCAACACTTGCGGTATTGGTAATCAGTTGTCCCTGCGCATTATCTTTGGCAACACCCGCTGCCATCGCATCTTCGAGCCGATTTTTACTGGAGCAGGGCGTGTTGTTGACCAGGGGTTCTGCACTTGAAGTGCTGAGTGCCGTGGACACGGTTGTATTTGATAAAACCGGCACCCTGACGACCGGTACGCCTGCCATCGTGAGTATATCGCTGAACCCCGCGCGAACGGGTTTCAGCGAAGCAAGGGTTCGTGATATTGCTGCCCTGCTGGAACTCGATTCTTCACACCCGGTTGCCCATGCATTTACCAAACCGGGTATCGACCGTGCTGACGTCGAGAAGCTGCTCAACCATGAAAATGGCGTGGAGGGCAGGGTGGATAAGGTTGCTTACCGACTGGGAAGCTCTGCATTTTGCCGTATAGAACTAAGCGACTTTGAAAGTGTGGATAACAGCAGGGTCTGGCTGACCGACCAAAATGGCTGGGTTGCCTGTTTTGAACTGGATGACCGTTTGAGAGAGGGCGCACAAGCAACAGTGTCAGAATTAAGGCGCCGCGGTTTGAATTTAATGATTTTATCGGGCGATAACAAGCAAGCAGTCGGGTCAATTGCAAAACGCATAGGCATCGACATGTTTCATGCAGAACAAAGCCCGGCAATGAAAATGCAGTTTCTTCAATCACTGCAGGAAAAAGGCAATACGGTACTGATGGTCGGAGACGGCATTAACGACGCCCCGGTGCTATCGGTGGCCAATGTATCAATGACCGTCAGTGGCGCCAGCGAGTTGGCCAATAGTGCCGCGGACTTCATTATTACCGGTACTACGCTGAAATACATAGTAAATACCCTGGATTCAGCTGCCAGGACAAAGCAGCTTATACGACAAAACCTGGCCTGGGCCTTGTCCTATAACCTGTTGGCAGTGCCATTTGCCGCTGCTGGCTTGGTCGTGCCATGGATGGCGGCGCTTGGTATGTCATTGAGTTCGTTAATCGTCGTAATGAATTCCGGGCGTCTCGCCAAAAATAACAATAAAAACAACGTAATAGAACAGGTCAGTGAGGCAGAGCCGGCATGAGTATGCTGTATGTATTGATACCCCTGGCCATCTTATTGCTGGCAGTTGCCGTGTGGGCGCTGATTTGGGCCATCAAAACCGGGCAGTTTGATGACCTGGAGTCTCATGGCTGGAGCGTGGTTCTCGACGATGACCAGAAGCCACCGCCACTGGATGAGGACGAAGTCTCCGACTCTGAGAAGGAGAGCAGGTGATGGCCTTGATCGACCAGTCCGCATTGATTACCGCATTTTTTGTCGGCCTGTTGGGAAGCGGTCATTGTTTTGGAATGTGCGGCGGTATCGCTGCCGGTCTTGGCAGTATGCCTGCAGGCAAGAACGCCGATCCTGAAGGAAAACCCAGTGCTGCATCGGCAACCTTTTTTAACCTCGGCAGGATCATGGGCTACGGCGTGTTGGGACTGATCTCGGCCTGGTTATTGGCCGGGTTGGGCAATGTACTGAACGTGCCAAAATGGGGCATGTTCCTACGCCTGGTTACGGCCGTGATGATATTTCTGATTGGCCTGCAATATCTGGTTAACTGGAATGCGCTGGGCTGGATAGAGCGAGCCGGCTCAAAAGTCTGGAAACTGGTCCTGCCGCTGGCGGTGCGCGCATCAGCATTACCCGGTGGCACAGGACGTCTGTTGCTGGGTCTTTGCTGGGGTTTTCTGCCGTGCGGGCTCGTCTACAGCGTTTTGTTAACTGCCTCGGCTGCAGGTTCGCCAATTGCAGGTGCATCGGTGATGCTGGCGTTTGGCATTGGCACCTTACCATCCATGCTGGGCATCAGCCTGGCGGCGCCCACATTGGCCGCGTTACTGAATGACAGGTGGGCGCGTAAGTTGATGGGTGCCGCATTGGTTTTGTTGGCGATACTCAGCGTCTCGCTGATGTATGCGCGTATGCAGGGGCAACAGGGCCACCATAATGTGTCGCTGATCGGGACGAACACGGTTATGTCACAAAAGCTGGCAAGCTGATCACGACGTCGCAATATACGCGCGCTGACCTTCGATTTTAGATTTCCATGCCGGAGCAGGTGGCTTCTACCATATCAAGTTCCTTATATGTAATTGCGTATAATGTATATTATGTTAAATAGCGGGTGTGTATGGGTGTGCGAATAACCCTGAAAGGGGTAAGCTTGATCTTTTAGTAACTACCTAAGACGCACGCAGTGACTCCATGGAAACCGCTATCCTCAAGGTAAATGAAATCACGCCATAGGCTTTGTGAATATTTAATGAAGATTATTATATATATTTATGTCATATAGTTATAAGCCACACCTAAATATTATTTTATGTTCAGTCGGGCATGCAAAAGCCCATTATGCGTTTTGGTTATAGTGCTTTCTTTTTGGAGTTTGCAATACTTTTCCTATGCTCTATGATGCTTCGATGATCACGATGCTGTATTTAACCGCTTTGCTGCAAACCAGCGCTGTTGTTGTAACAGCGTTTCCCCCGGAACCCAAACAGGAAGTCGTGAATACGACTGTTGAAGAGGAATTTGAGCCGTTACCAGTCATCGAGGTGAGGTCGCAACGCCAGGTTCTTAATGCTGGAATGGACAGCAGCCTGAGCACCCTTTCTGAAAATGAAATAGGCGCCGTGGCGCCCTGGCATCCCAATGAGTTGTTCAGCCGCATTCCGGGCGCCTGGATATCGACCGGTTCCGGCCAGGAGCATCTAACCGCTATACGTTCACCCGCTTTAACAGGCGCGGGCGCCTGTGGCGCTTTCATGGTTCTGGAGGATGACGTCCCTACCCGTCCATCCGGCCTGTGTAACGTTAATCAACTGTTCGAGCTGAATATCCGCCAGGCCGGAAGAATCGATGTGCTGCGAGGCCCGGGCACGGTCACCTATGGTTCGAATGCGCTTCATGGCGCCATCAACGTTGTGACACCGGGGCCAGCTGCCAACCCGGACTCAAAATTTACACTGGAGGTTGGCACGGATGACTATTACCGCGGCGCCTTTGCGGGATCCGGCGCGCACAGCGCTTTGCAGGCCAGTTATACCGATGCCGGAAGTTTCAGGGAAGCTGAGAGCTTTCAACATGGCCTTTTCAACTTTCAAATGGAGCACTTTTCCGGAAAGTTCACCGGGCGGACATCTTTTGCCTACGCCAGCCTGGACCAGGACACGGCGGGCTATATTCTTGGTAAGGACGCCTACAAAGATGATAACTTGCGAACAAGAAACCTGAACCCCGGCGCCTTTCGAAAAGCATGGGCGTCGCGTCTGTCCAGCCGGTGGAACTGGTTGACTGAGCGCGGTGATGACCTGGAGGTGATTCCCTATGTGCGCAGCAGTCGAATGGATTTTTTGCAGCACTTCCTGCCAGGAACACCTTTGGAGGAAAACGGCCAGGATTCTGCCGGTCTGCTTGTCAGCTGGACCAATAACCGGAATCTTTCTTCCGGTATCGATATCGAATGGGCCAGTGGTGACCTGCTTGAATACCAGGAAAAAGCCATAGAGACAGGCTCTGATTTCCTCAAGGAAACCCGTCCACAGGGCTATCACTATGACTACGAGGTTGGCATTTCAACGTTGGCAGCCTGGGCCCAGTGGCAAGGCGAGTTGCGGCCGGAGCTGCTGCTGACCGCCGGCCTTCGAGCGGAGTACCTCGCATATGACTATAACAACCGTATGCTGGACGGTAATACCCGCGACGATGGCAGCGAGTGCGGTTATGGTGGTTGCCTGTATACACGTCCTTCTGACCGCAGCGACAGTTTCACTAATCTGTCACCGGAATTGGGGCTAAGGTTTAACCTGGATGACAGCCACTATATTTATTTCCGGGCTGCCAGAGGCTACCGCGCGCCCCAGGCCACCGAGCTATATCGCCTGCAAAAAGGCCAGACGGTCGCTGACCTGAAGTCTGAAACACTGGACTCAATTGAACTGGGCATTAATGGTGTAACAGAAAATTTCAGCTATGAATTCACCACCTATGGAATGCGCAAAGGCAACTTCATTTTTCGTGACGCAAACGGTTTTAATGTCAGTGATGGCAAAACACGGCACCTGGGGTTCGAAACCTTGTTGAACTGGCAGGCAAGCGAAAGCCTGAGCGTGTCGGCAAACCTGTCCTGGGCGCAACATCTATATGATTTTAATCGTGATTTGGGCAACGGTGAAATTATACTTGAAGGTAATGAGGTGGATACGGCGCCACCGTGGCTGGGACCGTCCGCCTTTTCTCGGTAAGAGAAACCGGCAGATCAGTAATTCCAGCGGACTGGGCAGGCAC
>JBFFWN010000003.1:0-36388 GCA_041570235.1 Lysobacterales bacterium | reverse complement strand
GTATCGAAGTGGATGTGTGCGGCTTTGCCGGCGATCAATTCGGCAACTGCGATGCCTTCTTCGGATGCTTTATGGGCCAACATCGGGCCTCGCACACAGTCACCGACCGCCCAGACCCCCGGGACATTGGTCTGTGACTTTTCATTAACATCGATCTGGCCGCGATCTGTCATTTTGACACCGCAGTCGTCAGACAGCAGACCCTCGGTATATGGTTTGCGGCCCACAGCGACCAGAAGACGGTCAAAGTGAAGCTGGCTTTCGCCGTTTTTGTCCTCGAGGCTGACAATGACCTCACCGCCGGTTACTTCAGCTGATTTGACCATGGTTCCCAGGCGGATATCCAGGCCCTGTTTTTTAAACAGGCGTGCCGCCTGTTTGGAAATATCTTGATCGGCAGCCGCCAGAAAATCGGGCAGAGCTTCCAGCAAAATAACGTCTGACCCCAGGCGCTGCCAGACCGAACCCAGTTCCAGGCCAATGACACCTGCGCCGATGACACCAAGCCTGCCTGGAACTTCGGTCATGTCCAGGGCGCCCTGGTTATCGATGATGTACTCATTGTCATATTCAACATTTGGAATGGCTATCGGAACGGAGCCGGCTGCGAGGATGATGTTCTTCCCCTCCAGCATGATCTTTTCCTTTGAGGCATGGGGTTGGAATTCAACCATCCTATCCGCCAGCAAGCGGCCTTTGCCATGGAACTGTTTGATCTTATTGGCCTTGAATAGCTGGGCAACACCACCGGTCAAGCGACTGACAACGTCGTCCTTGCGTGAAATCATTGTATTGATATCAATACTTGCATCGCTCACGCTGATGCCATGAGCTGCATAATCATGTTTCAGGTGATGGTAATGCTTGGAGCTGTCGAGCAGAGCTTTTGATGGAATACAACCAACATTCAAACAGGTGCCACCCAGCGCGGCCTTGCCGTCCTTGCCGGTGTTCATGTCTATACAGGCTGTAGAAAGACCCAACTGGGCTGCCCTGATGGCTGCCACATAGCCGCCCGGGCCACCGCCAATAACGATTACGTCAAACTTTTCATTCATTGTAAAATCCTGTGTTGGTCGGTAAGACGCCTTCACAGCGCCCATTCAACCTTCAAATTAAATACCCTGTCAAACCCATTAAAGGTTTAACAATAGTCGCACCGGGTCTTCCAGCGCTTCCTTGACGGCAACGAGGAACAGCACGGCATCTTTGCCGTCGATGATGCGATGGTCATAACTTAATGCGATATACATCATTGGCCGGGCGACGATTTCGCCTTCCACCACGCACGGCCGCTGCTTGATGGTATGCATGCCAAGAATCGCACTTTGCGGTGGATTTAATAATGGTGTCGACAGCAGCGAGCCAAAGGTGCCCCCGTTGGTAATGGTGAAAGTTCCACCCTGCAGGTCTTCAAGTGTAATTGAGCCGTTGCGGGCGCGTTCAGCAAATGCCCTGATGCTGCTTTCCGTCTCGGCCAGTGACAGGTGTTCTGCATTTCTCAAGACCGGAACCATCAGGCCCCGGTCGGTAGACACGGCAATGCCGATGTCCTGGTAACCGTGATAAACAATTTCGTCACCTTCCATTGATGCGTTGACCACCGGATGCTTGCGCAGCGCTTCACAGACGGCTTTGACAAAAAACGACATCAGGCCCAGCTTAACGCCGTGTTTTTGGGTGAACTCATCCTGGAATTTCTTGCGCAGGTCCATCACTGCCTTCAGATCCACCTCGTTAAATGAGGTCAGGATGGCAGCGGTATTTTGCGCCTCTTTCATGCGTTCGGCGACTCGTGACCGCAGGCGGGTCATCTTCACGCGCTCTTCAGGCCGAAGACCTTCGGGCGCAGCGCCGCTGACATGTTTGATCACATCAGCCTTGGTAATACGACCGCCACGCCCGGTACCGGTCACCTGGCTGACATCCGCTTTCTCTTCTTCGGCAACACGTCTCGCTGCCGGGCTCAACTTGTGGGTATCGGTTACTGGCGCTGGAGTTTCTTCCGCGGCTTGCGGCTTTTCAGAAGGCGCTTCTGCGGGTTCTTCAGGCGCTGCTGCGGCGGCTACCGCTCCTTCGTCCACCAATCCCAGCAATTCGCCGCTTTCAACGGTTTCGCCGCTATCACGAACAATCTTTTTAAGCACGCCATCAACCGGGGAGGGCACCTCCAGAACAACTTTGTCGGTCTCAAGATCGACAAGGTTTTCATCACGTCTGATGGGGTCGCCGGGTTTTTTATGCCAAACCGCTACCGTTGCATCCGCCACAGATTCTGGCAATACCGGGACTTTGATTTCTGTACTCATTGTTTTCCTCTATTGGGGGCCCTTATTTGCTATGCGACCCCGGTTCAGTTTGTGTGCTGCCTATATCTTAATGCCCTCACCCGGGCTGATGGCCTGGGTGACAAGTGTTCTTTGTTCTTCGACGTGCACCGAGTAGTAACCCACTGCCGGTGAAGCCGAGCTGGGGCGGCCGGTGTAATACAATGTTTGTCCATCACGCATCTTGGCCTGGATATTGTGAATGGTCTGGTACCAGGCCCCCTGGTTTTGGGGCTCCTCCTGGCACCAGGCTACCTCACAATCTTCCGGGTAACTGGCCAGGATATCGCTGAGCTCAGTATGCGGAATGGGATAAAGCTGCTCGACACGAACAATGGCGACGTCTTTTTGTCCGGCTTTATCCAGGCCTTCCATCAGGTCGTAATACACCTTGCCCGAGCACAATACCACGCGCTTGACAGTGGCCTTGTCAAGCTCGGCTGCATGGTCGATGATCAACTGGAATCTGCCATCTGTCAGTTCCTCGAGTGTTGACGTCGAGGCCTTGTTTCTGAGCAGGCTTTTCGGTGTCATGACAATCAACGGCTTGCGCGTTCCCATCAGGATTTGCCGGCGAATCAGGTGGAACATTTGTGCTGGCGTTGAGGGTATGCATACCTGGATGTTGTCATTGGAGCAAAGTTGCATGAACCTTTCCAGGCGGGCGCTGGAGTGCTCCGGCCCCTGTCCCTCGTAACCGTGCGGCAGGAACATGACCAGGCCGCACAAACGCCCCCACTTGGCTTCACCGGAGCTCAGGAACTGGTCGATCACCACCTGTGCGCCGTTGACGAAGTCACCGAATTGGGCCTCCCAAATGACCAGGGTTTCAGGTGCTGCCGTGGCATAACCATACTCAAACCCGGTAACCGCTTCTTCGGATAACAGCGAATCAATAATATTGACATCAACATCAGGGTTGATGGTTGCCAGCGGGGTCAGAACCGAACCGTCAACCTGGTTGTGCAAGACGGCATGACGGTGGAAGAATGTACCACGGCCGGAATCCTGGCCAACCAGTCTGAGGCCGGTGCCATTTTCAATGAGACTGGCATAGGCGGCCGTTTCGCAAAACCCCCAATCCAGACGTGATTTACCCTGCGCCATCTTTCGGCGGTCATCGATGATCTTGTTGACACGTGGATGCAGTTTAAAACCATCCGGCAAGGTCGTCATCAGATCAGAGAGTCGCTTGAGGTCGGAGAGCGCGTAAGCGCTTTCGATATCACCCGCAGCAAAAACCCCGCTTGCATCAAAATTGCGCCATCGCGCAGCATGCTTGTTGGTGCGCGGATTGGACTCCACGTCCGCGACCTGCTCACCGTCATCCAGCTTGCGGCGGTATTCATCCATCAGCATTTGCGGGTAGTCCTGGTCGATGATCTTTCGCTCGACCAGGTCAGCAGCGTATTTCTGACGCGTGGTCTGCATTTTGCGAATGATCTTGTACATCATCGGCTGTGTGGCAGCCGGTTCATCGGCCTCGTTATGTCCCAGTCGACGGTAACAGACAAGGTCAATAACCACGTCACGTTTGAACTTCTGGCGAAAATCCAGCGCGATCTTCATCACGTGATGCACCGCTTCCGGGTCATCCGCGTTGACGTGGAAAATAGGCGCATGCACCATCTTTGCGACCGCGGTACAGTACAGGGTGGAACGGGAGTCCTCCCTTTTGCTGGTGGTAAAACCAATCTGGTTGTTGATGACGATGTGCATGGTGCCGCCAACGGCAAAACCCCGTACTTCCGACATCTGGAACAATTCCATCACCACGCCCTGACCGGAAAATGCGGCATCGCCGTGGATCAGAATGGGCATAACCTTGTCATGTGTGTCATCCCCGCGCCGAACCTGGCGGGCGCGTGCAGAACCCAATACCACGGGATCGACAATTTCGAGGTGGGACGGGTTGAACGCCAGGGCCATGTGGACCTCGCCGCCCGGCGTTTTGATATCCGATGCATAGCCGAGGTGATATTTCACATCCCACGGGCGGTTTGGCTTGACCTGCGGGTGATTGCCTTCGAACTCGTCAAATAACATTGACGGCTTTTTGCCCAGAATATTGACCAGTACATTCAGGCGGCCACGGTGGGCCATGCCGATGACCACTTCCTCAACGCCGTTGCTGCCCGCATGAAACATGGTTTCGTGCAACAGGGGTATCAGTGTGTCACCGCCCTCCAGCGAGAAACGCTTCTGACCGACGTAACGCGTATGCAGATATTTTTCGAGCCCTTCCGCCGCTGTCAGCATCTGCAGTATTCGCAGGCGGTCGGCATTATTTATGTTGTAAAGGCCCCTCGCGCCTTCCAACCTGTCGCGCATCCAGTCACGCTTGTTGGTATCGACCATGTGCATATACTCGATACCGATGCTTTTGCAGTAAACGCGATTGCAAAGGGCCAGGATGTCCTTCAGTTTCATACGAGGTTCGGCAATCGCAAGTGAACCGGTGTCAAACTCGTGTTCAAGGTCTGAGTCGTTCAGGTCGTGAAACGCAAGTTCAAGGTCAGCGACCGGCGCATGATGGGCCTCGCCCAGTGGGTTCAGATTGGCAATTTCATGTCCGCGGATACGGTAGGAATTGATCAACCGCGAAACGCTGGCCTGCTTGTGATCGGCAAATTCGGTGCTGCCGACCGGGTACTGGTTGATTCCCGGGCGGTAGTCACGAAAGCGCTCAGCGACCTCAATATGACCGGTTTCGGGAGTCTCTGAAGGAGGCATGGAGTCAAAGTATTTCCTCCAATTTTCCGGTACCTGGTCTGGCGATTCCAGCCATGTTTCATACAGGGCTTCGATATAGGAGGCATTGCCACCGAACAGATGTGATGTTTTGTACAATTGCTCGAGTGTTGAGCTCACGTGTATTTGCCTTCCTGATGCCGTAATGAACCGTAAATTATAACTGTTTGAGCGGGGTCAGAGAACCACCCGGTCGAGGTCAGGGTACTATTGTTGAAACAAAAATACTCTGATCTCATCAGCATGCCCTGTTCAGCGGTCGGTTAAAATGAAGTGACCCTGGTTGATCAGTCGGACAAGGGTATCGATTGTACCGCTGTCGGATTGCTCAAGCCTGATCTCCGGAAATTGTGATTCACACAGGAGTTCAGCCAGCAAGGGGTCACAATTGTATGCCTGTCCCGCTGCAAAAAGGCGTGCGCCGGTTCCGGTTTTAATCCAGTTTAACCTGGTCCAGGGGTTGCGCATCAGTACTGCATGTTTTCTCATTCTTTTGAGCAACTGTTCAGCGGTGAGTGCTTGTGGTGGTGCAACAGGTTCATTGGCCAGCCTGAAGCGGCTTAAAAAGGCCGCAAGAAAATCCTCCAGGCTGCTGTCGTCGTCAATTCTGCTGAGCATAAATTGTTTCAGGTCTTTCAAAGCGCGCCGATCGATCTCTCCTGCCCGAACGGCCGGTTCCAGACCCGGGTCTGCATAGCGACCACCCTCATTGTCTGAAAATGCCAGCCATTCACCAAATCCCTGGAGCAGATCAGCGCCGGATGGTGCGCGTGAGCCAATGGACCAGGTCATTCCCGGTTCCAGCGCCACACCATGGTGCGCAACATTGGGAGGAAGGTACAGCATATCACCGGGCTCAAGGTCCCATTCCTGTTCGGCTTCAAAGGACTGCAATACGTTCAGCGGGCAAGCCTCCAGCAGAGCCGGGTCAAAGGAACGGGCAATCTGCCAGCGCCGTCTGCCTTCGGCCTGCAACAGGAAAACATCGTATTGATCCACGTGCGGTCCGACAGAACCGCCGGTAGCAGCGTAACTGATCATCAGGTCATCCAGTCGCCAGTTGGGGATGAAACTGAATTGTTGCATCAAATCCTGCAATGGCGCGTAATGCTTTTCAACATCCTGCACCAACAGCGTCCAGTTTTCTTGCGGTAATTCGGAGAAATCACTCTCTGCAAAAGGGCCATGTGTCACGTTCCAGTTTGCCGATGCAAAGCTGCCGGTTACCAGGCGGGACTCCGCCATCTCCTCACAGGCCAGTCCTGCGAGGTCATCACCATCAATAATTGGCACAAAATCGGTTATGGCATTGCGGATCAGGCAGGGCTTTTTCTGCCAGTATTGCTCAAGGAACCGGGCAACGCTGTATTTGTCCAGCGGCGCATTCATTTTTTGTTCTGTACCAGGGACCGGGCCATTGCGGCCGCGTTACCGGTATATGCTGCGGGCGTCAGTTTTAACAGTTGCTGTTTAGCCGCGGCGGGTATCTCCAGTTTCCCGACAAATTCAGCCAGGATTTCTGCGCTGATCGCCTTGCCGCGTGTCAGGGCCTTGAGTTGCTCATAGGGGTTTTCGATACCATGCACACGCATGACCGTTTGAATGGGTTCGGCCAGAACTTCCCAGCTTCTATCAAGGTCGTCGGCCAGGGCCTGTTCGTTGAGTTTCAATTTGCTCAAACCTTTGAGCAGGGAGCTATAGGCAATTGCGCCATGCCCGGCGGCTGTTCCGATCGTCCTCAATACGGTTGAATCGGTCAGGTCACGCTGCCAACGGGAGATCGGCAGTTTTTCGGCCAGGTGACTCAGCAGGGCATTGGAGACACCCAGGTTGCCTTCGGCATTTTCGAAATCGATCGGGTTGACCTTGTGCGGCATGGTGGATGAGCCGATTTCACCTGCAATGGTGCGCTGTTTGAAATACCCCAGCGAAATATAAGCCCATATATCCCTGCACAGGTCGATCAGGATGGTATGGTAACGGCTGATCGTGTGAAAGCTTTCCGCCATCCAGTCATGGGGCTCAATCTGGGTGGTCCATGGGTTCCATGTCAGACCCAGCGACTCGACAAAGGCATTGGCAAATGCCGGCCAGTCTGCATCGGGGTAGGCACACATATGCGCATTGAAGTTCCCCACGGCCCCATTGATTTTGCCCAGTATGGGTTGCTGTACCAGTTGCTCGCGCTGGCGCTTGAGCCGAACGGCGACATTGGCAATTTCCTTTCCCAGCGTGGTGGGTGAGGCGGTCTGACCATGTGTGCGTGATAACATCGGTACGTCCGCATGTTCACGTATGATCCCGGCGAGTGCGTCATGGATGTCTGTGAAAGCCGGCAGGAACACCTGTTCGCGCGCATCATGCATCATCAGTGCATATGAAAGGTTGTTGATATCTTCCGAGGTGCAGGCGAAATGTAAAAACTCCGAATGACTGCTCAGTTCATCCAGCGCGGAAAACTTCTCCTTCAGGTAGTACTCAACCGCTTTGACATCATGGTTTGTGGTGGCTTCTATGGCTTTGACGCGTTCGGCGTCTTGCAGTCCGAAACCATCAATCAGTTCATCCAGGAACCGGTTTGCCGTGTCACTCAGGTTTGCAACCTGTGGTATGTCGGCACTGGCGGCCAACGCCTGGAACCAGCGTACTTCGACGATGACGCGGTAGCGGATCAGGCCATATTCACTGAAATATTTACGAAGATCGGCTGTGCGGCCTGCATAACGCCCGTCAACGGATGAAACTGCGGTTAGAGAAGAAAGTTGCATGATGTATTAACTCTTTTTGTGGCTGAGCTATGATACCACCGACATTGCCCGGGGTCTGCGGGGGCAGGTTGGTATTTTTTGAAAAAATGGCAGTTTGGCCCCATTCGGTTTGTGGTATGCGTATGGCATCTGAAGGTCTTTGGCCGCGGCATTTCAATATATGGACCTGAAGATCACCATCATCGGTATTGAGCCGAAGCCGCAATTCGGCCGGTGACGAGACCTTTGCCGTCGCCTGGCGACGAAACAGGAAAACGCTTTGCCGGCTGTTTTTTGCCGCCAGTTGCAAGCGTCGTAGCTCGCTGAAGGATATTTCATCGGGCCATGCCAGCATGGCGCCGCCAGGCATGCCACGTACAACCTGTTCACAGGCCCACAGGGATTCCTGTTTGCTTTGTGTACGTACCAGCAGCAACTTCTCAAGGTCCAGCCCATGGCCATACAGGGCTGAAGGATAGGGTACCCATGGTGGGTCGATCATGGTGATCCTGCGATTCTGCCGGCTGAGCCATGCCAGTGCAGGCAGCAACAGGCTGAGCTCTCCGCAACCTGAAGTTTCGTGGACAAGTTCGGTGATAGCGCCACGCGGCCAACCATGGCCGGGCAGCTTCGAATCGAGACGGGTAAAACCGGTGTTAATGGCCTGTATGCGGTGTGAGAGTTGTTTGCCCCGCCAGAGTAGCGGATGGGCAAATAACTCGCGGGCACCGGGGTGCTGCTTCGAAGCCATGGCTTAGTGTTCCAGTTGTGGCCGCACAATGCCGACACCCAGCCCCTCGATGACCAGTTCGCGGTGGCGCAAATCAACCTGGATGGGCTGAAAATCGCGGTTCTCAGGCAACAGGCTGACCATATGGCCCTTGCGTTTGAAACGCTTTACCGTAACCTCGTCATCCAGGCGCGCCACGACAATTTGCCCATTCCGGGCCTCCGGGGTACGGTGCACTGCCAGCAGATCACCGTCGAGGATGCCTGCATCGCGCATACTGTTGCCTTCAACGCGCAAAAGATAGTGTGGCCGCGCCGAAAACAATGCAGGGTCAACCCGGTATTCATGTTCGATATTTTCCTGCGCGAGTATCGGGCTGCCGGCAGCCACACGTCCCACCAATGGCAGTGGCATCCGTTTGCTGTTGGTGGCGGGCAGGTTGGCAATTGAAAGACCGGTCAGCGTGATGCCCCGTGATTGTCCGGCCTCTATACGGATCAC
Source organism: Lysobacterales bacterium (assembly GCA_041570235.1). Classification (GTDB taxonomy): domain Bacteria; phylum Pseudomonadota; class Gammaproteobacteria; order Xanthomonadales; family SZUA-36; genus SZUA-36. The sequence continues at coordinate 27,332 of JBFFWN010000003.1, read as the reverse complement.
CCCCTTGTTTTCGAGTGCGCGCAAATGGCTTTCCGCCGCATTGGGGGAGCGGAAGCCGAAATGTTTCGAAAGGTCATTGCGGGTGGGCGGAAACCCGGCCGACTGAATGTGATCGGAGATAAAGACAAGGATTTCTTTTTGGCGTTTGGTGAGTGGTTTGGGGTTCATGATTACGGACCTTGTTTGATACTGTAAATATATACAGTAAACCGGTTTGGTTCAAGTCCTGTATTCGGGAGCTGTATAAATGCCCCGCGGGTTGGCAGAATGTCTTAAAAAGGCAAGCCCAAAGCATCTGTAATAAAATGATTCAACCCGGATGTCGCGCGAAAAACCCTGGCAGTTTCTGTCACCAGCTCCGGGCCCAGTATTAACCCGGGTTCAAACCCTGTCATCAGGTAAAAGCTTTTTCGCTTCAGGTCATCGATATGCTTTGCATCGGCATCGTAACCCCTTGGTGGACGGGTCAGCGAATCACCCTGGATGCCGCCCATATCGCTGATGGCCACGGAACGTTTGAGTTTGCCCCATGCGCCCGGGTTATCTGAAATGAACTCACGTATCAGACCCAACTGCTTTGAAGGCGGCCGCCAGATACCACCGCCAATGGTCACGCGGTCGGTCTCGATGTGCAGGTAAAACCCGGGCGCGTGGGCATCACGCCCGGCCTGGTGGCGGAAATGAGTGGCAGCATGGGTTTTATAAGGCGATTTGTCCCTGGAAAAACGCGCATCCCTGTAAATTCGGAACATGGAGCCGCCATGGGGGCGTGGGTCGGCCGTGTAATAAGCGGAAATTCGTTTCAAACGGGGCGCCAGGTCGGTGATGAAGGCTCCCATTGGCTGCACCACCGATTCCAGGTAGCGGGTTTTGTTCAAGGCAAACCAGTCGCGGTTATTGTTTTTTTTCAATTCCTCAAAAAAACTGAAAAAGTCTTTTGGGAAACCATGGAACTGCGGCATTAAAAAGGGTATCTCCAATAGGGTCCGTAATGGGGGTAGTGCCAGTAATAGGGCCGGTAAGGACCATAATAGTAGACCTGGTTGCGGCGCTCGGGCCAAAGGGTCATAAACCCGATATCAACAATCGGGAACAGGTAGTCATAATCACCAATTTTCCGCTTGTCGATATGAATGATGCGACCGGTCAATGTGAGCTCTCGCTTCTTCTTGAAAACTTCCGGATCATAGAAGCCTTTCTTGCAGGCAATAAAGCGGCCATCGGACTGATCGTTGTTTCTTGGCCGCATGGATGTTTCAAGTTGCCTGGAAAGTATTTCAAAGCAGGTATGACCATCTTCGGGGCGGGTATCGAGTATCACACCGGCCCAGCGGACCTCAGTGTCAAGATGCTGCTGAGTGATGTCCTTGGGCCTCAGCAAAGAGTACTCACCCTTGAGCTGCTCGGGAACAACCGTGCACGCTGATAAAACAACCGTGGTCAGAAGCGCCAGGCTGATGATTTGATTCATTCGTTTCAATTTAGTACTCCCCGGTTTTACCGGCCCGGCCCGGCTGTTGCGGAGCGGGGCTTGAACCGCTTAACACGTTCAGCCAGGTCTGCCTGGTGAGCATCGTTGTCTGCGTAGCGGCATAACACATATAGCCTTGCAATACTGAGTATAGCATTCGCCAGGTATGGCAACTGTTCGCCGGCCTTTTCCGCCAGTTCGAGTGGTCCCAGTGACGGGTCGGGTTTGAATCCGGAGCGCTCCAGTTTCCTGACAAAGCGCTGCCATAAACGTACTACGGGGTCCCGTGTCCGGTTCGAGGGGTATCGCAAAAGAAAAGGTGCGAGGAAAAAAATAAGCGCCGAGATGACCAGGATACTGGTGATCATCAGGATAACCAGTTTTGATGAGTCGAGTACGTCCCATCCAAACACCGAAAACAGGCGGGACTGGCTGACGGAATTGAAGGCGACCACCCAGTTGTTCCAGCCCCTTTGAAAAAGATCGAAGGTATTGCGGACACTTCGTAACCATGCGTAATCGAGCAGGTGGCGACGGTCTGCAAGCGAATCCATGGCGCCCCTTTCGACCCGTGATGGTGCGACGGCAGCGGTTGGATCGACCCGGACCCAACCCCGGCCATCCAGCCACACTTCCGACCAGGCATGTGCATCTGATTGCCTGACCAGCAGATAAGAGCCGATATCGTTGTACCAACCGCCCTGGTAACCGGTGACCACACGTGCCGGAATCCCCGCCATACGCATCATCACGGTAAAGGCCGAGGCGTAGTGCTCACAAAAACCCTCACGTGTATCAAACAGGAATTCGTCAACGGTGTTGCGGCTCAGGAGCGCAGGATTCAAAGTGTAACGGAACTGCTCACGGTTGAAGTGAGCAAGCACCCTGCGAACAATCTCCTCTGCGCTGTTCGCCTCAAGACGCCATTGGTTCATCATCTCTGATGTGCGCGGGTTAAAACCGGATGGTAATGCCAGAGCCATGTCACGCAGTGTGTTTTTGAGCACCAGGCTGCCGGTAAAACCCGGATCCGAAGCCATCAGGTACTCGCGCAGCTTCGTGACCGGCCGGCGGGCCAGTAATTGGTAGTCTGCGGTCAGCTTAGCGCCCGCTGGCACCAAAGCGGGGTAATCCAGGGCGAATAACCACCTTTGTTCGGTGGGTTCCATTTGCACACGGTAGCGGAAGGCCGCGTCAAGCGGGTCCGGTTTGTCTTCCGCCGGCAAATTCAGACTCATGAAGCCGGCTTTCCAGCTGGTCCCGTCGAAATCCCAGAATACCGGCCCTCGCCAATAGAGTTGTCCATTGGCCGGCAGGTCTCCCTGGAACGTGGCACGGAAGGCCGGTGAGTCGTCCATGAACAGGCTCTGGATGCTGCCCGGGCTCATCGAGTCGGACAATCCCGAGCGTGCATCAAGGGCCTCCTCGGGGATACCCCACAGGGGACTTGCCCAGCGCGGGAAGAACAGGAACATGGCCAGCCCGATGGGCACTGCGATGGCCAGTAAGCGCAAGCCGAAACCCAGCTCGGCAAAAAGCCGGCCTCCGCTACCGGGTGCCGGGCCGAGATTTTCCCAGGCCTCTTTTCTTTGCAGGTGCATCAGGGCGATCAAAGAGCTGAGCAGACAGGAGACGATATAAAAAATCATCGGAATGCCCTGCGAAAACAGGAATTGCGTACCGCATAAAAACAGGCTCAGACTCGTGACAATACGGGCATCCCGGGTTTTAAATGTCTCGAGCAGCTTAAGTGACAACATCAATACCAGCATGCTCACCGCCGCTCGTCTTCCCATAAGACCACCATAGGTGGCCAAAAGAACGGCCACCGTGGACAGGGTTGCAAAGACCCTGAACAGCATTGGTGCCGGTTTCCAGGCATGGAATTCGGCGATGATGCGCCAGATCACCGGTAGCAGGGTAAGCGACACGAGGTGCAGCGGCATGCTCCTGAGTTGCGGCAGCATGCTGATTAACAGGCTGGCGATAACCCATAGCGTGCACCGCTGGTTCAATGTCAGTGTCTTTAACACTTTCACGATGAAAAAAGTGCCAGCTTTTCGAGGCACCTGGCACGGTGTTCAGGGCCCTTGCCGGCGGCAAAGCGTTCATCGGGAAGGGTCAGGCTATAGGCAATGTTCTCAGCATCCGCCGCGATGACCCATGCGGTCAGAATTGACAGACGTGTCTCCACGTTACTGCCCTGCAAACGCTGCCAGTCCAGGTCGCAGGCATCTTCCTGGGGTGCCTCCATTTCCATGCTGTAAAGTTCGCCTTGACGGGCGCTGGCCCGCCAGGCCACCCTTTGCATACTGTCGCCAGTCTGGTATTTGCGCAAGCCGAAAACATCATCGCCATCGCCCTTGATGGCCGGCCCCGACTGACCACGCCCGGTTTTGGGCAAGGGCGGAGCATTCTTGGCGGGCATCGGGTAAACCAGGCAGCGGTTATTGGGAAAAACCCACGACCAGGCCTTGAAAAGCCCCAGGGGATAGCGCGTAACCAGTTTGAATGAAGGCATTTCGAACCACCCGCGTTTGTGGGTGGTTGACTTTAATAAATAGGTTTCACGGCCATTGATATCAAAATCCTTACAGTCCTGCACCTGGCTGTATGCTGCCTGCACCGCAAACTTTTGACGTTCGTTGTTATTCGAAACAAAAATACGAAAAACCGCGTCCTCACCACAAAACACCGGGTCTGAAGAAATACGCTCCACTCTCAACCCCGACAGGTTTCGATAGGCGATAAGGGTCGTTAATTGGGCGATGGTGCCCAGCAGGAATACCAGGATAAGCGCCATGTTGTTGTTAAAGTTGAGTCCCCCGAGCGCCATGAATATCAGCATCAGGCCAAAGCCCCATCCGAATACCGTTGGCAGCACAAAAATATGCCGGTATTCGAGTTCAAACGGCGGTGTCATGGGCCCGCGTTTTTCGCGTATACGCAATTTGATCCTGTTGGCAACCCACTGCCCGATGGAGGCAGCCCAGTGTCTGTTCAGGCCAGCCGGCATCGCTCGACTCAGGGGATGGCCACCTGGTTCAATATACCGGTGATGTGATCCTCTACCGAGGCCTCCATTCCATGTGGCACGGTCATGCGATGACGCGCCAGACCCGGGAATATCGCTTTGACGTCTTCGGGGATCGCGTAATCCCGGCCTTCCAGGAACGCAAACGCCTTGCTGCACGATAGCATGGCGATTCCCGCCCTGGGTGACAGGCCGGTTTCAAACCAGCGGTTGTTGCGGGTCTCCGCCAGCAGGGCCTGCACATAGTCGAGCAAGGCTTCACTGATATGAACCTCATGGCACTGCCGGCTCAGCATCAGCACGTCATCCGGGCAGATAATGGGTTTGGTGTTTCGCAGTACTTCTTTACGGTCCTCGGCGATCAGCAGCGCACGTTCCTGCTCGGCTTCAGGGAAACCCAGCGAGATACTCAATAGAAACCTGTCCAGTTGAGAGTCGGGCAGGGGGAACGTACCGACCATATCGAGTGGGTTTTGGGTGGCGATGACAAAAAATGGACGGGGTAAAACATGGGTTTTGCCCTCGATGGTCACCTGGCCTTCCGCCATTGCTTCGAGCAGCGCGCTTTGTGATTTTGGCGTTGCGCGGTTGATTTCATCAGCCAATACCAGTTCGCAAAAAATCGGGCCCGGGTGGAATTCAAACTTTTCCTGGTCGCGGCGGTAGATGGAAACACCCAGAATATCTGCAGGCAGAAGGTCGCTGGTAAACTGGATGCGCTGGTAGCTGACGCCTATGACTTTTGCAAGCGCGTGGGCGAGTGTGGTTTTTCCTACACCTGGAAGGTCTTCTATCAAAAGGTGACCACCCGCAAGCAGGCAGCTGAATGCCAGTTTGACCTGGTGTTCCTTGCCCATGATGATCCTGTTTACCATGTTTGAAGCTTCATTCAGCAGTTGCCGCCTGTCGTCTTCGTTTGTGGTTTTTTGAAGTGTTATTTCAGTCATTATCATGTGTCCGCAAGATCATTGAGTTTGGCCGCGCAAATAAAATCGTTTTCCGATAGCCCATCAATTGCATGGGTGGTGTAGCTTACTTTGCAATAATTGTAACCGGCACAAAAATCCGGATGATGGCCTTCTGTTTCAGACATTTCGGCCATGGCGTTGATAAAAGACATGGTTGCCCGAAAATCCTGAAAAGTGAATTCCCGGGCGATGCTTTTACCATCATCGCATAATTGCCAACCAGGCAAATCTTCAAGTTGCTTTATCGATTGATTTCCATCCAATGGGCAAACACCGCCTTCGCAGGGTTTGCAATGTTTGTCGCTCAGTTTGTTCATTCCCCACCCCTGGTGCTTTCTGGTTCAAAAAAATCATCCATTTGACCGCTCGGGTCAGGCTCATCCGCTTGAGTATACCTTCACTGGATTTGAAACTCATTTCATGCAAGTATCAGGGGCACGTTAATCACTGTAAAGATACGGTGCCTTTACCCACTTAGCTAGTTTCGCCGGCAGCCCATGCACAATTCCCCAGTAAAATGCACCGCACTGATACTACCGGGTGGTGGCGCGCGCGGGGCCTACCAGGTTGGTGTGCTCAAGGCTATTGGCGAATTGCTTGACCAGCAACGGAATCCCTATCCGGTTATCTGCGGAACATCCGCCGGGGCCATCAATGCTGCCGTATTGGCCAGTCATGCGCATGAGTTTGACGTTGGAATCGAGCGTCTTGATCATTTCTGGCGCAGCATGCACTGTGAACGCATTTATCGTACCGATGCATGGACGGTATTCAGGTCAGGAATGCGTTTTGCGATCACGCTGTTATCGGGCGGGCTGATAAAAACCAATCCAAAAGCATTTCTGGACAACTCGCCGTTACGCTCCTTTCTGCAAAAGAATCTTGAGCTGGAGGGCATCCAGCGCGCCCTGGATGAAGATGCGTTACGGGCGGTAGCCGTCACCGCTTCCGGTTACGCCAGCGCCAGCGCCATCAGCTATTTTCAGGCCGGGGCGGGCATGGAGGATTGGCAACGTGAACGCCGCAAGGGTGTTTCCACCCTGATCAATGTCAGTCATCTGCTCGCATCTGCGGCATTACCCATCATTTTTCCAGCCGAACGCATAGGCAATGAGTACTTTGGCGATGGCGGTATGCGTATGGTCGCGCCGCTAAGCCCGGCCATTCACCTCGGCGCGCAACGTATCCTGATCATTGGGACGCGGGATGAAAAACCTGACCTGCCGCCGGAAGTACCGATGGAATATCCTTCTGCCGGTGAAATCGGCGGTTACCTGATGGATACCATTTTCATGGACAGGCTAAATGCCGACCTGGCGCGTTTGCGGCGTATCAACAAAACGCTGTCGCTGGTGCCGGAGGAGAGACGCATTGATGCCGGACTGATCGAAATTGACAGCCTGGTCATCCGTCCCAGTAAAGACCTGCGTTATGTGACGCGGGAGCATGTCGGGGATATCCCCCCAAGTGTACAGCTACTGCTGCGCACCCTCGGTGGCTGGGGCCGTGACTGGCGTATGGCAAGCTACCTGCTGTTTGAATCGGGTTATTGCAGCGAACTGATCGACCTGGGTTACCAGGATGGCCTGAATTCGGAAGCTGAAATCAGGCAGTTCTTTCAGGACTAGCCTCACAAACGAAACCGCAGGAATCAGGCTGTTTCTTCGGTGCCTTTATTAAACGGGAATTCATCCACTGCGATGACCGCCGCGGTAGCCTGCTGGGCAAGGCGAACCATGGTTGCCTGTTCTTCGGTGATAACGCCGCTCTCGGTTGCCCGTTTGACCAGGCCTTCATAATTTTCAAAGTTGACGGATTGTTTCAGTGCGTTTTTAATCGCCCGTTCGGCTGGTGCTGCTTCCAGCACCAGGTGAAACGCCTTGCTGACACGACCGGTTGCATCATCCCGGTCTGAGATGAACACACCGTCTGTCAGGCGTTCACGGCTCTCGTTTTCGCTTAGCAGGATTGCGGCCACGGCCTTGACCGTATTGTCATTCGGGCCCGGGTGGGGAAGACCGAAGGGGAAGACGATCAGACGCGCCAGGCCACCAAGCAGTGGAACCGGAAAGTTCAAAATAACACCGTGAAGAGCCTGTTGAATACGCTGCAGGCTGTCTTCCATACCCCATTCCAAAAGTGGCAAATCCTGCTCGGGGCGACCATCGTCCTCGAAGCGCTTCAGCATAGCGCTGGCCATGTATAAATGGATCAATGCGTCGGCCAACCTGCCTGAAAGCTTTTCCTTGAATTTGAATTTGCCCCCCAAAAGCACCAGCACCGAGTCGGCCAGAAAAGCAAAGGCAGAACTCAGGCGGCTCAGTTTTCGAAAATAATGTGCATGGGGCCCGCGTACCGGTGCGGGGGTCATCCTGCCGGCGGTCAAACCAAGTAACAAACTGCGAACCATGTTACTGATGCTGAATCCGACATGTGTGAACAGGGCATTGTCAAAGTCCCGCCTGGTCTTGCTGCTGGCCATGCCGGTGACCGCATTCATTTCGTCCAGCAAACAGGGATGGGCGCGGATGGCTCCCTGGCCAAATATGATCAATGAACGAGTCAGGATATTGGCGCCTTCCACCGTGATGGCGATTGGCAAGGCCATATAGGCGTGGGCCAGATAGTTATTCGGTCCTTCGATAATGCCCTTACCGCCATGGACATCCATTGCATCGTTGATGCATTGACGATTGCCCTCGGTTAACTGGTATTTGTTGATGGCGGAAAGAACGCCCGGTTTTTCACCCTGATCCAGTGCGATCAGGGTCAGTACGCGTGCTGCATCCATTCGGTACGTGCGTCCACCGATCCGGGACAGTGGCTCTTCAACGCCACCAAAATGGCCAATTGGTACATCAAACTGGGTGCGTATCCTCGAATATGCGCCGGTCAACAATGATGCCATCTTGCCGCCGGCAACCCCCATTGATGGAAGCGAAATTGCCCGGCCAGCCGCCAGGCTTTGCATCAACATGCGCCAGCCCTGTCCAATACGCTCCTGGCCGCCAATGACCCAGTCCATTGGAATGAAAACATCTTTTCCGCGCGTCGGGCCATTCATGAATACCGCCCCTACCGGGAAGTGACGATTGCCTATTTCCACACCGTCGGTATCAGCAGGTATCAGGGCGCAGGTGATGCCAAGGTCTACCTTGTCACCAAGCAAACCATCCGGATCCACGGCGCGGAATGCCAGCCCGAGCAGGGTGGCAACAGGCGCCAGGGTGATGTATCGCTTATCCCAGTTGAGCCTGAGGCCGACGACCTCCTTGCCTTCAAACATCTGCTTGCAGACAACTCCCTTGTCCGGCATGGCTCCGGCGTCGGAGCCAGCCAGTGGAGATGTGAGGGCGAAACAGGGGATTTCCTTACCGCTGGCCAGGCGCGGCAAATAATAATTCTTCTGTTCCTCGGTGCCATAATGCAACAGCAACTCGCCCGGGCCGAGTGAGTTCGGCACCATGACTGTAACTGCTGCGGTGACGTTGCGACTGGCTATTTTCATGACCACAGCCGAATTGGCCTGCGCCGAAAACCCGAGCCCGCCGTATTCGGCTGGTATGATCATGCTGAAAAAACGCTTGTCCCTGATGTATGTCCATACCGCTTGTGGCAGATCCTGAAGTTTGTCGGAAATCTCCCAATCGTTCAGCATCAGGCACAGGTCTTCAACCGGTCCGTTGAGAAACTCCTTTTCCGCCTCGCTTAAACCGGGCGCCGGCTGTCTGAGCAACCTGCGCCAGCGTGGTTTGCCGCTGAAAAGCTCCGCTTCCCACCAAACCGTTCCGGCTTCAAGTGCCTCGCGTTCGGTTGAAGACATCTTTGGCATGACTTTTCTGAAAACACTGAAAAACCGGTTGCTGATCAGCAGGCGACGCAACGACTTAATGGCAAAACCACCCAGGGTCACGGTGACGATGCCATAAGACCAGCGAAACCAGGCCGGAATTTCATAGAAATGGCGTAATTCTGTGAACGCGAAGGTCAGTCCCGCGACGATGGCTATGGAGATGAGCAGCGGTATACGGTAATACGCCAACAACAGTAAAGACAAAACGAATATAGCCAGGAATAGGGCGGTCATGTCTGCCTCGCGTCAGAATGAAGAGTTTCAGAATGTACCCGTAAAACGGATCAATTCAGCTCGGGGCAATATAATAGATTAAACCGTTGCTTGGAACCAATACACGAATTGTCAGCAGCATCGGAGCGTGATGACAGCGTATGATCGATCGGAGTCGATTGCAAGCTGAGCCGTAGCAGCTTAAAATTAGCCGTTAAATTTGATCAAATTACGTCAAACACCCATTATCTTTAATATCATTAAATATCAATAAATTATAGGGAGTTCTTAAGTGTCTGTTGAACGCACGTTATCCATTATTAAGCCCGATGCTGTTGCAAAAAATGTCATCGGTGAGATTTATAGCCGTTTTGAAAAGGCCGGACTGAAGATTGTCGAGGCCAGAATGGAGCATCTGAGCCGCGAACAGGCAGAAGGTTTTTACGCCGTTCACCGGGATCGCCCGTTTTTTAATGACCTGGTCGATTTCATGACCTCGGGCCCGGTGATGATCCAGGCGCTGGAAGGCGAGGACGCCATCGCTTTGAACCGCAAGTTAATGGGTGCGACCAATCCGGCCGAGGCCGAACCGGGAACCATTCGTGCCGATTTTGCCAAAAGTATCGATGCCAATGCCGTGCATGGTTCGGACGGCCCGGATACAGCCAAAACCGAAATCGCCTACTTTTTTGGTGCCTGAGCAAAACAAAATTCCACTAACCGTGGATACGGTGTCAAAACGCGTCAACCTGCTTGATCTTGACGAGGCAGGTTTACGCGCCTTTTTTGAGTCCATTGGAGAAAAGCCATTTCGGGCCCAGCAGGTCATGAAATGGATTTATCATCAGTCGGTAACAGATTTTTCCGACATGACCAATTTGGGCTTGGCGCTTCGGGAAAAGTTGCAATCGATTGCTGAAATACGCCTGCCTGAGATTTTGCGGGAGCAACGATCCAGTGACGGAACCGTCAAATGGCTGATCGGCTTCCAGGGTGGCAACGCCGTAGAGACCGTTTACATCCCCGAACCCAAACGGGGCACACTGTGTGTTTCCTCGCAGGTGGGTTGTGCCTTGAACTGCACCTTCTGCTCGACCGGTGCACAGGGTTTTGCCCGTAACCTTGGCACTGCCGAAATTATCGGCCAGGTCTGGCTGGCCGCCAACGCCCTGGGGCATGAGAAGCACGGGCAGCGCCGCATTACCAATATCGTCATGATGGGCATGGGAGAACCATTGCTCAACTTTGAAGCCGTGATCCCCGCTTTGTCGCTGATGCGGCATGACCTGGGATTCGGTTTTGCCTCCAAGCGGGTCACTTTGAGTACCGCTGGCCTGGTACCCGGCATTTACCGTCTGCGAGAAGCCATTGACGTCGCCTTGGCGGTTTCATTGCACGCTCCGGTTGATGACGTAAGAACCGGCCTGGTGCCGTTGAACAAAAAATACCCCATTGCCGAACTGATGCAGGCATGCAGGGATTATGTCTCGGATAAACACAAACGCTCCGTGACCTTTGAATACACATTGATCGATGGGGTAAATGATCACCCTGAACATGCACGAAAACTGGTAAAATTATTAAGAACCGTACCCAGCAAGCTGAATCTGATACCATTTAACCCGTTTCCCGGTACGCAATATCGATGCTCAAGTGAAAGCCGCATCGCGGAATTCCAGGAAATCGTTATGCGGGGAGGCCTGATTGCCACGGTGCGCAAAACCCGTGGTGAAGACATCGATGCGGCCTGTGGCCAGTTGGTAGGCAAAGTGCTGGATCGTACAAAACGCAGTGAGCGAATAAAAATACAAATGGCGGCAAATACCCCATGAACAGGTCTGTAAACGGGAAGCCCTTCGGCATGTACCAGTACACCACCGGACACCGGTTCACTCTCATATTGCTGGTAACACTGCTGGTTTCGGCGTGTGCTTCACAACAATCCGGTAATGGCGATCAGAAAAGCAACAAGCGCAAGGCCGCTGAATCCAATACCTCGCTGGGTCTTGAGTACATGAATCGTGGCCAGTATGAGGTGGCATTGGGAAAACTGAAAAAGGCCACCAGGGACGACCCGGGTTACGCCCCGGCACAAACCGTCACTGCCGTGCTTTATGAGCGCATAGGCGAGTTGGGTGAGGCCGGCAAGCACTACCAGAAAGCCTACGAGATCGATCCGGAAGATGGTGACGTGAATAACAATTACGGTGTCTATCTCTGCAAGACCGGCAAACGCTCAAGGGCGATGGAGCACTTTCGCAAGGCCCTGGATGATCCGTTTTACAGTTCGCCATCGGTCGCGCTGACCAATGCCGGTTCCTGTGCGATGCAGTCGGGTGATATGGCTGCTGCCGAGAATTACCTCAGGCGGGCGCTGAAGATTGATCAGGATTTCCCCGATACGCTTCTGACCATGGCAAGACTGAATTATCTCGAGAAGAACTACCTCACATCGCGTGCATTCATGCAGCGCTATGAGACGGTTGCAAACCATGATGCAGAAAGCCTGTTACTGGCCTACAGGATGGAGTTGGCCTCCAGTGATACCAGGGCCGCAAATAAGTACAGGTTACTACTGGAATCAAACTTCCCGGACTCACCGCAGGTCGCTGAGATTCGGAGGAACTTAGAATAATGACGCAACAGCAAGAACTGATTCCCATGGCAGTCGGCGAATACCTGAAGCAGCAGCGCATATTAAAAAAGCTTTCGTTGACAGATGTTAAAGACGCCATTCACCTGGATGAACATCTACTGGCCGATATTGAAGATGACCTTGCATTCAGGATCGCCAGCGTTTACAGAACCGGCTATATCCGCAGTTATGCTCGTTTTTTGAAAATACCCGAAGATGAAATCCAGGTAATGCTGGAAGCCAGTGCTGCGGAGCAGACCGAATTAAAAAATATTTTTCCGGAAGCACCGAGGCGCAGCCCGGCTGACCGGTGGTTACGCGCTACCAGTTACGTACTGGCATCATTATTGATCGGTACGCTGGCCTGGCAGTTTACTCACGAGGCCGTCCGCTTGTCACAGGGAGGTTCGCGTCTGCAAAGTTCACAGGATGACCAGTCAACGGCTGTGAAGAGACCTGTCAATGCCTCTATCGCCACGCTGGGCGCTTTACATGGCCATCGGACGGCGGGCCCGGATCCGGCCGAACAGGCCTGGGCGGCGGTATCGAAGCCCGGTCTGACCGGTGGTGAGAGTCAGCTGGCATTGACGGTTTCCGCCGACAGTTGGATAGAAATTTCCGATGCAGACGGACAGGAGCTTGAAATGGACCTGTTGCGTGGTGGCAGTGAGAAAAGTTACCAGGGCAAGCCGCCCTTCAGAATACTGATTGGCCGGACATCCGCAGTGCACTTGTCCATGGACGGTGAGGAAATCGATCTGGCGAACTTTTCCCACGAGGACGTTGCACAGTTCAGCTGGCCACAAGCAGTACAGGCAGCCACCACCGTTCCGGTAGACGAAGTCAACTGATATGAATTCTCCGATACGCTCTATACGCGGAATGAATGACATTCTTCCGCAGGATATCCACTTTTGGGATCACCTGGAGAGAACCGCGGAGCAGGTGTTTTCCGCCTCCGGTTTCGAGCAGATCAGGATTCCGAACCTGGAAAAGACCGAGGTCTTTACACGTGGGATCGGCGCTGCGACCGATGTGGTTTCAAAGGAGATGTACAGCTTTGAAGACCGCAATGGGGAATCACTGAGTCTGCGCCCGGAAGGCACGGCCGGTGTGGTCAGGGCCGCGCTGCAAAACGGATTATTGTATGGGCCGGTCAGACGGTTATGGTACTGCGGGCCGATGTTCCGCTACGAACGTCCGCAAAAAGGCCGCAGTCGTCAGTTTCACCAGATCGGGGCCGAGTTATTCGGTGCACCCGGCCCGGATGCCGATGCTGAAATCCTGGCCATGGGTACATGTTTATGGAAGTCCCTGGGGCTCAATGATTTACGTCTGGAAATCAATTCACTGGGTGACGCCGAAGAACGCGCTTCCTATCGTGAAGAATTATATAAATTTTTATCGCTTCACAAAAATGAATTCGATGAGCAGACCCGTGAAAGGGTGGAGCGTAATCCCTTACGTGTGCTGGACAGTAAAGATATAAAAGTACAGGCCCTGCTGGGGTCAGCACCTTTACTGATGGACCACCTCGGTGAACAATCCAGGCAAAACTACGCGACCCTGAAACGCTACCTGGACAAGCTGGGAATCGATTTTCATGAAAACCCAAGGCTGGTCCGTGGTCTTGATTATTACAGTCACACGGTTTTTGAATGGATAACCGACGAACTGGGTGCGCAGGGCACCGTATGTGCAGGTGGACGTTATGACAACCTGGTCGAATTACAGGGCGGTAAACCCTGGCCCGGTATTGGATTTGCCATGGGTGAAGAGCGCCTGGTCGAGTTGTTGCGACAAAAAAATACCGTCAACGCGCCCCTTATTCATGCCTATCTTGTATCCGTAGGTGAAAACAGCGCTGAATCTGCATTAAAACTCGCGTATGATCTGCGCGCCGCATATCCACAACTGCGTTTGATCAATAATTTGAACGGCGGCAGTTTCAAGGCCCAGTTCAAGCGTGCGGATCGAAGCGAGGCTTTGCTGGCGCTGGTGCTGGGCGATGACGAGATACGTGATGGAAAGGTTACGGTCAAATTTTTGCGTAGCAACGAGCCGCAGGTTTCCCTCGACCGCGCATCGGTTGGGGACTGGATATGTCGATACTTAGACACTATATAAACAATCTGCCGGGGTTACCCGGTCAATTACAACAGATGGATTAACGAATACAATGTCTGACTTATATGATACCCATGAACAGGGTGAACGCGTAAAAAACTGGTTAAGGGAAAATGGCAGCGCCATTGTCATGGGCCTCGTCCTGGCCTTTGGCCTGATGTTTGGCTTCAAACAATACCAGACGTGGGAAACCAGCAAGCGCCAGCAGGCATCTGCAGAATACCAGACCATGGTCACGTTGATCGAAGAAGAGAACATGGACGGGGCAGTGCCCAATTACGAGGTATTGAAGTCAGAGTTTCCGAAATCGGCCTATACCTCCATGGCTTCCCTGATGATGGCAAAGGCCCGTTTGAAGGCCGGGCAGACAGACCTGGCGGCTTCGGCATTGAATCATGCCATGGAAAACGCAACACCCGAGCCGGTCAGGATAATTGCACGTGAGAGACTGGCAAGAATCAAACTCAGTGAAGGCGATACCGCAGCGGCAATGGCGTTGTTGGATGGTGCACCTTCAACGCTGGGGTTTGAAGCCCTATTTGATGAAATTCGCGGTGATATCCATCTCGCCAACGGCGACACTGAAATGGCGATCCAGAGTTACCAGGACTCACTTGCTGCCCTTGAAGAGGGGGTTGGTAACCGTCAGTTTCTGACTATTAAACTCGAGGCGCTCGGTGCAACGGCCGATGAAATCACCGGTATCGAAGAGGGTGCTGGTGGGGGTGAAATGTGAGGAAATGGTTTATCCCTGCACTGGCAGCTTTGTTGCTGCTCAATGGATGCAGTTGGATAAAAAGCTGGGGCAAAAGTGACGAGCCTGATGCCCCTGCAGAGTTGGTTAAATTCGATCCGACATTGAAGGTTGGCAAGGTCTGGTCCACCGGTATTGGCAAGGGCCTGGACAAAGCCGGCAGGCAGTTAAGACCCGCTTTTTCGTCCGGGTCCCTGTATGCAGCAGATTATAAAGGCCTGTTATCCGCCGTCGATGCGAGCACGGGTGACAAGCGCTGGTCGCTGAAAACACAGCTTCCCTTCACCGGTGGCCCCGGTATTGCCGGTAACCTGCTATTGATGGGAACGGAAAACGGCGAGGTGTTTGCATTTGATGCCGACACCGGCACCCAGCGATGGTCTGCCAACGTGACCTCTGAAGTGCTTGCTGCACCCGCGGTCGCGGATGGCCTTGTCGTGGTTCGTTGCATTGATGGACGTGTTTTTGGCCTGGATGTCGATACCGGCCAGCGTGTATGGGTTTATGATCATGATGTACCGCTGTTAACACTGCGTGGTAACGCGCCCCTGCTGGTCAGGGCGGGTGTCGTATTCGTCGGTTATGACGGCGGCCAGGTCGTTGCATTACGCCTGGATGATGGCGTATTGATGTGGGAGCAGACGCTGGTTACCACCGAGGGCAGGACCGAGTTGGACCGGCTTTCTGATATAGACGGACAACTGGTGTTTATTGCCTCCGACCTGTTGGTATCAAGTTATAAAAACCGCCTGGCATCGCTGGCAGCTGATTCCGGACGCTTACTCTGGTTTAAGGAAATATCGTCAGCCACCGGGGTGGCAGTTGATCGTGTCAACCTGGCATTGAGTGACAAGGACGGAAACCTGTGGATGCTGGACCGTCGCAATGGAGCCGAAGCCTGGAAAAGTGATCAACTGGCGCGTCGTGGCCTTACCCGTCCATCGTTTTACGGCAGTTTCGTTGTTGTCGGCGATCGGGATGGCTATCTGCACTGGATCAATGTTGATGATGGACAGTTTGCCGCCCGTGAGAAAGTGGGCGGAAAGGGATTCGCGGGACCACCGCTTGTGGTTGGCAATACCATTTACGTGATGACCAGGAAAGGCGACCTTGTGGCTTACAGGGCGGGCGCTGCTCTCGATTAGGCCCTCCACTGTGCGTTACTTTTCAGTGTCAGCTGCTGTATGATGCTGCCTTACCTGTCACCCTGAAGAATACATGATCTGATGTTACCTGTTGTCGCCATTGTTGGCCGCCCAAACGTCGGCAAATCCACGTTGTTTAACGCACTGACCCGTACCCGTGATGCACTGGTAGCGGACATGCCCGGGGTTACGCGTGACCGTCAATACGGCATTTCCGAGGTGGGTGAACGTCGTTGTGTGTTGATTGATACCGGTGGTCTGGTAGGTCAGGCAGAGGGTATCGATTACCTCACCGCCAAGCAGGTGCACCAGGCCATAGAGGAGTCTCACCTGGTCATGTTTGTGGTCAGTGCAAGAGATGGCCTGACCACCGAGGACGAGGAGATCGCAACACTGCTTCGCCAGCACGACCGTCCGGTATTGCTGGTGGGCAACAAGACCGATGGCACCAACCCCGATGTCGCTTTGGCAGAGTTTGCCGCGCTGGGTATGGGGCCGCCATTGGCGGTAGCCGCGTCACACAGGCAAGGTATGAGCAACCTGATGGAAGCCGCATCCGGCTTGTTGCCCGTTTTGGCGGAGGAAGAGTCAGATGCAGATGAGCAGGATGATCGTATCCGCCTGGCCATTGTGGGCAGGCCGAATGTCGGTAAATCCACCCTGGTCAACCGCATATTGGGCGAGGAACGGGTCATGGCCTTTGATTTGCCTGGAACGACCCGAGACAGTATCAGCACGTTTACCGAATACCAGGGCGTCAAATATGAACTGATCGACACCGCCGGCGTGCGACGCCGGGCCAAGGTGACCGATGTGGTTGAAAAATTTAGTGTCATCAAGGCTTTACAGGCCATAGATCGCGCCCATGTGGTGGTTTTGATGCTCGACGCCGGTGATGGAATCACCGACCAGGATGCCACTTTGCTGGGTCTTATTCTCGAACGGGGCAGGGCGCTTGTGATCGCATTGAACAAGTGGGACGGTATGAACGAGTATGACCGCGAACGGGTTTTATCGGAAATGGACCGGCGTTTGCAGTTTGTTACATGGGCCAGGAGAATCCGGCTGTCTGCCTTGCATGGTTCGGGTTTGAAGGAATTGATCGGGGCTGTGAAGGAGGCCTGGCGCAGTGCCACCATAAACATGCCTACTCCGGAATTGACCCGTGTTTTGCTTAAGGCTTTTGAAGCGCATCAACCGGCCATGAGCCAGGGACGCACAGCGCGTCTGCGTTTTGCGCATGCCGGTGGCAATTTGCCGCCCAGAATCATCATTCATGGTAACCGCACCGATACTATTCAGCCCTCGTATAAACGCTATCTTGAAAATGTCTTTATCAGGCATTTCAAACTGCGTGGCACACCCTTGCAGATTGAATTCCGTAGTGGTGATAATCCCTTTAAAGACAAAAAGAACATATTGACTCAGCGTCAAATGGCCAAACGCAAACGGCTGAAAAAATTCACCAAGCGTAAAAAGTAACGGCCTTTTTGCCTTTTATAAAACCCAGGATTGCAAATTACACTCAATCTTGTGCGTTATGGCTGAGTCATCCGGTGCGACCCCTGAAGGCCAGAAATCTACCATCTGACCGTTGCGGTCAAACAGGTACTTGTGAAAATTCCAGCGTGGTGTCGCGTCGTCGCCAAATTCTTCGCGAATGGCGTGAAACATCGGATGGCCCGAGACTCCCATGACGTTGTACTTGCCTGTCATGGGGAAATTCACCTGGTAGTTCGTTTCACAAAAATCCAGGATGGATTCTTCATCTCCCGGCTCCTGTTGACCAAAATCGTTGCAGGGGATTCCGATTACCACCAGTCCGCTTTGCTTATAGTCCATCCACAAGCGCTGCAGTTGTGCATACTGGGGCGTGTAACCGCACTCTGAAGCGGTGTTGACGATAAACAGGGGTTGCCCACGATAATTGGAAAGCGGCATGCTGCCACCGCGGATAGATACAAATACATATTCATAGACATTCATATTGCATTTCTCCCGTGGAATTTGCTTATAGCATAACTTATGAACACCGTTTTTGCTCGCTATCCGTTACACTAACTGATCTTTCAAATTCGGAATACAGCATTGAACGAAATCAACCCAAACGACATTGCAACCGTACTCGATGGTATCAAGGTTAGCCAGGTCGTTTTAGCTTCGGTGCGTGAGGCCACGGACGCTCACGTGGCGGCGGGTGGCAAGCGCCCCAGTCTGGCCGTTGTCCTGGTCGGTTCGGATCCCGCATCCCGTATTTATGTGCAGGCCAAGCGCAGGGACGGTGAAAAGGCGGGGATTCTTACCCGCGATTTTGATCTTCCGGAGACGACCAGCCAGGAAGAATTGCTGGCACTGATCGATGAGTTAAATTGTGATGACGATATACATGGCATTCTTGTCCAGTTGCCGTTGCCACCACAAATTGATGAAATTGCCGTCACCAACTCGATCAAGTCAAGCAAGGATGTCGACGGCTTTCATGCCTTCAATGTCGGCAGGCTGGCCCTGCGTCAACATGGCCTGAGGCCATGCACGCCGCGTGGCATCATGACCCTGTTGCATTATTACGGCATCGATGCCAAGGGACATCATTGCGTGATTGTCGGTGCATCCAATATTGTCGGCCGGCCAATGGGGCTGGAAATGCTGATCCAGGGGGCAACGGTAACCACGTGCCATCGCTTTACAAAAAACCTGGAGAAGTTTGTCCGGCAGGCGGAAGTCCTGATTGTTGCCGTTGGTAACCCGGGAATCGTTGACGCAGACTGGATTGCAGAGGGTTCGGTGGTGATTGATGTGGGCATCAATCGCCTGGAAAGTGGGAAGCTGGTTGGAGACATCGATTTCGAGAAAGCCTCAAGGAAGGCCGCCTGGATAACCCCGGTTCCGGGTGGTGTAGGGCCGATGACCCGAGCAACGCTGATGCAAAATACCGCCGAGGCGGCGGGGATTCTGATTATCGAGCCCTGTCAGTTCCTGGGTTAGAAAAAGGGGCAGCGTCACTGGTGCCCTTCCTAAATTCGTTGCAAGGAGCCAGGGCGGGTAATTACTGCCAGGACTCGCTGTGAATACATCCATGTGAGCTCGGGCGCGACGTCCTGTCGCTCACGGTCCTGGCAGTAACTACCCACCCCGGCTCTGACGCAGTGTCGGCAGCGTCAAGAGAATCCATTGTTCTATCAGCAACCGCATAGCCGAGGGGGTGCGGTGTCTTCATTCAGGACCGTGAGCGACAGGACGTCGCGCCCGAGGCCACATGGATGTGTTAATGCCGTGTCCTGAAGGAGGACACTGCATTCCCTTGGCGGTCCCGGCAGATAGCACCTGGACGTCCACGCGAAGCCAATTTCGTGTGATCCCGGATATACCTTTGCTTTGGTACAAGGGGTGTAAAATAAACGGTAAAGCAGTGGGCCAGGGTCTGATATCAGAACCGGCCTATGCCATCCCTTTTAGCGATTATTTTTCCGGTTTTTCCAATATCGCGCAAACCCCCATCCCGCCTGCAGTACATACCGAAATCAGGCCCCGACCTGAACCTTTTTGGTCTAATAGCTGAGCCAGGGTTGCAATGATACGCGCGCCGGTTGCAGCAAAAGGATGACCGACTGCGAGGCTGCTGCCTTTGACATTGAGTTTTTCACGGTCGATGCTGCCGAGCGGTTTTTTCAGACCGAGTCTCTGTTTGCAGTAGTCCTTTGATTCCCACGCCTTGAGCGTACATAAGACCTGTGCGGCAAAAGCCTCGTGGATTTCGTAATAATCAAAATCCTGTAACGTCAGTCCTTCGCGTTGCAGCATTTCCGCGACCGCGACCGTCGGCGCCATCAGCAAGCCTTCATCGTTTACAAAGTCAACGGCGGCAGAGCGCCCGGTCGTCAGGTACGCCTGCACCGGTAGCTTGTGTTTTTTAGCCCATTCCTCCGAGCACAGCAGCACTGCCGCTGCACCATCGGTGAGTGAGGTGCTGTTTCCGGCCGTCATGGTTGCTTTCGGACCCTTGTCAAAAACCGTTCGCAGGGTTGCCAGCTTCTCAAGGCTGGTATCGGCCCTCAATATATTATCCCGGCTGACACCATTCCACGGTTTGACAAGCTCATCGAAGAAGCCCTCGTCATAGGCGGCAGCGGCCTTGTGGTGACTTTCAAAGGCCAGTTGATCCTGGTCTTCACGTGATATTCCCCATTCCTTTGCCATGCGTTCGCAATGCTGTCCCATGGACAGACCGGTGCGCATTTCACCGTTGGTAGGGGATACCGGCTTGAGCTCAGCCGGGCTGAAGCCTTTCAATGCGGCCATTCGCTGTTTCATTGTTCTGGCCTGGCTAAGCTTGATCATGCGCCCGGCAAACTTGTTGCCAAACACGATCGGGGCATCAGAGGTCGTATCCGTGCCGGCTGCTATGCCACTCTCAATCTGCCCCGTGGCAATTTTGGCTGCAAGGCTAAGTGCTGCCTGCAGGCTGGTTCCACAGGCCTGCTGCATGGTGACAGCCGGTGTAAGATGCGAAAGCTTGCTTGATAAAACGGCTTCGCGTGCCAGGTTGAAGTCCCTTGAATGGGTCATGACGGCACCCGCCATAACCTCATCCAGTTGCTCGCCTTCCAGATTATATTTTTCGACAACGCCATCCAGAGCGGCGGATAGCATATCCAGGTTGCTGTTATCAGCGTACACCGTGTTGGAACGGCAGAAAGGAATGCGGCTACCGCCGACAATGGCTACCCTGCGCAGTGAATCAGACATTGTTTTGCTCCTTTTGCTTTAAGTAGTGCAGCGGACCGCCTCGAAACGGTGCAAACCCGGTGCCGAATATCATGCCGGCATCCAGCACGTCGGCATCTTCGACGATGCCATCGGCCAGGGCCGATTCACAGGCCTCAAAATATGGTTGCATCAATGTCTCCGTGATTTCCTCGATGGCATACTGGCCACTTTCCTGATCCTTGCGTTTGGGCTTGCCTTTCTCCCATGTATAGAAGCCCTTGCCGGATTTGCGACCCAGTTCACCGGCATCGACTTTCTGCTGTAACAGCGATGCCTGCTTGGCGGTGGATTCACCACCCAGCATGGTCACGACCTTCATGCATACGTCGAGCCCCACCGTATCGGCCAGTTCGACAGGACCCATTGGCATGCCGAATGATTTGGCCGCCTTATCGAGAACCTCGATGGGTATGCCGCGTTCGAGGTGCATGCTCATGGCCTTGGCCATGTAAGCGGCCAGTACACGGTTGACGAGAAAGCCCGGGCTGCTCTTGACCGGCAGTGGAAAACGGTTGATTGCGCTACAGAAAGCAGCGCCCTTGGCGACCTGCGATTCATCGGTCTTTTCGTCATAGACAACTTCCACCAGTGGCATCTTGGCAACCGGGTTAAAGAAGTGGATGCCAATCAGGCGTTCAGGTTTTTTAAGAACCGAAGATATCTCGTTTAATGGAATCGCCGATGTATTGGTCGCCAGCACCGCGTCAGGTTTCGTTTTCGGCTCGATATCGGCAAACAGCGTCCGCTTGGCATCAACATCTTCAAAAATGGCCTCGATAATGACATCCGCCTTGGCGATGCCCTTGCCCTCAACATCCGCCACCAGGCGGCCAACCGCACCGGCGACCTTGTTGGGTGTCTTGAGCTTTTTCTTGAACAATGATTTGGCGCGTTGCAGTGCGGGTTCAATATACTTGAGTTCACGGTCCTGCAAGGTAACGTCCATGCCCTGAAGCACACACCATGCGGCGATGTCGCCGCCCATCACACCTGCGCCGATCACATGGACCCGTCGAACATTGATTTTGCTCTGCTTGCCAATGGCCTTGAGTCTTTCCATCAGAAAAAACACGCGGCGTAAATTTTTCGAGGTTGAACCCGTGATCAACTTGCCGACGCGTTCTGATTCCTCGATCATCATGCGTTGCGGGTCATCACCGTACTGTTCCCACGCCTCTATTAGTTCAAAGGGTGCGGGATAGTGTTGCGGGTTGGCCTTGGCCGCGACCTGCTTGCGCATGACCCGGGCCATCAGGGTTCTTACCGGGGCAAAATTCTGTAATCGTTTCAGCTGTCCAGGCGGCTTGCTTTTACGCCCCTGGTTGATGGCGCGGCGTGCTGCCCAACGCAGGGAACCGTGTGGGCCGACCAGTTCATCAACCAGTCCCATGGCCCGCGCTGCACCCGGTCGAAGGTTGCGGGCGCTGAGCATCAATTGCATGGCGTTGGATGCACCCGCGACCTGTATGCTCCTGGCGCTGCCGCCGAAACCCGGGTATATGCCCAATTTGATTTCCGGAAACCCAAGCCGGGTGTGTTCAACATTGCTGGCAATTCGATAATCAAATGCCAGCGACAACTCCAGTCCGCCACCGAGGCAATAACCATCAATAATGACGACCTTCGGGAAGGGCAGGGCCTCTATCCGGTTAAACAGGCGGTGAACCTGGCTGATACCGTCACTGGCCATTTCCGGGTCATCATAATCGTCAAACTCCCGAACATCTGCGCCAACGATGAAAGAACGGGGTTTGGCGGATTGAAGCACCAGTCCCCGTGGAGGTTTGTCCTCCAGGGTGTCGACAATGGCCCCGAGTTCGCTCAAAACTTCCATCGACAGGCTGTTGGTGCTCTCACCGTCACGGTCAATGCTGAGCCACAGTACGTTGTCGATATCTGTTTCCAGTTTCCAGTGTTTGAAAGACATGTCTTTTAGTTGCTTATCGTTCATTGGTTTTCCGGTCATCTGGTTGGAAGGTTTATCCTGAAAATATAAGGGCACATTGTGTGCTTGCAAGCTGCATTTTACGTGCGCTAAACGGAATTATGAAACAAAACTCACCGATTTCGTGTAATCACAATCAAGGTAATTCAAGTCCGGCTCGCCTTAGCATCGCACTGGTCCTGATCAAGGGCAGGCCGATCAGGGCGGTGGGGTCTTCGCTGGCGATCTTTTCAAATAAAACGATACCGAGTGATTCCGCTTTAAAGGCGCCGGCACAATCATAGGGCTTTTCCTGTTGCAGGTAGCGCTCAATTTCATCGGCCTGTAAAGACCTGAAAAATACCCGCGTAATATCCAGGTGCTGTTCAGAAAAGCCCTTGTGGATACAATCAACGGATACAGCGGTCAGAAAATCTATGACCTGTCCACTGAATCGCTTTAATTGCCCGGCGGCGGACTCATGGCTACCGGGTTTACCGATTACCTGGTTCTCAAACACTGCCAATTGGTCTGAGCCGATGACAATGGCTTTCGGGTGAAGCGCGGCAATGGCGGAAGCTTTTTGCCGGGCCAGCCGGATCACCAGGTCGTTGGGGGATTCACCCGGATGCGCGGTCTCGTCCAGGTCAGGTGGATGGCATTCAAAACTCTTACACAGCCTCTGTAGCAGCATCTTTCGGTATTTGCTTCCAGAGGCAAGAATTAACGTATCAGGTAGTGACTTGTTGTTCATTTCTATTGTAAAATAGCCTGTTAAGTTGTCAGGTTGTCTTAATTGACGTGTTTTTGGTCCGTCGTTGGTGATTGTCTCATAGAGCGATGAGCGATTGCTGTGTTTCTCGGCTTTGGGAATTGTGAAGCTATGTCGCGTGAATATCCAGACTGGGTTTCGCCAGTTCGCGCCGCTGAGGGCAAACGGCTTTTCAGTGGCACCATACCACTTTCGCGAATGAAGCGATTGGCAGAATTGCTGGTCGACGCCAGTGGCGAAGCTTCATTCACTGCAAGGTTCAGGAAAGACCTGGAGCAGCGCATCATCATAGACCTTGAGGTCAAGGCAGCGCTGCCATTGATTTGCCAGGCAAGCCTGGAAGTTTATGATGAGATGGTAAGCCGCTACACGGAACTGGCAGTCATAGACAACGAGCACGAGATCGAAGATTTGCCGGAGGCTTACGAACCGGTTCAAACAGAAAACGGCAGGCTGGCCATAGCCAAGCTGGTAGAGGATGAATTATTACTTGGTTTACCGCAAATTCCGCGTAAACCGGGTTTGGAAATAGTCGACTTTTCAACGGGTGGTGACACCGTCGTTGAAGAGACACAAGAATCAGGGAAAACGAAAAATCCCTTTGCTGCTTTGCAGGATATGTTTAAGCAGGATAAACCGAATTAGTGTTATTTTTTTTGAATCAGGAGTAGTAAATCATGGCTGTACAAAAGAGCCGAAGGACCCCATCTACACGTGGAGCGCGTCGTTCACACGACAAGCTGAAAGCCCCCACGTTGACCGTTGACCCGACCACCGGCGAAACGCATTTGCGTCATAACGTCAGCCCCGAGGGATATTACAAGGGCCGCAAGGTTATCGACACACCCGTAGTTGAGTTCGACGAAGACGAATAAGTCCTTTCCTTTGAATGGGATTGTTCACAAGAAAAAACCGCCGGCTAATTGCCGGCGGTTTCGTATTGAAGCGGGTTATAAATGAACACCGTGAATTCCAGTAGCGTTCAATCACCAGACGGAGCCGGTCTTGTATTGGCGCTGGATGTGCATGGCGGTGATTTTGGACCTGGAGTCACCATACCGGCCGCACTGGATGTGCTTAACAGGCATGCCGGTCTAAAAATACTTTTGTGTGGGATCCGTGCTGAAATTGAAACAGTTCTGGGTAAACTGAAGCAATCGCAGCAGTTTATATCCGCTGTGGAGCGTTTAACGGTTGTCGATGCGAGCCATGCACTGGCTGCGGACGCAAGGCCTGTTGTTGCTTTGCGAAGGGGTAAGGGCAGCAGTTTGTGGCTGGCGCTGGAACAGGTGGCCCAAGGCCGTGCCAGTGCCTGTGTCAGTGCCGGCAGCACCGCGGCAATATTGGCGCTTGCGGTCAAGTTGCTGGGGCTTTTGCCAGGCATTGAACGGCCGGCATTGATGTCGCGTGTACCTTCGGCTTCCGGGCATACCAGCCTTCTCGATCTCGGTGCAAACCTGCACGTCAGCGCTTACCAGTTGGTCCAGTTTGCCATCATGGGTTCGGTGGCCTGTGAAATGGATGATCCTGGACAGCAACCCACCGTTGCCCTGTTGAATGTCGGCCACGAGGACACCAAGGGTGACAGCCTGATCAAGGAAGCCCATTCGATATTGAAGGAACTGCCCATCAACTACATGGGCTTTATTGAAGGTCATGACATTTTCTCCGGCAAGGCCGATGTCGCTGTCTGCGACGGCTTTTCCGGGAATCTGATACTGAAATCCAGTGAGGGATTGGCGGAGATGATTTTCAGGCATCTCGATACGGCCATGAATTCCGCCTGGACGGGGCGGCTGGGGCGGTGGATGATGGGGAAATCATTAAAACAGGCGCTGGCACGCTTTGAACCATCCAAGCATAATGGTGCGCCATTGCTCGGATTGCGTGGTGTTGTTGTAAAGAGTCACGGCAATGCAGATCGCGTGGCCACGGCCCAGGCGATTGACGAAGCCGTAATTGAGGCCAGGCGCCAGGTTCCGGAGTTGATAGAGAAAATGATAAATGACTATTCCATCGAGGTGGGCTTTTGAAATACTCAAAAATTATAGGTACCGGTAGTTACCTGCCGGAAAAAATCGTCACCAACGCAGATCTGGAAAAAATCCTGGACACATCCGATCAGTGGATTCGTGAAAGAACCGGTATTTGTGAGCGTCGTGTGGCATATGAGGATGAAACCAGCTGTGACATGGCTGAAGCAGCCTCAATCGAGGCGATGAAAGCCGCAGGCGTCAGACCCGAAGACATCGGTTTGCTGGTGCTTGGCACGACGACACCGGATTTGATTTTCCCCAGCACCGCCTGCCTTCTGCAGTCGCGCCTGGGACTGTCCGATTGTGGCGCGATGGATGTCAATGCAGCCTGCTCGGGATTTATGTACGCCTTGTCAGTGGCTGACAAATACATACGATGCGGTGACGTAAAACGGGCGCTTGTCGTGGGTGTGGACAAACTTACAGCCATGCTGGACTGGAATGACCGCAGCACGGCCGTACTGTTTGGGGACGGCGCCGGGGCAGTGGTTCTTGAGGCCTCTGATGAACCTGGTATCCTTTCCACTCACATTCATGCAGCCGGGAGACACGCCGATCTTCTTGGTGTCGATGTGGGCGTCAGCAGAGGCTTTAAGGCGGAAGAAAAAGGCGGTCTGCGTATTCGCATGAAAGGTAACGAGGTATTCAAGGTTGCGGTCAGAACACTGGGGCGCATTGTCGATGAGACCCTGGAATACAATCATATGGAAAAATCAGACCTCGACTGGTTGATACCGCACCAGGCCAATTACCGGATCATCTCGGCAACTGCCAAAAAGTTGGGCATGACCATGGACCAGGTAATTGTGACTGTGGACCGACACGGAAATACCTCTGCAGCCTCTGTGCCATTGGCATTGGACGAAGCCGTACGCTCAGGAAAGATCAAGCGCGGAGAGACCTTGCTGTTGGAAGCCTTTGGTGGCGGATTTACCTGGGCATCTGCCCTGATAAGGTATTAACCCAAACGCAGGCCCAAATGCGGCTGCAGGAATTGATGGGAATTCGAATGTTTAAATTTTGCCGGAGAAAAACTAATGAGCAATGATTTGCAAGGGCAAGTGGCGCTGGTCAGTGGTGCCAGCAGGGGAATAGGCGCAGCCATTGCTGATGATCTGGCTGCAAAGGGAGCCCGGGTTTTTGGCACGGCGACTTCCACGACAGGCGCCGATGCGATCAATGCACGCGGCGTTGAAGGCCTGACCGGTTTGGTTTTGGATGTCAATGACGCCGACAGTATCGCCGAGGTATTGAAGAACATGACAGAACAGGCGTCGGCGCCGACCATCCTGGTAAATAATGCGGGCGTGACCCGCGACCAACTGCTGATGCGAATGTCAGAAGAAGACTGGGAAACGGTACTCGACACCAACTTACGTTCTGTGTATCGTCTTTCCAAGGCCTGCCTGCGTGGCATGATGAAGGCCCGTGGCGGCAGAATTATCAGTATTGCTTCGGTCATTGGATCAATGGGTAATGCAGGGCAAACCAACTATGCCGCAGCCAAGGCCGGCATGATGGGGTTCACCCGTTCACTGGCGCGCGAGGTGGGTTCCAGGGGCATTACCGTCAACGTGGTGGCGCCGGGATTCATCGATACCGACATGACCCGCGAATTAAGCGAGGCGCAGCG
>JBFFWN010000002.1:0-44087 GCA_041570235.1 Lysobacterales bacterium | reverse complement strand
TTTCATGCCGCCGGAAAACCGGCGCCAATCGCGCTGGAAACGGCGCCTGGTATGCAGTGTGAAGCGCGCTATCTGCCAATATCACCGGTTGGCCTGTATGTGCCGGGTGGTTCAGCCCCGTTAATTTCTACGGTGCTGATGCTGGCGGTGCCTGCGCAAATTGCCGGTTGTGAACAGCCTGTTTTATGTACTCCACCGGATTCAGATGGGAATATCGCTCCCGCGATACTGGCTGCTGCTTCCCGTTGCAATATCAGCCAGGTATTCAAGCTGGGTGGTGCGCAGGCCATTGCGGCGATGGGGCTTGGAACTGAGAGCGTGCCGGCCTGCGCAAAATTATTTGGGCCCGGCAATGCCTGGGTCACCGAAGCCAAACAACAGATTTCAGCCATGCCCGGCGGCGCTGCGCGCGATATGCCCGCGGGGCCTTCCGAGGTGCTTGTCATTGCCGATAAGGGCGCCGACGCCGGGGCGGTTTGCTGGGACCTGTTGTCGCAGGCCGAGCATGGCCCGGATTCGCAGGCTATTGTGATTAGTGATTGCTCGGCTTTACTGGCCGAAATTGCCGAAATATTGCCGGCGATGGCCGCTGACCTGCCGCGCGCCGAGATCCTGGCCAAATCTTTGAAGTACCTGCGGCGTATACAGGTTGCAAACCTGCAGCAGGCAGTAGACATCAGCAATCGCTACGCGCCGGAACACCTGATTCTGAACTGTCTCAATGCCGATGATCTTGCCAATCGCGTCAGCGCTGCCGGCTCGGTCTTTATTGGTCGTTGGACGCCCGAATCATTGGGCGATTATTGCTCGGGAACCAACCATGTTCTTCCCACGTATGGTTATGCGAGGGCTTATAGCGGGCTTTCTGTTGGTGACTTCATGCGTCGCATGACGCTACAGCGGGCCAGTTATTCGGGTCTGCAAAATGTCGGGCCCTGCGCAGCCACCCTGGCGGCGGCCGAGGGCCTAGATGCACACCGCATGGCGGTTGAATATCGCCTGGATCAAAAAACCGGAAACCGCTGATGGATATCAACAAGCTGGCAAGGCCGGAAATTGTCGCCATGAAACCCTATGTTTCGGCACGTAGCAGTGCCGCTTCTGACGGTATTTTACTGAATGCCAACGAATCACCCTGCACCCATGTCGATGATCCCGAGTGGCAACGTCTGTCACTGAATCGTTATCCTGCGCCGCAGCCGGGCGAATTGCGCAAGCGGCTCGCCGGGTTATACGGGGTCGATCAGTCGAGGTTACTGATTACGCGCGGCAGTGATGAGGGCATTGATCTGTTGACAAGGGTTTTTTGCAGAGCCGGCCAGGACGCCATCGTTGAATGCAGCCCCTGTTTTGGAATGTATCGTATTGCGGCCAATATCCAGGGTGCACGGGTCATCGATGTACCACGGTTGGCGGAGCGTCAGTTCCAAATTGATTTTGACAAGCTGGATATGGCGATCACTGGTGATCCGAACGTCAAGCTGGTTTTCCTGACTTCACCCAATAACCCCACCGGTGACCTGATCAGCCGTGCTGATTTGGTCCGGGTGCTAAAGACCTGCGAGGGCAGGGCGCTGGTGGTGATGGACGAGGCCTATATCGAGTTCAGCGAGGAGGAATCGGCCATCGCGCTGCTCGATCAATATCCACAGCTGGTTGTCCTGCGCACCCTGTCCAAAGCCTGGGCCGCGGCCGGCGTGCGTTGCGGCATCGTGATTGCCGATCCGGCCGTCATTGCATTGTTGCAACGCATCATTGCGCCTTATCCAATTGCAGCCACCGCCATTGATGCGGCCCTTATGGCGGTGTCCGAGCAGGCGGCTGAACGGCAGCGGGATTTTGTGCGGTTGGTGGAAACCGCCAAGGCCGATATACTCGAGTTCCTTTCAACCTGTGACTGGATTCAGGAGGTCACGAAAAGCCATGCGAATTTTGTCCTGCTGCGTGTTGCGGATGCTGATGGTCTGGTGAACTGGTGTGCCGATAAAGGCATCCGGATTCGCAATTTCGCGTCCTATGCGCAACTACAGGGCTGTGTGCGGTTGACCATTGGCAGTCAACAGGAGATGGAGGCAGTGAAAGCCACTTTCCTTGCCTACGGAGAGCAATTATGAGTAAAAACAAACGCCGGATATTGTTTGTTGACCGTGATGGCACACTGATCATTGAACCGGAAGATAAGCAGATTGACAGCTTTGAGAAGCTTGAGTTGGTGGATAATGTCATTCCTGCCCTGCTCAGGTTGAAAGATGCCGGCTATGAATTCGTTATTGTCAGCAACCAGGATGGCCTCGGCACGGACTCAAACCCGTCGGAGAACTTCCAGCCGCCACACGACAAGATGTTGTCGATATTTGCATCCCAGGGTATTCATTTTGCTGCCGAGCATATTGACCCGCATTTTGAAAACGATGATTCCCCCAATCGTAAACCCGGCATCGGCATGTTGCTGGACTACCTCAAGTCGGGTGATCTGGACCTGTCGGACAGCTGGGTTATTGGCGACCGCCAGACCGACCTGCAACTGGCGGAGAACATGGGTATCGGTGGTCTCCTTTGTGGCCCTGACGGGCTTGGATGGGACGAGATTGCCAGGCAGCTGTGCTCACGCCCGAGGACGGGCCTGGTGCAACGTGATACCAACGAGACCAACATCAGGGTAGAGGTGGATCTCGATGCAACCGGCGGCAATCAAATTGACACCGGCATCGGGTTTTTCGATCACATGCTCGACCAGGTCGCGGCCCACGGTGGATTTCGACTGGCATTGCACTGCAAGGGTGATCTGGAAATCGACGAGCATCATACTGTCGAGGATTGCGCATTGGCGCTCGGCCAGGCCCTGGACCAGGCCCTGGGAGATCGCAGGGGCATCGGCCGTTACGGATTTGTGCTGCCGATGGATGAATCCCTGGCGCAGGTGGCCATTGATTTATCCGGCCGCCCGGCATTTGAGTTTTCAGCGGACTTTCGGCGCGACAAAGTGGGTGAACTGTCCACAGAAATGGTCAGGCACTTTTTTGCCTCGCTCAGTCAGTCTTTGCGTTGCGCACTGCACATGAAAGTCGAGGGTGAAAATACCCATCACATGATCGAGGGCCTGTTCAAGGGCGCCGGCAGGGCATTGCGGCCGGCCCTGGCCAGGCAGGGGACAGACCTGCCCAGTACCAAGGGTGTGTTGACATGACGCTGGCCATCATTGACAGCGGAGGCGCCAATATCAGTTCGGTCAAACACGCCTTGAGACGTTTGGGGGCCGACCCCGTGTTCACTTCCGACGAGCAGACCATC
The DNA here is from genome assembly GCA_041570235.1 of Lysobacterales bacterium. Classification (GTDB taxonomy): domain Bacteria; phylum Pseudomonadota; class Gammaproteobacteria; order Xanthomonadales; family SZUA-36; genus SZUA-36. The sequence continues at coordinate 40,796 of JBFFWN010000002.1, read as the reverse complement.
CGTACGGCAGAGCGTGTCATATTGCCCGGTGTGGGCGCCGCTGGTGCCGCCATGTCGCGCTTGAAAGAACTGGACTTGATCGAATGCATCCGCACGCTCAAACAACCTGTGCTGGGCATTTGCTTGGGCATGCAATTGTTGTTTGAGGGTTCTGAAGAAGACCAGGTCGGAGATCAACCGGTTGAATGCCTGGGCATCATCCCCGGCACACTGACAAAGTTGAAGCCGCAGACCGGCCTGCGTGTTCCCCATATGGGCTGGAATACCACCACGATGGTGAGTAACGACCCATTGCTGGACGGTTTACCCGAAAACCCCTGGTTTTATTTTGTTCACAGCTATTGTGCCCCGATCAGTGAACATACCGTGGCCTCGTGCACACATGGCGAGACTTTCACCGCAATTGTGCGCAAGGACAATTTTCGCGGCGCACAATTTCACCCTGAACGTTCCGCCCGGGGCGGATCGCGGCTACTGGCCAACTTTTTGGAAATTCAATGATACTGATACCCGCAATCGATCTGCTCGACGGGCGTTGTGTACGCCTGCTGCACGGGGATTTTGACCAGGTCACCCATTATCCGGATAGCGCGGCGCAACTGGCGGCCAGCTACGCCAATGCCGGCGCCGATTGGTTGCACGTCGTGGACCTTGCCGCCTCACGCGATGGCGCCGATGCCGATACCACGGCATTGTTCGAATTGCTGTCTGTAGCGAAGCAGAAAGTGCAGACCGGCGGTGGTGTGCGAAACGCTGAAGATGTCAGTCAAAGAATTGAGGCCGGTGCCTCCAGGGTCGTGGTCGGCAGTTTGAGTGTCAATGACAGCGCCCTGTTCATTGAATGGTTGAACACATTCGGTCCTGATAAGCTGGTAGCCGCACTGGATGTGCGTATCGATGAAGCGGGTGTTCCCTGGCCACGGACCCATGGCTGGACCAACCAGGGAGAAAAGCACCTGTGGCGCTTGCTGGATGAACTGGTCGCCGGTGGTTTGCAGCACCTGTTATGCACCGACATCAGCAGGGATGGCGCTTTGAGCGGTCCCAACCTTGACCTGTACACTGAAATTACCGGCAAGTACCCCGGTCTTCAATTGCAGGCGTCGGGGGGTGTGAGCAGTCTCGACGATATTTACCGGCTCAAGCCAACGAAGGCAAGCGGCGTGATTACCGGAAAGGCCCTGTTGGAGCAGAAATTCAGCGTCAGCGAAGCCCTGGAAGCGGTAAAATGACGAGCATGGGTTCAAACCTCGCCAAACGCATTATCCCCTGCCTGGATGTGCGTGATGGGCAGGTGGTCAAGGGCATCCAGTTTCGTGATCACCGGGTCATGGGTGGCATTATCGAGTTGGCAACCCGTTACAGCGCCGAGGGTGCCGATGAACTGGTTTTTTATGACATCACCGCCAGCCCGCAGGGTCGCTCGGTGGACAGTGAGTGGGTGTCGTCGGTGGCCGAGGTGATCGATATTCCGTTTTGTGTTGCCGGCGGTATCCGCTCGGTTGAAGACGCAAGAAAAGTCCTGCAGCGTGGCGCCGACAAGATATCCATCAATACACCTGCGGTTCAACGCCCTGAATTGATCAATGAACTGGTCGAGGCCTTTGGCACGCAATGCGTGGTGGTGGGCGTGGACTCCATATTGCAGGAGGGTGACTGGGTGACCCGGCAGATGACAGGCATACCCGACCAGATGTTGCAGACCGGCCACAGGACCCTCGACTGGCTGGAAGAGGTCGCACAAAGGGGTGCAGGTGAAATTGTCCTCAACTGCATGGGCAGTGACGGCACCCGCGAAGGCTTCGATATCGAACAACTCAAAATGGCCAGGCAACGCATATCGATTCCGTTGATTGCATCAGGGGGCGCCGGTAGTGCGCGTCATTTTATTGATGTATTTGAACAGGCGGATGTGGATGGCGCACTGGCTGCCACCGTTTTCCACAATAACAAGGTGCCCATACCTGCGTTGAAGCAGATGTTGTCGGCGGCCGGCATTGGAGTAAGACTATGATCATTGAAAACCTGGCATGGGACAAGATGGACGGCCTGATACCCGCCATCGTGCAGGATGCCTTTGACGGGCGTGTATTGATGCAGGGTTATATGAACGAGGAGGCCCTGAGCATGACACTGGAATCCGGACGGGTTACCTTCTGGAGTCGTAGCCGGCAGGAACTCTGGACCAAGGGCGAAACCTCTGAGAATTACCTCGACCTGGTAGAAGTTTACGTCGATTGTGACGGTGATTGCCTGTTGGTGCAGGCGCGTCCCGAAGGGCCCACATGCCACCTTGGTTTAAATAGCTGTTTTGATTCCGAAGGCGTCGTAACCCCTGAACTTGCGTTCCTGGCCGAACTCGAAAGGGTGATTGCAGCGCGTAAAGAAGACCGGCCCGCAGGCAGTTATACAACGCGCTTGTACGATGCCGGCATTAAACGCATTGCTCAGAAAGTGGGTGAGGAGGGCGTCGAAACTGCGCTGGCCGCGGTGGCCGGTGATGACGAAGAGCTATTGAATGAATCTGCTGATCTTCTCTATCACCTGCTGGTGTTGTTGTGCAGTCGCAAACAGGACCTGGGTTCACTGGTTGAAGTGCTGAAAAACCGCCACGGCCGGTAGAGCGGAGCCGGCGCGTGTCCGGGTTTCCCCGCGCCAGGATGCCATGAGCGCATGGCAAACCTGACCCGGGTGGTTCATTACTGCCGCTCTATCACCTCGCCATCAACGATGACCTGCTGTACATGCGTGGTGTATTCAAACGGGTCACCGTCAAACAATACCATGTCGGCATCTTTGCCTTTGGCCAGTGAGCCGACACGGTCGTCGATGCCCCACAGGGTAGCGGGAACGATGGTGGCGGCGCGCACCGCGGTTTCCGGTTCGAGGCCATTGGCGATGGCCATGGACACTTCCCACAACAGTACACGGGTCTTCGGCACATAGGCCTCGTAGCCGGTTGCAAACACGTAAGGGACGTTGCCGGCCTCCAAAAGGGTGGCGGCCTCCAGCGTGCCGTTGGCGTTTTCCATGCCGGAAACGCGTTGCATCGTGGGCGCCAGCACGACGGTTGCCCTGTTGTCAGCCAATACCTTGCGCATCAGGTAGGCTTCGGTGCCATAGGCAATGATGGGCTGCAAATCGAATTCCCTGGCAATCCGCAGGGCGGTGGCGATGTCATCTTCACGCCGTGCGGTAAATATCGCCTGCATGTCACCGCTTAAAACGGCGGCGAGTGCTTTGAGGGCCAGATCGGGCTGGCGCTTGTCCCCGTCTTTTTTCAACCAGTCCCTGGCCTTATATAACTCAGCCCGAATAAGAGCAGCGGTTGCCATACGTGTGGAAGGACCTTTTCCACCATCGAAGGCCGATTTGGGCGCCACACCAAGATTGAACAGCATGGCGGCGTCCGGTTTTATCAGCATGGCATCGGCAAGATTGCCCGAAGATTTGAAGATGGCGCTGGAGCCGGCAATGGGCGCGGTTGGTTGCGGCGTGACATGCAGGGTTGTAACGCCCATTTTCAGCGCATATTTCACCAGGGCCTCATTGGGGTTGAAACTGTCCAGGACACGATACTCGGCGCCGGCCGGATCGGATGATTCAAAGCCATCCTGGTCAGCGTGCATGTTAAAGCTGCCACTGACGCCGACCAGCGTGTGGCTGTCGACCAGGCCGGGCAACACCACGGCGGCCTGCAATACGCGGCTGCCCTCGGGTGCGGTGATCGAGTCAGCCGGACCAATCCGGCTGATCTTTCCATCATTGACCACAATCGCAGCATTTTCGATAACGCCCTGATCGGTGCTGGTAAATACCCGGTCGGCCCGTATTATCAGGGTATCTGCATTCAGAATCTGGGTGAACAACAGGCTGCCGGTGAGCAGTGCAAGCTTAAGCGCCTTCATTGTGCACCTCCTGCAGAAGGATAACGGTCGGCGACAGCGTGCCCCCCGGTTGCATACAGGCGGTCGTCAGGGTTGTTACGGTCAAACCTCTTTACACCATCGATCCAGGTGTTCTGAACGTGCGTGTAGACCGAAAAAGGGTCGCCATCCAGCACCACCAGGTCTGCTTCCTTGCCAACATCCAGTGAACCCAGGCGATCATCAAGGTCCAGCATTCTGGCAGGGTTAATCGTTAGCGCACGCAGTGCGCCCTCACGGCTCATGCCGCCACGCACGGCCAAGCCCGCTGTTCGCAGTAAAAAACGGGAATCGATGATCCAGTCATCTGAATGCAGGGCAATGTTCAACCCGGCGGCTTCCAGCAGGGAAGCCCCATCGAGGCGTACATCATTGGCTTCCTGTTTACCCCCCGGGCTGTCGACAATGGCGTACGAGACCTGCGTATCACCCCGGCGGGCCAACTCTTCGGCCAGCTTGTAGGACTCGAGGCCATGCTGAATGACCAGCCTGAACCCAAACTCTTCCTGCAGTCTCATGACGGTCATGATGTCATCGGAGCGATGTGTGTGGTGATGAACGGTACGCCGGCCATCCAGTACTTCCAACAGGGCCTCCTTGCCGAGGTCCATATCGGGCGGGTCGATTTTTCGATTATCCGCCGCGGCTTTTTTCTTACGCCCGTAATCGATGGCGTCATAAAATGCCTGGCGCGCGATGGCTGCGGTGGCCATGCGCGTTACCGGCGCCTTGGAGGCCCTTTCGCCACGACCCTTGGGGTTTTCGCCATTCGCCATCTTCATACCGCCGATACTGCCTTCAACCAGCATGTCTTCGACCGTCTCACCGTGCAGCTTGATATAGATTGTCTGTCCACCAATGACATTGCCGCTGCCCGGCATGACATTGGCCGTGGTAATGCCACCGGCAACGGCCACCTTGATGCGGGGGTCAGCGGCCCAGAAAGAGTCAAGGATGCGCAACTGCGGGTTGGTGGTAGATGAACTTTCGCCATGATCGCCCGCCACGCCCAGGTGACTGTGGGTGTCGACGATGCCGGGCATGATGACGTGGCCACTTAAATCAATGACTTCTGCATCCTTGGGTACTTTCACAGTATCGGCCGCGCCAATGGCTTCGATCCTGCCGTCGCGGATGACCAGCGTGCCATTTTCTATAGGCTCAGAAGTGATGGGTAATAGTTTGGCGCCGGTTAAAACCGTAACCTCAGCGGCTGTCGCCTGGCTTGTCAACACCAGGCCCAGGACAGCAGCCAGGTGGACGAATGATTGGATTATTGTTTTCATTTTTTTTGATCTTCTCCGGAAAGCGAACGGCAGAGTATAGATAGCGTCTGCGCTTGCAGGCAAGTTTTCCAGGGTGCCCGTATTGGCTGAAACTGCGCCAGCCTGATCTATCGAGCCTGAAGCGGCGGCTTAAACGGTTTTGCGCAGGTCTTCGATCAGGCGCCCGGCGGCGAGCGTTTCCCTGTCATGGCTCAGGTCCCGCCACGTCTCCGACAGTGCATCGGAGTACCATTCCCGCATGTTGCCCAGGTTCAACATCCTTCGCACATATTCCATTGCAACGTCACCCAGCCTGAGCCTGTAGGTTTGTATGCGAAAAGCCACCGGCGCATAAAATGCATCCACCGCGGTAAAGCTGTCGCCGGCGAGGAAGGGTCCACCGAAGCGGCCCAGTCCCTCTGTGAAGAGTTCATCGAGGCGATCCAGATTCTGTTGAAGTGCAGGTGAAACAGCATGCATCTCGACACGCAGACCGCAATTCATTGAGCATTCATTACGCAGGGCCGAAAACCCCGCATGCATCTCCGCCGTGGCTGAGCGCGCCCAGGCGCGGGTGGGTTTGGATGACGGCCAGACCTGTGCATGGCTTTCGGCCAGGTATTCAACGATGGCCAGTGAATCCCAGATAACCGTGCTCCCATCATGCAGGCAGGGGACGAGTCCGTTCGGGCTGAATTTACGGAATGTATCCCAACTGGATGGTTCTTCAAACGGAAACAGCTGTTCATCGAATGGTATCGAAAGTTCCTTCATCAATAACCAGGGGCGTAATGACCAGGATGAGTAATTTTTGTTGGCGATAAACAGTTTAAGCACGGTCGACTCCAGTTTGATTGCGGCATCATCGGGGATTCTAGATCATTTCACGGCAGATCGCTCCCAACCTGCATTCGACAATGGCAGTACAATTGAGCACGGATAAAACAACCATCCGGCAAAAGGGAATAATATAGGCCATCCGTGCGTATATAGTTTGAGCCCAATGAAAAATCACGATATGAAACAACAATTGGTACAACTTGGAAACGGTGCGCATGTATTGGCGATGCAGATTCTGGGTAATCCCGATGACGCAACAGACGCGGTGCATGACGCCTTTGTGAAAGTGATGAAAAAGCCGGGGTCTTACAAGCCCGTCAATGGTCCGCTGGCGCCCTGGTTTATGCGCATCGTCCGCAATCATTGTATCGACATATTGCGACGCAGGCGCCCTTCGACCGCGCAGGTGGATCAGCTTTATGACGCCAGCCCCGGACCGGACAGCCTGCTGGAAATCGAACAACGTGACCTGGGTTTGCAAAAGGCATTACGTGAACTTTCATCGGATCAGCGACAGATCATTATTTTGCGCGATTACCTGGATATGAGTTATGCCGGGATTGCCAGTGTTTTGGATATTGCAAAGGGAACAGTCATGTCCCGCTTACACCGGGCGCGTTTGGCCCTTAAGGAGGAACTTAGCCGCTATGACCATTAAGAACAGACAATTGGAAGAGCATGTTGGTGACCTGCTATCGGGTTTTGTCGATGGTGAATTGACGCAGCAGCAGCGTCAATGGGTCAGCCTGCACTGCGACAATTGCCAGGAATGCAGGGAAAACCTCGATAGTCTGAGGATGGTCAGGGAAAGGGTCGCCGGCGCCGGTTTTAGCGAGATGGGCGAAGACAAATGGAGAGAATCGATGGATGATAGTACCGTCCAAACCACGCGAGGTATCGGTTGGCTGTTGTTTATCGCAGGCTTGCTGGTGGTTGGCGCCATTGGCCTGGTGGGTTTTCTCTTCAGCGATGATATTTCGATTGGGGTAAAGCTGCTTTTGATTGCAGTTTATGGTGGTCTGGGTCTGTTGCTGTTTTCGGTTTTGCGACAGAGACTGATTGAGCGCAAGACGGACAAGTACAAAGACGTGGAGATATGAAATGCTGATAGTAACCAGTGAGTCGGTAGCAAAACATCGTGTGGTTAAGACATTTGGGCTGGTACGCGGCAATACGATCCGCGCCAGGCATGTCGGCAAGGATATCCTGGCCGGGTTGCGAAACATCGTCGGCGGTGAAATTCATGAATATACCAAGCTGATGGCTGAGAGCCGCGAGCAGACCATCGACCGTATGTGCGATGAGGCGCGCAGGCTGGGCGCCAATGCGGTAGTGGCTACCCGGTTCACGACTTCGGTCATTGTTGGCGGCGCGGCGGAATTGCTGGCGGTGGGTACCGCTGTTTTGATTGAACCCGAGTGATGCCGGGAGCTTAACCCAATCCCACCATTGGCACTGCAACGGCAATAGAGCGCTGGTAACAGGGAATTGCCAGCAGCAACGCAGGTTTGCGGGGATTCAAGTAATGAAAGTTATGATTGGTCTTTGCATGGTGCCGCCGGGCGTGGGCTTAAAGGCGGGAACCCGGGTGGGTCGATAACGGAGCATGCAGGACAAAATCACAAAGAGATGCTTTCACCATATTCGGGGATTCTCGCAGGCCAGTCCTGGTGATGAAAACGCGTGCTCAACGCAGCCTTTGCTTCCGCGTCACCGTGGATGAGGTAAAGCCTGGGACGTGGTTCTTTAAACTGTAGCGCCCAGTCAAGCAGCTGTGACTGGCTGGCGTGGGCCGAAAACCCGCCCAGGGTATGAATGGAAGCATTTACCTCAATTTTTTCCCCGCCGATGTTGAAGGTCCTGGCGCCGTCCACCAGTGCCCGGCCCGGCGTGCCCTGGGCCTGGTAGCCAATAATGATGACGTGGGCGTTACGCCGCCACACGTTATGCTTCAAATGGTGTCTTATGCGGCCCCCATTGCACATGCCACTGCCGGCAATGAATATGGCGCCGGCCTCGATCCTGTTCAGCGCCATGGATTCTTCGGTTGAATTCGAATAACGCAGTACCGGCAGGAAAGTTTTTAGCGTTCCGATTGCGCCCTGGCGTATGGCAGTGACATCTTCCGGGTTATACACGTTCTGATAATTCGAATACACCTTGGTGGCGGCAATCGCCATCGGGCTGTCCAGAAACACACGCTGGTGATTCAACTTGCCTTTTTGGTAAAGCTCCCCAAGCCTGAAAATGATTTCCTGGGTCCGTCCCACGGCAAAAGACGGGATCAGGATATTACCGCCGTTCTTGGAGGCTGCATCAATAATGGCCTCCAGTTCCTTCAGTGTTTGATCCATGGAACGGTGTTCCCGGTCGCCGTAGGTGGATTCAAGAAGCAAAACGTCGGCTTCGGAAACGATCTCCGGATCCCTCAGCAAGGCGGCCTGGCTGTTGCCGAGATCACCGGAGAACACCAGTTTCTTTTCCACCCCGGCCTCGGTAATAAAAAGCTCCACGATCGCAGAGCCCAATATGTGACCGGCATCGCGGAAGCAAACCTCTATACCTTCGGCAACTTGCTGGCGGTTGCCGTAGGGAAGCCCTTCAACCTGGGTCAGCACATCTTCGACATTATCGATGGTATAGAGGGGTTCGAGGGGTTTCTTGCCGGCGCGTTTGCGGCGCTTGTTCTCCCATTCAACGTCCCGCAGGTGCAGGAAGGCCGCGTCACGAAGGAGGATTCCGAGCAAATCACAGGTCGGCTGGGTCATGTAGACCGGCCCGCCATAGCCATCGGCAGACAGCTTGGGCAACTGCCCACTGTGATCCAGGTGGCCATGTGACAGCACAACGGCGTCAATCTTGCGTAGATCGAATGGAAATGGTTTCGCGTTGCCGCTTTCGTCTTCGCGGCTGCCTTGCAGCAAACCGCACTCCAACAGTATTACCGCTTTTTCGGTCTCGATAAGATACTTGGACCCGGTAACCCCATTTGTAGCACCCCAGAATGTCAGCTTTGCCATTTGATTCTCCGGTGATACCCATGATTATAAGTGGTCAGAGCTTTTTTCTGGAGTAAATTCGCGCGGGAAACTTGGGGCTAATGATATCGATTACGCCGTCGTTGCCGAAGGTGGTGCCAATGTCCCAACTCTACGAGGTGGGAGTATTCGGCATCACCCTTGTGATACCCGCGCCCCCGTGTCATATCCTGTTTGCGAGAGTTGCGTTCAGAGTCCGTCAAAACCGGTCCGGTTTGCCTGGTCTTTGGATCAGATACCCTCCGAAAAGCTGCAAAACTTATGTTCAAATGACTCATTGGTCCACCTCGATTGCACCATGTTTTTCCAGTACTTCAACGATGTCGATTATTTCGGGAGCCAGTTCTTCGGCTATGTCAGCTTTGTGCATGATCTCCAAAATGGATAGTGGTTCGGTGTTTGGAAATGGCAGGTGGTACAGAAAAATACCTTGCGGACGTGTCAGGCTGATTTTCCGGGCCTTTTGATCACGCCCTTCACCGCTCAGCAATGAGACCTGGCTGATGTGTTCGCCGTCTCTGGCCATTGAAAAGCTGGCCCGCGAACCGGGTTTCTCACGTATCTTTCTGGCCAGGTTTGCCGGCGTCTGTTGTTGCTCTATTTTCGAAAGATCGATGTCCATATGGATGGTTTTTGTCAGGATTCTGTAACGGAAGTATGGCCGCTTTTTCTCGTACACCTCTTCCTTTGCAAGGATTCCCAGTCCCTCCATCGCTTCGAGGAAATCCTGTGCCGTGCGGATATGCAAACCAAGACGGGACGCTGCCTCTGATGCAGAAACGTCCCTGTAATTTACCAGCAGGCGAAAGAAGTCCTTGGTGTAATCTTTCGAAAGATAATTGCCCAGCTGAGCCGCTTGATTGAAGTCCATTTGCACGCCCTAAGAGAAGATACCGACGTGCATGTTGTCCATGCGGGAAATGATCCTTACACCCTCGCCACGATGGTAGGTTTCGATAAAGTCGACAAAGAGATCGCCCAGGGAAGCGCAAAGCTGGTCAAAAGAGAGAGCCTCCTGGTACTTCATGTAGTCCCTGTGCGATATATTGACCGAAACATTGCCGTCGAAATCAAAGGAGACCCACGTGTCATCCATGTAGTCTCTCTTTAAACCGAGGATGAAGCCAAACTCGCGGCCCATCATCACCGGCACAAAAACCACCTTGTTATCACCAATAAACGGCACGGCAATCAGGTTGCGACTGGCGAATTTTGCGAACTCCATTATCTGTTGTTTGGTGAAACTTGTTTTTCCACCGGGCAGGGGGCGGTTTGTGAAGCCGTCACCCGTTTCTTCAACAGGAGCAGCCGCCATCTCGAGGATTTCCCGGCCGCGCCATTTCACTTTTTTTGTCAGCATGACATAGACCGTCCAAAACAGGAAAGCGCCGGTCAAAAGCAAAAACACCGATATCATTGGAGGCGGATTACCCCTGAATGAGGGATCATGGTTGAAAATCACAAGCCCGCCAAAGAGAAGGTAAAGCGCAGGGGGGATAAAGTGAGGATTGCGCGTTCGCCAGAAGCCGGTGAAGGTGTATATGGAAAAACCCCAGAACACGATGGCCAGGAATGTGAAAGCTGCTTCGCGGCCAAAGAAGATGCCTATCAGGGCGGCGATGAAAAGAGAGCTTAAAGCAGGAATCAGGCCGACGATCGAGTGATCGGCTCTTAGTTTGTGAATGCTAAACATATTCATGTCCTGTCTGTAAAGTAACATTCTACATTTATATACTTCACTATATATGAAGTATATATAAAGAGAAGTTATTTCGCAAGAGAACCTTTAACCCGATGCCGTTTTTCAGCCTCCGGGCTTTTCACCCATGTGGGGCATGAGGCCATCAGGCATTTTTATGACACCCAGTGGTTCAAACTACCCTTCGTTGAAATATCTGTAACGCCTGAGAAAATTGTCGTTGGATCCTCGGGCGACCAGGCGTATTTCGACGGCAGAAGCTATATGGTGACCGAGATATCCGGTGAAAGAATATTGGTCGCCGGCAAGTATCTGGGTGTCTGGCAAAAGGTTTCGGGAAAGTGGAAGTTGGCAGCCATCAGTTGGTCGGCCAACGAAATGACGGAATAACACCGGGCTACCCATACGCTTTGTAGATCTTCATTTTTTACTGCGCATTCACAGCGCAATATGAACACATGATCTACGTCATAGAGCTCTGATTGCAGAGCGTATATCGTGTGGCTGTTCACATGTATATACGCAGGTCCGTGCGTACTCAATCGTCGCTTTAGTCCGGGTTCCTGCCAAACCAAATCACAGGAAACTGTCATGAATCTTATTTCTGATCGTACGTCCCTCATCGCCACAGAAAATGCCTTTAAAGTCGGGCCTTATATCGTCGCCCTTGAGAATGCCGGTAACAAAGTGATCAAGTGCAACCTTGGTGAACCGGATTTTCCTTTGCCCAAACACGTGCGGGAAGAGGTTAAAGCCCAGCTGGATAAAGACAATGTCCATTACTGTGACCCGCAGGGCATTCTTCCATTGAGAAAAGCGGTGGCCAAATATATCGGCGATGCCAGGGGAATCGAGATTGCCGCCGAGCAGGTGGTGGTGTTTCCAGGTGGCAAACCACCGATTGGCCTTTGCCAGCAAACCTATTGCAACCCGGGTGATGAAATCATCTATCCGAGCCCGGGCTTCCCGATCTATGAATCTTTTATCAACTATGTCGGCGCCGTGCCGGTGCCCCTGCATTTACGTGAGGACCTGGGTTTCAGTTTTACCGGGGCGGATCTTGAAAGGTTGATCACTGATAAGACCAAGTTGATCTTTATGAATTTCCCGTCCAATCCAACCGGTGGTGTTGCATCCAGGGAGCAACTCGAAGAGATCGCAGAGGTCATCAAGCGCAGATGTGACCCCAATATCCGCATCTATTCCGATGAGATATATGAAAACATCCTGTTTGACGGGGCCGAAAACTACAGCATTGCCTCGGTTGAAGGCATGCAGGACAAAACCATCATTGCAACCGGCGCCTCGAAGTCATATTCGTGGACGGGCGGGCGTATCGGCTGGGTGGTCTTCCCGTCTGTTGAAGAGGCGCTGTTATTCAAAAACCTGAATATCAATTATTTCTCATGCATACCGCCCTACAACCAGGAAGGCGCCCGCCTTGCTATTGAGTCGCCATTGAGCAAGGTGAGCATTGCCCGGATGAATGCGGCTTTTGAAGAGCGTCGTGATTTCGTTGTCGATGCACTGAACAACATGCCAGGCGTCCAATGCCAGTTGCCCAAGGGCGCTTTTTATGTGTTCCCCAATATCGCAGGTGTGGTCAAAAACCTGAAGATCGATGAGGCCTATGCATCCCTGCCGGCTGACCTGAAAAAGACCACCAGTCCATCAACGTTGTTCCAGATGTTCCTGCTGTGGGATTACCATGTTGCCATGATGGATCGTAAATCGTTTGGCCAGATCGGCGCTGAAAACATGCATTTTCTGCGGCTTTCCATTGCTACCGGACTTGAAGACCTGAAGATCGGTATGGAACGCATGGCGAAAGCTGTCATTGATGAAGCTGGCTTCGCAAAATTTGTTGAAAAACAAGAGCATTTCTCTTAAGAGGTAAAACTGATGTCATACTCACTCAATTTACAGGAACGGGGCACCGAATTTATTTCGCTCGACCCCGGCGCCGATTTTTCTCTGCCGGCACAAGACAGTGAAAGTCTCGAGTTTTACAACCTCATTTACAGAACCCTGTGCGCGGTTATGTTCAACCACGCCTCTTCGGGGCATCCGGGTGGCAGTATCTCCAGCGGTCACATTGTCGAATCGTTGGTTTTCAAGCAAATGGATTACGACTTCTCCAACCCGATGGACCGAACTGCCGATATCATCTCCTATGCGGCCGGGCACAAGGCCCTGGGTTTATACGCCATGTGGGCCTTGCGTAATGAAGTGGTGAGCCAGTCTCACCCGGAAATGTTACCGGAGGTGGTCCAGCAAATGCGCCTGGAAGACCTTTTGGGCTTCCGTAAAAACCCGATTACCAGGACCCCGTTATTTAAAAAATTCGGCTCTAAGCCGCTGGATGGTCACCCGACACCGGAGACACCTTTTATCTGGCTGTCCACCGGTCCCAGTGGCGTCGGTGTGGCCACCTCTACCGGGCTGGCCCTGACGCTGAAAGACATGCATGGCGCCAACGCGCCTGCGGTTCATATTATTGAAGGTGAGGGCGGCCTGACACCCGGACGCGTGGCCGAAGCGCTGGCATCTGCCGCCAGTTCCGGTCTGGATAACCTGTATATGCATGTCGACTGGAACCAGGCAGCCATTGACTCGGATTTTGTCACCCGTGACGGTGATACGCCCGGTGATTATGTGCAGTGGGATCCCTGCGAGTTTCTGCTGGTGCATGGCTTTAATGTTATTTATGTGCCCGACGGCTTCGATTTCGCCCAGGTTAATGCAGCGCAGAACATGGCGCTGGCGCTGCGCAATGGTAAACCTACGGGTATCGTTTACCGCACGGTCAAAGGCTGGAAATATGGTATCGAAGGTAAGAAATCACACGGTGGCGGTCACAAGTTTTACAGCAATGAATACCTGCAGGCGCTGAAACCTTTCGAAGATGCATTTGGCGTGCAATTTCCACGTTTTGACGGCGAAAAGACAGCGGAATCGGTTGAAAAGGCCTATTACGACTCGTTGATGGTTATCCGCGAGGTTTTTGCGGCCAACGAGACGTTAACCCGGCACCTGGGCGATTTTGTTCTGGCGAGCCAGCAGCGTCTTGCCGCCAGGCCGAGGTTGTTCCGCCCTGATGCCCCCCAGCTGGGCAAGCTGTATGAAGCCGGGGCCATTTCGCCGTTTGTAAGGCCGCAGGCCTGTACATACGAGCACGGTTCATCACAAACATTGCGCGGCGCGTTGTCTGATGGTCTCAGCCATGTAAACAAACTCACCAATGGGGCGGTCCTGGCGGCCGCGGCTGATCTGTATGGCTCCACCAATATTTCCAGTATCGGTAGCGGTTTTGGCTCGGGTTTCTGGCATCCGGTGGATAACCCGGATTCCCGACTGTTCTCCGCGGGGGGTATTGCCGAAGACGCCATGGGCGGTATTTGTTCCGGCATCTCCACGCTGGGTTACCAGATGGGCGTGGGTTCGTCCTATGGGGCTTTTATTGCGCCTTTGAATACCATTTGCGCCAAGACCCATGGCATTGGTCAGCAGACCCTGCGTCACCGTGTGCCCGGTGAACCAAACAAGACCTTCGTCATCGTCTGCGGGCATGCCGGGGTGAAGACCGGCGAGGATGGTCCAACCCATGCCGAGCCGCAGGCATTGCAGGTATTGCAGGAGAATTTCCCGGGTGATGTCATGATCAGCCTGACACCATGGGATCCCAACGAGCTCTGGCCGTTAACCGCTGAAGCCCTGCTGCAACGCCCGGCAGTGCTGGCAGCCTATGTGACACGTCCGTCCGAGGTCATGCTGGACCGCGCGGCGCTTGGCCTGGCGCCTGCTGAAGACTCGGTTAAAGGTGTCTACAATCTGCTCAAGGCCAATGGCAAACCTGATGCAACCATCGTCTACCAGGGTAGCGAGGTGGCCTATGCTTTTGCTGCAGATGTATTACCACGCCTGAAAGAAAAAGGTATTAACCTGGATGTTTATTATGTCGCCAGCGCAGAGCTGTTCGATCGCCTGGGTGAGGAGGAGCGGAATGAAATTTATCCATTTCGGGCAGCCACTTCAGCCATGATGTTTTCAGGCTTTACGGTAGGCACAACCTATCGTTGGATCATGTCCGAACGCGGTAGAAAATACTCCATGTATCCATGGAAATCAGGCAGTTTCCTGGGCAGTGGACAGGGTGATGTCTGTCTTGAGCAGGCCGGTATGCACGCCGAGGCGCAGCTGGATACCATTCTGAGATTTATAGAGGGCAAATAGTATTTACCTGCAAAGGCTGCAGTAAAGCCGCTAATGGAAAAGGGCCGTTAAATCCGGCCCTTTTTCAGAGAGAAACCGCAAACATTTACCATGCGTGATGCCGGCAGTGCTACTCGCAGTCACCGATGCGTTTGCCTTCCCAGGCCATGTCGAACCCGAATGTCTGACCGGCAACCTCTATTATCGGTGTTTTAAAGGATCATTCTGGTTGGTGTGTTTTGTAAAAACCCCAAAATGTCGCGGTTACTGGCTGCCCGTATCATATAATCTGCCAGAATGGATAAGGCTTGAGGCAGTTGTTTATGGATTATCAACCACTGGGTAACAGCGGACTTATGGTCTCGCGACTTGGTCTGGGCTGTATGGGAATGTCTGAATGGTATGGACCGACCAACGATAAAGAGTCGCTTGCCACCCTTCAGTTGGCGATAGATTCGGGCGTCAATTTTCTCGATACAGCAGACGTTTATGGCAATGGCCACAATGAATTGCTGCTTGGCCAGGCGCTTAAAAAAAACCGTAACCGTGTCATCCTGGCCACCAAGTTTGGTTTTTTACCCGATGAATCCGGTTTAAATGGACGGCCGGAATACGTCAAAAAAGCCTGTGATGCGAGTCTGCAAAGACTCAAGGTTGACCATATCGATCTGTATTATCTTCATCGGATTGATCCGCAGGTTCCATTGGACGAAACGGTCGATGCCATGTCACACCTGGTCACTGAAGGCAAGGTCAGGTACCTGGGGCTCTCAGAGGTTTCAGCCGCGAGTTTGCAAAAAGCCTGTTCCATACATCCGATCACAGCATTGCAGACCGAGTATTCCATTTGGGTGCGGGATATCGAATCAGACATACTGGCAAAATGCCGTGAATTAAATGTGGCCGTGGTGCCCTACAGTCCGCTTGGTCGCGGGTTTTTGACCGGCCATTTGCAGAATGCCGAAGAGTTTGGCGAAAAGGACTATCGCCGGGATATTCCGCTTTTCCAGGGTGAAAACTTTGCCGCCAACCTGGCGGTGGTAAAACTGCTGGAAGAGATCGCCGCCAGGCATCGCTGCAAACCGGCCCAGGTTGCGTTGGCGTGGTTGACTGCCAGGGGGACCGATATTTTTCCCATTCCGGGTACCAAGCGCAGGACTTACTTACGGGAAAACCTCCAATCGCTGCAAATCAGCCTGGCGGATGACGAACAGGCAATGATCAATGCGGTTTCTGCGCAGGTCAAAGGTGCAAGAAAGAATGATGCAGGTATGAAGCTGGTGGACACCCGGTCGGAATGACTGCTGATGGCCGGATCAGGTCCTGCTAACCAGTTTCGGGCGCAAGTTGATTGTGCAGACGTGCATCGAAGGTAACAAAGTGATTTGCAAACCAGTTGGACATCTTGTCTTTCAACAACTGTCGACCGGTTTCCGGATCTTCTGAAAAGCTGAAAACCATATCATTTATCTGGTCGAGCAGGGTTTCATGGTCTTTTCTGTGTTCCTCGTATTCGGCAAAAGCGGCTTCGCTCATCAGTAACTCTTCAAAGGCGAAATGCGCCGAAATGTTGGCATGGATATCATCAAGTAAACTCTCGATTTTCAAAGAGTCCGTTGAGTGAAAGAGCAATTCATACAGCTCATTGATCTGCTCGATCAGGTTTTTATGTTCACGATCGATAACAACGTTGCCGACAGAAAACTCATCTCTCCATTCAATCTTTGCCATGTTAAATCCTGCTTGAAAACACTCGCCTGTTAGTGAATTGATTCACGACCCATTATTATGTTCAGTACATATCGACAGAAATCACGATGGCCAAGTATACCGATAAAATGCCATTTTACTTAACAGTCCGGCGATTTATTGATCTGGGTCAGCAAGCCCGCATAACTGTTTTGCGGGCTGGCCAATAAGAAAGCCCGGAAAGCGATAGTCGCTTTCCGGGTAAACTGCGTATGTTTGAAGGGTGCCGGCCGGGAGTCTTGATTGAATTCGGTACCGTGAGCGCATTGCTGCTGCCTTTGTGACCAATAGAAGTCTTGAGGGTATACGTGGAAAATTGTCGCTGTTATCATCTACAGCCCCTTTGATAAACACCCTCTTTGGAAAGCGAAATGAAAGCTGTTTTCTTAACACTATGGTTGCTCCTGCTCAGTGTTGCTCTGGTGCCTGTGGCCTCTGCCGATGGCATCAGTGAGAACCGTAACGAGGCAGACCAGCTTTATTCCCTAAAGGATTTTAAGGCGGCTAACAAGTTGTATTTAAAACTGGCCAAAGCCGGCGACCATTATTCCCAGGGGCGGGTGGCGCACATGTTGGCCAATGGAGAAGGCAGACGGGCCGACCTGGAGGAGGCCTACGCCTGGTCGGTGCTGGCCGAGGCGGGCGGTGATCCTTTAGTCACAATCAGCAGTGAGCAACTGCTTGAACGCATAGGTGATAAGCCCGGTGCCCAGAAAGCCGCAAAAAAGCTGAAAGCCAAATACGGGCAAAAGGCTTTAATTGCCAAGGCGCAAAGAAGGGCGGAATCCGAGGCTGCCAGGCGGTCCAGCTCCAGCATGGGCTCAAATCTATCCCGCTAGCCCTGGAATAGTGCCCAGACATGGTGTCCAGGCTTAAATCAGTCGTCGGCCACTTCTATGCGGGTTACGCGTTGGAAACCACGCGGTAGCTTCCGGCCCCGCTTGGCGCGTTCACCCTGGAAGTGTTGCAGGTCCTTTTTGCCAATGCGCAAATAACGTTGACCTGCCCAGACCAGGATTTCATCCTTTTCGGTAACCACCACCAAGCCGATCATATATTCCTCTCCCGATTTCAGGCGTTTAGGTGGAATATTGATCAGTTTGTTGCCCTTGCCCTTGGACAGGGCGGGTAAATCGGATAGCGGGAACGCCAGCAGATAACCATCCGAGGTGACACAAACCACGGTGTCGGTTTCATCAGATGTGATGATTGCGGGCTCGACCGGTTTTGAATCACCCGGCAATGAGATCATCGCTTTACCGGCTTTCATCTTGCTGTGCAAATTGACCGTTTCGGTGACGAAGCCATAACCGTATGAACTTGCCAGAACCAGTTTCTGTTGTGATTCGCCGGCAATGGCATAGATGAATTGTCCGCCGTCCGCCGGTGTGAAACGGCTGGTCAGTGGTTCACCCAGACTTCTTGCCGAAGGCAGGCTGTGCGCCGCCAGCGAATAGGCCCTGCCGGAGGTATCCAGAAACACCGCCTGCTGATTGCTGCGGCCCTTCGCGGCATGTTGGAATTCGTCACCAGACTTGTAATTCAGCGTGGTGGGATCAATCTCGTGGCCCTTGGCGGCCCTGACCCAACCGGATTTGGACAACACAACGGTGCATGTCTCTGACGGGATCAGGTCTTCTTCTTTCAATGCCTGGGCCGCCTCGCGTTCGGTCAATTGCGAACGTCTTTCGTCCCCATATTTTTCAGCATCTTCCAATAGTTCTTTTTTGACCAGGGTTTTCATACGCTGTTTTGAACCCAGCGTGGTTTCCAGGTACTCTCTTTCCTCTTCAAGTTCGGCCTGTTCGCCGCGGATTTTCATCTCCTCCAGCTTGGCCAGGTTCCGCAGTTTAAGTTCGAGAATGGCTTCGGCCTGGGTTCCGGTAATGCCAAAATGGCTCATCAACACCGGTTTGGGTTGATCCTCGGTGCGAATGATGTGGATCACCTCATCGATATTCAGAAAGGCAATCAACAGGCCTTCGAGAATATGCAGGCGGTCCACCACCTGGTCCAGCCGGAACTCCAGCCTGCGTGTAACCGTGTCGAGGCGGAAACTCAGCCATTGCTGCAGTAAATTGCGCAGGTTCAGCACCTGGGGCTTGCCGTTATTACCGATAATGTTGAGGTTAATGCGGTAATTGCGCTCAAGGTCGGTAGTGGCAAAAAGGTGATTCAGCAACTGCTCGGTATCAACCCGGTTCGACCGTGGAACAATCAACAGGCGCGTCGGGTTCTCATGATCCGATTCATCCCTGAGGTCCTCGACCATCGGCAGTTTCTTGGCCTGCATTTGCGCCGCGATCTGTTCAAGCACCTTGGCCGGTGAAACCTGGTGGGGCAGAGCGGTGATGACGATATCGCCGTTCTCCTTTTCCCATATGGCCCGCATCTTGACCGAGCCGTGGCCGGTTTCATACATTGCCAGGATATCTTCCCTTGGCGTGATAATCTCGGCATCGGTTGGAAAATCCGGCGCCAGTATATGTTCGTTAAGCTCGGCAACGGTGGACTTGGGCTCGTCCAGCAGTCTTATGCAGGCGCTGACCACCTCGCGCAGGTTGTGTGGCGGAATATCCGTCGCCATACCAACGGCGATGCCGGTGCTGCCGTTGAGCAGAATATTGGGCAAGCGGGCCGGTAGTTTCGTGGGTTCTTTCAGTGTGCCGTCAAAATTGGGTGCCCAGTCAACCGTGCCCATGCTGACCTCGGCCAGCAGGGTTTTTGCATAAGGTGACATGCGCGATTCGGTGTAACGCATCGCGGCAAACGATTTGGGATCGTCAGGTGAACCAAAGTTGCCCTGTCCGTCAATCAACGGATAACGGTATGAAAACGGTTGTGCCATCAACACCATGGCTTCGTAGCAGGCGGAATCACCGTGGGGGTGAAATTTACCCAGCACATCACCGACGGTGCGGGCCGACTTCTTGTGTTTTGACTGGGAGCTTAAACCCAGTTCACTCATGGCGTAGATGATTCGTCGTTGTACCGGTTTAAGGCCATCGCCGATATGCGGTAACGCCCGGTCAAGCACCACGTACATGGAGTAGTCGAGGTAGGCCTTTTCAGCGTATTGCCGCAGTGGGATTCGTTCGTGCTCTGAGAAGCTTTGGGTTATTTCGTTCATTGATTGATCACATGTATATTAGGCGGTTGCCAGGTCGCCCTTGTCTTCCAGCCAGGATTTTCTGTCGGAGGCGCGCTTTTTACCCAGCAACATATCCATCATGCTGGTGGTCTTGCTCTCACTATCGATGGTCAGTTGCACGAGGCGGCGCGTATCAGGGTCGATAGTGCTTTCGCGCAGTTGCAGAGGATTCATCTCACCGAGGCCCTTGAAGCGGGTTTCGAGGATCTTGCCGCGCTTGTTCTCAGCGGCTATCACATCCAGGACGGCCTGGCGCTCCTCAGCATCAAGGGCGTAATGGGTCTCCTTGCCAACGTCAATTCGATACAGCGGCGGCATGGCGACGAACACATGGCCGGTCTCGACCAGCGCATGGAAATGCTTCAGGAATAGCGCACACAACAATGTCGCAATATGCAGACCGTCCGAGTCCGCATCAGCCAGTATGATGACCTTGCCATAGCGCAGTTCGGAAATTACGCTGGAACCCGGATCGACGCCGATGGCTACGGAAATATCGTGCACCTCCTGGTTGGACAGCACTGCATCTGATTCGACTTCCCAGGTATTCAATATCTTGCCACGCAGCGGCAGAATGGCCTGGTACTCACGGTTGCGCGCCTGCTTGGCGGAACCCCCGGCCGAATCACCTTCGACCAGGAACAATTCCGTCAGGGCCAGGTCCTGGCTGCTGCAGTCAGCCAGCTTACCGGGCAGGGCGGGGCCGGATGTGACTTTTTTACGCACCACCTGGCGGTTTTTCTTCATGCGTTTTTGTGCATTGCTTATCGCCAGTGTAGCGATGGCCTCACCGTCGGTAACATTTTTGTTCAGCCACAGGCTGAATGCATCCTTGACCACACCGGAAACAAAGGTCGCGCAGGCACGTGACGAGAGGCGTTCCTTGGTCTGGCCGCTGAACTGCGGGTCACTCATTTTGACCGACAATATATAGGCGATACGGTCCCAGATATCGTCCGGCGCCAGGCGTACACCGCGTGGCAGCAGGTTGTGCATTTCGCAGAATTCGCGCAGCGCGTCTACCATGCCGGTCCGCAGGCCATTGACATGTGTGCCGCCGGCAATGGTGGGGATCAGGTTGACGTAGCTTTCCTGTAGTTGTCCGCCCTCGGGCAACCAGCACAGCGCCCAGGTGACTTCAGAATCCTGGCCTTTCATATCGCCTGTAAATGGCTGTTCAGGCAGTTGGGTAATGCCCATCAGCGCGTCTTGCAGGTAATCCTCGAGCCCCTGCATAAACTGCCATTCTTCCTTTTCACCGGTCCTGGCCTTGACCAGGGTAACGTGCAGACCAGGACATAAAACGGCCTTGGCGCGCAACAGGTGCCGCAGTTCCTTGTAGACGATCTTGGGGCTGTCAAAGTACTTCGGGTCCGGCCAGAATCGCAATCGCGTACCGGTATTGCGCTGGCCCACCGTACCCACAACCTTCAGATCACTGGTTTTGTGACCGTTCTGAAGCGCCATGTGGTATTCATGGCCGTCGCGCTTGATCCAGACCTCGAGGTCGGTGGAAAGCGCGTTGACCACCGAGACGCCGACGCCGTGCAAGCCGCCCGAGAACTGGTAGTTGTCATTGGAGAATTTGCCACCGGCATGAAGGCGGGTAAGAATCAGTTCGACACCCGGTATGCCATGTTCCGGGTGTATATCCACAGGCATCCCGCGCCCGTTATCGGTGACTTCGATGGAGCCGTCTTCATGCAGGGTGACCTCGATGTCCTTGCAGTATCCGGCCAGGGCTTCATCGACACTGTTATCGATGACTTCCTGTATCAGGTGGTTGGGGTGACTTGTATCGGTGTACATGCCGGGCCGGCGTTGTACGGGTTCTAGACCGGTCAGGACTTCGATGTCCCGGGCCTGATACTGTTTGCTCATGTAACTCCGTTACCTGGTGATAATGAATGTCGTGCCTAGCCGCCCGACGATGGCTGTTTTATCGGGATTAACCACCCCGGCCTATTTGCTTCAATTCTAATCTTTTTTATGTCCAAAATTAAACCCGGCAGTCCAGGTAATAGCGGCCACTCCAAGAATTTGTAATTCGGTAAACACACGTTTGTATTTCAGACCAAAAGCGGGAACGATTGCAGGTGCAACACCCAGCTGGTTCATGGGTATCTTTTCTTCGTAAGGCTCTTTGTAACCATGCAAAAATCCACCGGTCACCTTGAAATAGGCCCAGTCCGTTTTGAACATGGGCCAAGAGTAACCGGCATACAGATACTGGCTTGGCTGACCGAATGAATTGTCAAAATAGGCAAAGCCGTATAACCACCTGCTGCTTGTTTCAAACTCAATGTTAAGCAGTTTGGAATTATTGACATGATCCGGGTCCGGGTCCCAATGTCTCGTGTAAAGTGAAGTCTGAAAACGCCATTCGGTTATTTCCATGGCGCTGACATTGCCCGCCGCCATCAGCAACAACATTGTCAGACCCAGCACTTTTAGTATTCTTGTGTGGGGTTCTGATCGGCATGATGAAGCCGACTTGCGTGTTGAGCGTGGGTTCATAGTAAGTTATCTGGAGTGAACAAGCTGCACTTTGTAACACAAATCGCATTTTGCATAAAGAAGAACGATTCTCTGGTCGCAACCATCAGGCTCGATACGTATAATGGTGTTCCAGAACTCACACAAACTCAGAGCAGGTTCTGGCATGACATCATATATTTTCGTTACCGGCGGCGTTGTCTCATCTTTGGGCAAAGGTTTATCCGCAGCATCACTGGCCGCAGTGCTTGAAACACGCGGTCTCAAAGTAACCCTGGTCAAACTCGACCCGTATATCAACGTTGATCCCGGAACCATGAGTCCGTTTCAGCATGGAGAGGTTTACGTCACAGAGGACGGTGCCGAAACCGATCTCGACCTCGGGCACTACGAGCGTTTTATCAGCACACGAATGACCCAGCTGAATAATTTCACCACCGGTCGAATCTATAACAATGTCATTGCCAGGGAGCGCCGCGGCG
This sequence comes from Lysobacterales bacterium, assembly GCA_041570235.1. Taxonomy (GTDB): domain Bacteria; phylum Pseudomonadota; class Gammaproteobacteria; order Xanthomonadales; family SZUA-36; genus SZUA-36. The sequence goes on along the minus strand of JBFFWN010000002.1, from coordinate 17,938 downwards.
ATTACCTCGGTGGGACTGTGCAGGTGATTCCCCATATAACCGATGAGATCAAGAACAATGTCATCAAGGCGGCGGAGGGTTTTGATGTCGCGTTGATCGAGATTGGCGGCACGGTGGGTGACATCGAGTCACTGCCGTTTCTTGAAGCCATCAGGCAAATGGGCGTTGAATTCGGTCGCCAGGCAATGTTCATGCACCTGACACTGGTTCCCTATCTGAAAGCCGCCAGGGAAATCAAGACCAAACCGACGCAGCACTCGGTCAAGGAGCTACGCTCAATCGGCATTGCCGCCGATGTCATCCTGGCGCGTTGTGAAAGGGAAATCTCCGAAGAGGAACGCGCGAAGATCGCGCTGTTCACCAATGTTCCCAAGAACGCGGTTATCACTGCGCTGGATGCCCGCGAAAGCATTTATGAAATCCCGATATTGCTCCACGAGCAAGGCCTGGATGACATCGTCGTTGAACGCCTGGGCTTAAAGGCAGGCAAGGCTGATCTGACACGTTGGGAACAGGTGGTCGACAGGCTTGCCCATCCAAAACATGAAGTCACCGTTGCCATGGTTGGAAAATATGTCGAGCATTCAGATGCATATAAATCACTGACAGAGGCGCTGACCCACGGCGGACTGAAGCAACGTATCCATGTGAACCTGCTGCGGGTGGATTCTGAGCAACTCGAGGAAGAAGGGATTCAATTGCTTGAAAAAGCCGATGCGATATTGGTGCCGGGTGGTTTTGGCGAGCGCGGTTTTGAGGGCAAAGTGATGGCCATTCGATATGCCCGTGAAAACAATATTCCTTACCTGGGTATCTGTTATGGCATGCAGGCAGCCGTGGTGGAATTTGCACGCAATGTATGCGGGCTTACTGATGCCAACAGCACTGAGATTGATCCTGACACAAGCAACCCGGTGATCGGCCTGATCACCGAATGGCTGGACGCATCGGGAACCGTTGAGACACGTTCCGAAGATTCAGACCTTGGCGGCACCATGCGCCTGGGAGGTCAGCGCTGCCGTTTACGTCCAGGGTCACTGGCGCATAAGCTGTATGGGAAGGACATCATCACCGAACGTCATCGTCACCGTTATGAGTTCAATAACCATTACCGCGATATATTGCAAAAAAATGGCATGACATTATCCGGCCACTCGATGGATGAGACCCTGGTCGAAATCGTCGAGATACCTTCTCACCCGTGGTTCCTGGGTTGCCAGTTCCACCCCGAGTTCACCTCCACACCGCTGGATGGCCATCCTCTGTTTACCGGTTTTATTGAGGCCGCATTGAAGTCGCAGCAAGGTGAATTGCCCGCGGAAGTCGTCAGTTTATGAAGTTATGTGGTTTTGAAGTCGGTCTTGACCAGCCATTCTTTTTAATTGCGGGTCCCTGTGCGATTGAGTCAGAGCAACTGGCCCTGCAGACAGCAACCCAGCTGAAAGAGATCACGGGCAGATTGGGTATTCCCTTTATTTACAAGTCATCGTTTGACAAGGCAAACCGTTCATCCATTGATAGTTTTCGCGGGCCCGGCATGCAGGAAGGACTACGCATCCTGGAAAAAGTCAAACGTGAAGTCGGTGTACCGGTGTTGACCGATGTGCATGAGGATACCGATATCGCTGCGGTGGCCGGGGTTGTAGATGTATTGCAAACACCGGCGTTTTTATGTCGCCAGACCAATTTTATCACCCGGGTGGCCTCTGCCGGTCTGCCGGTGAATATCAAGAAGGGGCAATTTTTGTCTCCCTGGGAAATGAAAAATGTAAGCAACAAGGCGCGCAGCACCGGCAACGAGCAAATCATGGTCTGTGAACGGGGTGTTTCTTTTGGTTATAATAATCTCGTTTCCGATATGCGCTCGCTGGCCATCATGCGGGATACCGGTTGCCCGGTGGTATATGATGGTACACACTCGGTGCAGCTACCAGGTGGGCAAGGCGATTCGTCGGGTGGTCAAAGAGAATTTATCCCGGTGTTAGCGCGTGCAGCGATGGCCGTGGGTGTTTCTGGTCTGTTCATGGAAACCCATCCAGATCCAGCCAATGCGAAAAGCGACGGGCCCAATGCCTGGCCGCTGGACCGCATGGAATCCCTATTAGTTACGCTCAAGTCCCTGGACCAGGTCAGTAAGGCCTCCGGGTTTGTTGAGCGCGAAATAAACAGATAATCAAATACAAGAGAGAAAAATTAATGACACGTATCAAGTCCATACATGCCCGCCAGATTCTGGATTCACGGGGCAACCCCACACTTGAAGCCGAGGTAGAACTTGACTCAGGCGCTTTTGGAAGGGCGGCCGTGCCGTCCGGCGCCTCCACCGGAGCCCGTGAAGCCATCGAACTTCGCGACGGAAATCCCGACATATATGGCGGCAAGGGCGTCCTGAAGGCGGTTGCCAATGTCAACGGTGAAATTGCATCAAATTTGCTGGGTTTCGATGCCAGCGACCAACAAGCCCTGGATCAGTTAATGATAGACCTGGATGGTACACATAATAAATCCAAGTTGGGCGCCAATGCCATATTGGGTGTCTCACTGGCCAATGCGCATGCCATGGCCAATCATCACAGGGTGCCTTTGTGGTCGTGGCTCAGTGGCGGTAAAGCCACTGACCTGCCGGTTCCGATGATGAATATCGTCAATGGTGGTGCACATGCCGATAACAGTGTGGATGTTCAGGAATTTATGATTTTGCCGGTAGGTGTCGGGTCATTTTCCGAGGCCTTGCGCTGTGGCACTGAAGTGTTTCATGCGCTGAAAAGCGTGATCAGCAGCCGGGGTCTTTCCACTGCCGTGGGAGATGAGGGTGGTTTTGCCCCCGACCTGCCATCCAATGAAGCCGCGATCGAAGCGGTACTGGAAGCCATCGAAAAAGCCGGTTACGTGGTGGGTAAAGATGTATGCCTGGGCCTTGATGCAGCTGCGTCCGAGTTCTATCGTGACGGAAGGTATCATTTTGCCTCTGAAAACCGTTCATTCACGTCCGCTGAATTTGCCGAGTATCTCGACAGCTGGATAGATCAGTACCCGATTATCAGCATCGAAGACGGCCTGGCTGAAGATGACTGGGAAGGCTGGGCGATACACTCAGAATTGTCGGGTAATAAATGCCAGTTGGTGGGCGATGACCTGTATGTAACCAATACGAAGATTTTTGCAGAAGGCATTGAAAAAGGCATTGCCAATTCAATCCTGATCAAACTGAACCAGATTGGTACATTGACCGAAACCATCGGTGCTATAGACATGGCTGCCAAGGCTGGTTACACGGCGGTCGTGTCGCACCGGTCCGGTGAAACCGAAGATACCACCATTTCCGACCTGGCCGTTGCCACTTCTGCCACGCAGATCAAGACGGGCTCATTGTGTCGCTCAGACCGGGTTGCAAAGTACAACCAGTTATTGAGGATTGAGGAAGCACTTGGAAGCAAGGCCCACTATCCCGGCATGGCAGCATTCAACCGCGTCGGAGGCTGACACTGGAATGCGTGTGGTCATCCTGATCATGTTTGTTCTGCTGGTATTGCTGCAGTTCAAACTGTGGTTGGGGGAGGGTGGCTTCACGGAAGTGGCGAGGCTTGAGGCGCGTGTTGAAGCACAGCGTCAGACCAATGATGACCTGCTTCAGAGAAATGCCGAGCTGCAGGCCGAGGTGGAGGATTTACGCGAAAGGCTTGATGCGGTCGAAGAGCGCGCGCGGAGTGAACTGGGTTTAATCAAGCCCGCTGAACAATTTTACCAGGTGGTGCCACCACCACCTGGGTCGCAGGTCGCCGAACCAGGCGAAAGAGAGGGCTTATGAGTTTAGATAAAGTTCATGCCTTGATCCCTGCCGCCGGTCGTGGCAGCCGTTACGGTGGAGACATGCTCAAGCAGTACCTGCCGATTCTCGGTCAGGCCGTGATGACACATTCTATCCGGGCGTTTCAGTATCATCCGATGATTTGCAGCGTGACGGTCATCCTTGCCGAAGAGGACCAGTTGTTCGAGTCTCAGGTGGGTCGTGCTGCTGCCAACGTCGCCCGGGTAACCGGAGGTGAAACACGGGCTGAATCAGTGCGCAACGGTCTGGCATACCTTGTGGAAAGTTATTCAGAGTCTGATTGGGTGCTGGTGCATGATGCAGCGAGACCCTGTTTGTCGGACAGAAGCCTCGACAGGTTGCTGGAACAGGGTTTGCCCAGCAGCGACGGCGCAATTCTGGCAATGCCGGTCGCTGATACGCTCAAACGGGCGGATGATTCAAACGACATTATTTCAACCGAGGACCGGACCGGTTTATGGGCAGCCCAGACTCCACAGTTGTTTAGAATAGGGGTTTTGGCAAAAGCCATTGACGAGGCTTTTGCGGCGGGTTGTGAGCTGACCGACGAAGCATCAGCCATGGAGTTTGCCGGGTACCACCCGAAGCTTGTGATGGGCTCGGCCGCCAATATCAAGATCACCCAAGCCGGTGACCTGGCGATTGCCGAAGCATTGCTGAAGAGAAGAAATCAAACCGCCTGACATGAAGATTCGTATTGGACAGGGTGTCGATGTACATGCATTTGGCGATGGTGATCACGTCATGTTGGCCGGTGTCAGGATTCCCCATAGCCAAGGTTTGATGGCGCATTCCGATGGTGATGTTGCCCTGCATGCATTGTGTGACGCAATGCTTGGCGCCGCGGCGTTGGGCGATATCGGCCATCACTTTCCACCCTCAGATCCGCGCTGGGCCGGTGCTGACAGCCGTGAATTATTGCGCAAGGTTGACCTTTTGCTAAAGCATCAAGGCTGGTCCATCATCAATGCGGACATCACGCTGGTATGTGAGCAACCCAGGGTGTCGCCACATACAGAAGCCATGCGTACCTGCATCGCGGAAGACCTGGGTACCGATAAAGAAAATATTTCAGTCAAGGCAACGACCACCGAGGGCCTGGGTTTTTGTGGTCGTGGTGAAGGTATAACGGCGCTCGCCGTTGTACTGATCAAGAGTTGGTAAATGTTTGATATTCCCGATTGGCCGTACTTTAACGGCAAACCCTTGGCGCGTGGAGAGATCCGTGCCAGGGCCGAAGACTTCATTGTCGAAGAGGTCGCCAGGCTTACACCTGTTGGTGAAGGCACCCACCTTTGGTTGTGGGTGGAAAAGCAAAACGCAAATACCGATTGGGTTGCCTCGCAACTGGCCAAAGTGGTCAATTGTGCCCGTCGTGATGTCGGTTATGCCGGGATGAAAGACCGGCATGCCGTTACCCGCCAGTGGTTCTCAATACCCGCGGGTGAATCATCTTCCGAACTGATTAGCGGTGCAAATATTGAAGGTGTTAGAATTCTCGACAGCCGCTTGCACACGCGCAAACTGAAGCGCGGGACCCTGGATGGTAATCGCTTTGAACTGGTCATCCGTCACTTTGATGGTGACCTGACCCATACAGAGCAGCGTCTTGTTCAAATTCAGTCAAATGGCGTGCCAAATTACTTTGGTCCCCAGCGTTTTGGACGAAACGGATTGAATGTGGATCGTGGTTATAAACTGTTGAGCACCAATACCCGTTTGCCGCGAAACAAACGAAGCATTTACCTGTCGGCGATGCGCAGTTTTCTGTTCAACGAGGTGCTCGCAGAACGTGTCAGAAATGGCAGTTGGAACAACATCATGGATGGTGAACTGGTGATGCTCAATGGTACTCATTCCATTTTTGAATGTGAAAAAGTGGATGCAGACATTGAAGATCGTTGCCAGCGGCTGGATATACATCCTACCGGACCACTGCCCGGTGAGGGTGGCAGTAAGCCGTCTGCCGGGGCAGCGGTTTTTGAGCAGGCGGTGCTGCAGAACTTCGAGGTATTGAGCGATGTTCTGAAAGCGCAACGCGTGCAGTCTGGCCGCAGGGCACTGCGTCTATACCCGGCGAATTTGCAATGGGAATTTACAGGTGGTGATTTAAGGCTGTCTTTCCAATTGCCAGCCGGTGCTTATGCCACCACTGTTCTGCGTGAGATTATGGTCGTGGTTGATGCTGCAAACACGACAAACCAGGCATGATGACGGGTTTAACTGTATGAGTCTTTACAAATTAAAAGGTAGTTCGGGTAGCGTGATCAACCAGTCTTTTCCGATTGGGGAAACGCTGGTGCTGGGATCATCTGCTGACTGTGATGTGCAAATTAATGAGACGGGAATAGCGCCTCATCATGCAGAAATTCGTTTGCTGGACAACCGGCAATTGCAACTGAAAGACCTGGGGTCGGATGCCGGCACGTTGCTCAACGGTGAACCGGTGCTGGAAACGTTTCTGGCCTCCGGTGATGAGATCCGTATTGGCACCTGCCGACTGATGTTGCAGGCGCCCGGACTAAGGCCCGAGCGCGTATTGACGGATGAGGTGGTCAGGAAAACCCCGGCCATTTGGCCAAGGGTACTGGCCTGGGGGCTTGTCGCCGCGACAGCTGCCGCCGTTGCCGTGATTAAATTCAAACCTGAATGGCTTGCCGGCCTGTTGCCCTGATCGACGTATCTGACAGCATCGCGAATACACCTTCAGCTTGCTGCGTTACTGTCTCAGCCTGAAAGTCGGTTGATCCTGCCGGTCTATCAGGCCAAAGTTGAGCAGGTATTCACGCGCATCTTCCGCATCACGATCAAACCACGCTCTGGCTGAGCCCAGGCGGAAGGAATAACCCCAGCGATCCATGTCCTCAAACATGCGCTGCCGCCCAAGCTCCGGAACCTGGTCAGCCAGCAGTATCTGCAGGTAACAGACGGCGTTTTCCTCGTCATAATCACCGCCCGCATCAGTATGGACGCCATCACGGCGATCCTGATCCATACAGATATAGTGGCAGGACTCATGCAGAATGGAATGCAGCGGAGTATCATCGCGAACCAGCAACTGTGTGCCGATCAGACCGGCCTCCTCATCACCCCAGAAACTGCCGGGGATCTCTTCTCCGGGTTTCACCAGGGCCAGGTTTAAGCCGTAACATTCGAGTAGCCGGGTGATTTCTGCTATGTTGATATCGCCGCAGCGCAGCACATCATTGTCGCGGGCCTGGTGTTTAGATTGTAAAATGATTTTTTTGATGGTTTCAGATGTCATGGCCCTGTCAAACGGTGACTTACAGAACATGGGAATATACCCTGCCAGCGTTATGATGCGCATGCAACTATTTATAGGTTAAATATGGACGTACTACAGGGTACATACCGGCCCATCGAACTGCTCCGTTACACGGGACTGTTCCTGTGGTTTTGTGCAGGCATCCCGTTGTTGTTGATGCAGTGGATTTATCCCGAGCCGCTGTCGTTGGAGCTTTATATCGCCTGGATCATGCTGCATGCCCTGTTTGGCATGATGTACTGGAACCTGATGCAATACCTGCCCGAGTACACGGCCCTCAGCAATCGCCTGATGTACCTGTCGCTGCTGACCGGAAGCGCGCTGGGTATCAGTGCTGTTTCACAATCTTTGCTGGGGGGCATGTTGTTGCTGATCGTGTCTGTCGTTTTGCCCTGGCTGTTGAGCATCGTTCCCGCCGCCAGTTGGCTGATCGCCCAGAATATTCTGCTGGCGGTCACCTTTGCCCGTTTACCCCATGTCACGCTTGCCGATGCCTCGCTGGAGGCCGGTCTGTTTCTGGGTATCTCGTTGTTTGCATTTATGAGTTCCGTGGTCGTGTTGCGCCAGAGTATGGCGCGCGACGAATTGCGCAGGGTAAACTCTGAATTGCGAGCGACCCAGGCCCTGTTGGCTGAAAATACCCGGATCGCCGAACGCGTCAGAATATCGCGGGAATTACACGACCTCGTCGGTCACCACCTGACAGCATTGACACTGAACCTGGAGGTGGTGACCCACCTCGTCGATGGCAAAGTGCTCGAGCATGTGCAGCAGGCGCACTCGCTTGCCAGGCTGTTGCTGGCGGATGTCCGGGAAGTGGTCAGCGATATGCGCCAGGGCGACATGGTCAACCTGGCCGAAGCCCTGCATACCCTGATCGAGGGGGTCCCCAAGCCCAGAATTCATCTTGACCTGCCCTCGCAGGAGGTCATGACCGAACCACAGCGTGCGCAGGTGCTGTTGCGTTGTGTACAGGAGATGATTACCAATAGCGTGCGGCATGCAAAGGCCGGCAACCTCTGGATTCGTTTGTCGATGACCCGTGGCGGTCTGGCCATGAGTGCACGCGATGATGGAATAGGCACGGATAAGATCGCTGTCGGCAATGGCCTCAACGGAATGACTGAACGTTTGAGGCAATTGGGTGGTAAACTCGAAATCGAATCAGAGCCGGGTGAAGGATTTGCACTTCATGCCTGGCTGCCAACCGAATTTTGAGACGATCACAGTCACCTCAAAGGAGTGTTCAAAATGATAAGAGTGATGCTGGTTGACGATCAGAACCTGGTACGGAAAGGTGTACGTAGCCTGCTGGAGTTGTCGGAGGAAATAGAGGTCATCGCCGAGGCGCCCGATGGCGTCGAGGCCATTCGCACGATTCCCGAAATTGCACCCGACGTGGTCTTGCTGGATATGCGGATGCCCGGAAAGTCGGGGCTGGATGTACTGCAGCAACTCTCAGCAGACGGCACTTTACCGCCAACGATCATACTGACAACATTTGATGATGATGAAATGGTGCTGGCCGGAATCAAGGCGGGCGCCAAGGGGTTTCTGCTCAAGGATGTCAGCCTGGATGAACTGGTCAATGCCATCAAAACGGTCTCCCAGGGTGGCTCGGCGGTCAAGCCGGCCGTTACCCAACGTCTGCTTAAAGGCCTGGAGAACATGCGTACGGATTTTTCCAGCCTCGATCGGCCTGACCCCCTCACCGAGAGGGAAACGGAGATATTGAGACTGATGGCAGGTGGTTACAGCAATAAGGAAATTGCCAACTCACTGGGTGTTGCCGAGGGTACGGTCAAGAACCATGTCTCCAATATATTATCCAAGATGGGCGTCCGGGACCGCACCCGCGCCGTACTCAAAGCGTTTGAAATGGATTTTCTGTAAGTTGGATGGCAGTGCGACGGCCAAATAAAGTGGTGTTGGACCGTCGCGTTGGATTGTTAAGGGTTAAGAAGCCTTATCGAGATGTTCGAACTTGCGCTTCAGGTCTTCCTTTGGGCTGGTAACGATACGCTCCAGGGTCTCGACGCGTTCACGTAATTCGTTTTCCAGCTTGGCCAGCCTATGATTGATGGCCTCCAACTCGGCTTTGACAGCCTTGTTATCCTGTTTTTGACCCTTGTCGCTGAAAATCCCGGCGACGATAGCGGCGATTGCTATCAGGGCTATTGCTGTCCACATGCTCATCGTGTTTCCTCCATTGACCTGGACTTAATATAAACACTGCCGTTCGGGACGAACAGTGAGAAAAGTCATAGGCTGGGCTCGCCCGGCCGGTCGCTGCGGCGGATACTTTCCGGTAATGGATCGTGATCGGTCACCTCGATATGGTCCTCGAAGTGAATGCGGTCCATCAGGTAACACAGGCAATCCTGTTGGATGACACGGCGATCCAGTGTCAGCATTGAAGGCATGACTTCACGGATGGTCTCGACCTGTCCCCGGTCAAAACGGAAGTACTGTTGCGTGACGTTGACACCGTCGACGTCCGTTGCAATCAGCGGTTCGACGGGTCCGCCATTGATATCAGCCAACGAGATACCGCTGGGCAATTCCCGGAAGTTCAGAACGTCCAGGTTCTCCATGAAAGCGATATCAGTGGGAACCTGGCCAAAACCGAACAAGGCGTCCTCGTTAACGCGGACCGTGGCGACCATGTGAAACAGGTGAACATCGTCAGGATTCATCGGTGAGGTGGACAGACCATCGAGGTGCATGCAGGTTTCCAGGAAGCCAATACAATGGTCGGTGCCGTGGGTTTCGCCGGCTTGCCCACACTCGAGGGTGGTCGATGGACAGATGCGTGACAGCGACAGGGACTGAGTTCCCAACGGCATCGTGAAGTACACCACCTTGGAAGAGAAATAGGACGCCAGGCGAAGAAACTCCGGACGTATGCGGTTAATGGCCGCATAATGCGGGTTCAAGCCCGTATTGTTATGGAAATCAATCGCAGCCATTGGCTGCATCTGCCGAATACGATCGGAGACTTTACGGAACAGTTTGCCGATTTCGCTGTCTTCATGTTTGCCACCGGGCCAGCAACGGTTGTAATCGAGTTGATCATCAAGGCGGCGCAGACCATGTTTGGCGGCCTGTACGTTACCTACCAGGATAGACAGGGAACGGGGCAATTGATCAAACTCATAATGACTTTTCAGCAGGCGGCGCACGGCTTCCCAGCCGGTAATCTCGTTGCCGTGCTGTAAGACGGTGACGAACAGGGGTGCCGGGTTTCGACCTTCGAGGTGGATCAGGGTCGGGCCATCTAACAAACGATGTAATCCGGAAGCCGGCGTTTCCAGCAATCCACCTGGCAAATGGTCGAGTTCGATGAGTTCCACTTTGAGAATACTGCCTAAAAACGATTAACGATACAGGCAAATGACCAATCAGGATATAGTGGACTTGAAAAAAAAATATACGACCCGAAAATATTGGGCTAAAGAATCGGGCTGGGTGTCACACGGCGTTTGCCAGCCAATTAAAACTACTGGGTAAATCATGATCGAAGCGAAATCTTTATCAAAATCCTATGGTGCTTTCAAAGCCGTGGATGATCTGAGTTTTAAGGTTGAACCCGGTCAGGTTTTGGGGTTTTTGGGCCCGAATGGCGCCGGTAAGTCAACCACGATGAAAATGTTGACCGGGTTTCTGACGCCAACCTCAGGCACTGCATGGATCAATGGCGTGGACGTGGTCGAAAACTCGGTCGCGGCGCGTTCCAACATTGGCTATCTGCCCGAAGGTGCGCCGAGTTATGGCGAAATGACGGTCCACCAGTTTATGTGCTTTATTGCGCGGGCCAGGCTGATAGACAAGGCTGTACTGAATGATACGGTCGATGCGACCATCGCCAAGCTTAACCTGTCCGAGGTCAGACACCAGCCTATCGAAACCCTGTCAAAGGGGTTCAAACGCCGCGTCGGCCTGGCCCAGGCGATCATCCATGATCCCCAGATACTGATCCTTGATGAACCGACCGACGGTCTGGATCCCAATCAGAAACGCGAAGTGCGCCGATTGATAAGGGCGATGGCGAAAGAGAAGATCATCATCATCTCGACACATATCCTGGAAGAGGTAGAAGCACTTTGTAACCGCGTCATGATTATCGCCCATGGCAGGTTGCTGGCCGATGACAGTCCCCAGGGGCTGATACAGCGGTCGCGTTACCATAATGCGGTTTCCCTGACGGTCGAATCAGCCGAAAAAGTGGCCAGCGCATTGAGTGAGTTACCCGAAGTGGGGCGCGCGGAACTGCGCGAGGGAGAACTGACGCTGTTTCCGGCCACCGACAGCGGTTTGTTTGAAGCCGTTACGGCGGCCATCGCCAAAAACCAGTGGCAGGTATCCGCCCTGCGGTTGGAGGCCGGTCGCCTGGACGAGGTCTTTTACAGTATTACCCACGGGGAGTCTGCGTCATGAATAGTGTCATCAATGTCATGCGCAGGGAGTTGACCGGTTATTTCGCCACGCCTGTCGCCTATGTTTTCCTGATTATTTTCCTGGTGATGACCGGCATTTTTGCCTTCTACCTGGGTAATTTTTATGAGCGCGGGTATGCGGACCTGGATCCGTTTTTCCGTTTCCATCCGTGGCTTTACCTGTTCCTGGTGCCGGCGATTTCCATGCGCCTGTGGGCTGAGGAACGCCGCTCGGGCACCATCGAATTATTGTTTACACTGCCGTTGACAACCGTCCAGGCGGTGCTTGGAAAATATTTTGCAGCATGGCTTTTCATCGGCCTGGCGCTGATCCTGACGTTTCCGATGTGGATAACCGTGAATTACCTGGGTGAACCGGACAATGGGGTCATTTTGGCCGCCTACCTGGGAAGCTGGTTGATGGCTGGCGGATTCCTGGCCATCGGTTCGTGCATGTCGGCTTTGACACGCAACCAGGTCGTGGCATTTATCCTGAGTGTGGTGGTGTGTTTCCTGTTTCTGTTAAGCGGACTGCCAATGGTCATGAATCTTTTCAACGCCTGGGCGCCCCAGCTGGTGCTTGATGGAATTGCCAGCCTCAGTTTCCTGAAGCACTTTGCAGATATTTCCAGGGGCGTCATCGATATACGTGACCTGGTCTATTTTGTCCTGGTGATCGGCTTCTGGCTGTTGGCCAATGTGTTGATACTTGAAATGAAGAAGGCAGACTGATGGAACATAAGAATCGCTCAGTTTTTTCAGCAGGCATTCTGGTTTTACTTGCCATCCTGTTTATCACCCTGACCATTTTGTCGTCCCTGTTCTTAAAGGGAATGAGACTCGACCTTACAGAAAACAAGCTTTACACGCTCAGTGAAGGGACACTCAATATCCTTGGGGATATGGGTGAACCGGTCAATCTATACCTGTATTTTTCCGAGGACGCCAGTCGTGAACTGCCGCAATTTCGCAGCTATGCGCGTTGGGTGGGTGAGGTCCTTGACGAGTTTGTGGAACGCAGTGGCGGCAAGCTCACCCTGAAGCGGATCAACCCCATGCCGTTCACACCGGAAGAGGACGAGGCTGCGGCATATGGCCTGCAGGGGGTACCGGTCGGCGCCAGTGGTGAAACCCTGTATTTTGGCCTGGTGGGCACCAACTCGCTGGATGGTTTGCAAATGATGCCATTTCTGCAACCGGACAAGGAAAAGTTTCTTGAGTATGACCTGGCCAAAATGGTCAGTACGCTGTCACATCCACAACAGAAAAAGGTCGGTTTGATTTCCGGTCTCGAGATGGGTCCGGGCTTTGACCCGGCCACCCAGAGCATGCGCGAGGCCTGGGTGGTCCACCAGCAATTCAGCCAACTGTTCGACATGGAGGATATCCCGCCTGGCTCCGCTGAGCTGCCGGATGATCTCGATTTACTGGTCCTGGTTCATCCCAGGGACCTGCCTGATGCGTTGTTGTACCAGGTGGATCAGTTCGTGTTGCATGGCGGTCGCCTACTGGCCTTCATGGATCCCATGGCCGAATCAGACCTCGGTGGTGACCCGAATGATCCGATGGCCCGGATGAATGCCGGCGGCAGTTCTTCGCTCGCACCCCTGCTGGAAGCCTGGGGTGTTGGTTTTGACACCGGAAAAGTTATCGGCGATCGCGATTACGCCTTGCAGGTAACCACTGCCGCGGGACAGCCTCCCATCAGGCACCTTGGCATCCTGTCGGTCGGAAATGACGGCATGAATGATGCCGATGTGGCAACCGCCGATTTGCAATCGGTGAACTTGTCCTCCACTGGCTGGTTGAGTGTGCTTGATGGCGCAGGCAGCAGTTTTGAGGCCCTGATGCAAAGTAGTGAGAGTGCGGCCCCTATAGATGCTGCGCGTCTGCGGTTCCTGTCGAACCCGCAGGACCTGGCCCAGGGGTTCGAGCCCAGCGGTGACCGGTATGTACTGGCTGCAAGGGTGACCGGTCAGGTTAATTCAGCCTTTGATCAGCCACCCGAAGGAGTATCGATTGTTGAGCACAAATCGACATCGGCCGACGGCGGCATCAACGTGGTCCTGTTTGCAGATACCGATATCCTGACCGACCGCCTGTGGGTGCAAAAGCAAAACTTCCTCGGTCAGACGGTGGTTAATTCTTTCGCAGACAATGGCACCATGGTGGTCAACCTTGCCGATCAACTCCTGGGCAGTTCCGACCTGATCAAGATACGCACACGGGCCAGCAGCAACCAGCCGTTTGACCGGGTTGAGGCCCTTAAACGATCGGCCGAGGCCCGGTTCCTTGACACAGAGCAGCGTCTGCAGGCAGAGCTCGAGGAGACCGAACGAACCCTGACGCAGATGCAATCTGCGAGGCAGGACGGCGAGTTGACCGTGTTAACAGCCGAACAGCAGGCCGAGGTGCAGCGGTTTGTTGATCGTAAATTGCAGATTCGCAGCGAGTTGCGGCAGGTGCAACGTAACCTGACCAGCGACATCGAAGCACTGGGTATGCGCCTCAAGTTTATCAATATCGTATTGATGCCCCTGTTGATCGTTTGTGTCGGCCTGCTGTTCGGGCACCTGCGGCGTAAGCGACGCGAAGGAGGTGCTTTATGAAACGCAATTTTATCTACCTGGGTATTGTGACCATAGCGGCGCTGCTCATGCTGTTTGTTTTCAGCACCGGTGAGCAAACGCCTACCCGCACGGAGGCTGATGCCTTGTTGTTAGCGGGCGTTGCCGGGCGTATTAACCAGGTCGAGCGGGTGGAAATCATTTCTGCTGGCTCCACCACCGTGGCAAGCCTGCACAGGAATGATGAGGCCTGGGTAGTGGATGAAATGGCTGGATACCGTGCGGACTGGCCAAAATTGCAGTCCCTGCTGGCCGCGCTGGCAACGGCCCGGGTAGTTGAGGCGAAAACCGATAAGCCGGAATTTTATGCGCGCCTGGGTGTTGAGGATATCAGTGCAGCGGACGCCGGTGGGGTGCTGGTAAAACTGGGTTTCAAAGATGAGGGCGCCGGTATACTGATCGGTCACAAGGCGCAGGGCCGGCAGGGGCAATATGTGCGCCTTCAAACGCAGCAGGCGAGCGCCCTGGTGGACAAGGAGTTCGACGTCCCGACGTCAGCGCTGGACTGGCTGGATACCCGGATCATCGATATCAATGCTTCGGAAGTGGCAGAGGTGGAAGTGCTGCATCCGGACAAGGAGCGGGTTTTACTTACCCGTATCTCGGCTGATCAAACCGATTTTGATCTTGTCGGCTTACCCGAAAATCGCGAGCTCAGGAGCAGCTGGGCGGTCAATTCGCTGGCTTCCGTTTTGTCCATGCTCGATTTGCAGTCGGTGCGAACCGATGAAGCTGTGGATTGGGCTTCAGCGGTAAATATGCGTCTGTTGGTATTTTCCGGTATGGAAATCATGGTGGATATCACGCAGACAGGTGATGAATACCTGTTACGCCTGAGTGCTTCTTACCCCGGTGCAAACATTGCGAAAAGCGGGGTTGAAACATCAACCGAAGCAGGTGAACAACCTTCCATTGAATTGCAGGCGGCCAATGATGTCGCAGCAAGGGTCGAGGATATCAACCGTAAAACTGGCGGTTGGGTTTATGGCATAACAAAGCAAAAATATGATGCCATGGCCAAAAGAACCGAAGACCTGTTAAAGCCGCTCGCTGAATCATGAACAGGGTGTCCAGGTATAGCGCCTTTTCAGCAATGATACTGGCACTGACGGCAGTCATCCTGGCTGCGATGGGTAGTCATCTGATCGATATGAAAGGTATGCAGGCGACCTGGCAAATAGCCGTGAACATGCATTTATTCAGTGCAGCAGCACTGGTCGGGATGGCTGCATTGCTGGCGCATTTCGAGTCAAAACTGTTACGTTGGGGCACATGGGCAATCATTCTCGGCACCATCATTTTTTGTGGCAGCATCTACCTGCACGTTATCACTGGCCATATGCTCAGGGCAGTCACTCCATTCGGTGGATTATTGATGATGCTGGGATGGTTGCTGGCAGCGTTGGCATTTTTACGTAAGGCATGAGTCGTCTTCGTTACAATCGAAAACAGGCCCTGGCGTCCCTCAGGGCAAGTTGTCCCCATATGCGGCAGTTGATCGGCCAAAAAGGCGCATTTACCCTTGAGGTCCGAAAGGACAGCGATATTTTCAATAGCCTTTCCAGTTCCATTGCCTACCAACAGTTGTCCGGCAAGGCGGCGGCGACGATTTACGCCCGCTTTCAGGCATTGTTTGAGGGCAGTACACCGGTGGCATCGGTTGCTGCAGGTTTACCCGTTGAAACCCTGCGTTCAGTAGGCCTGTCCAACAACAAGGCGCTGTCGATCATCGACCTGGCCCGGCATGTCTGTTCAGGCAGTTTGCCGAGTGCGCGAAAGATGGCAGCGATGGATGACGAGAGCGTCATCAGCAATCTTAGCCAGGTCAGGGGCATCGGCCCCTGGACCGCACAGATGTACCTGATGTTTTCCCTCGGCAGGCCGGACGTCATGCCGGCAACCGACCTGGGCATTCAAAAAGGCGTACAACACACCTACAATCTGCCTGATTTACCCTCTCCGGCGCAGGTGCTTGATCGTACCTTGCACCTTGCGCCATACCGTTCGGTCGCCAGTTGGTATTTCTGGCGCGTGGTGGATGACTGAGGGCCTTCCGCTGATTCAGATTTAACAATTGCTTGAATAAATGCCTAAAACCCCTCATGTTGTTAAGCTATTAACGCCCGACGGATGACACACATGAACCTGCTTGACCACTTTCTCCTTCAACACTGCCAGGTTTCCCTTCTGCAGGGTGAATTGCTGCGTGTGGATCGCGAAGGTGCGATGAAGGATGCCAAGGTTGAAATGAACCTGACACCGCGCTTGATGGAAATGGATTCGGGTGACCGTTTACCCTCCTACCAGGTCAGCGCACGTTTGATTTGCATCGGTGGTTCGGGAGATGATTCAGGGCCCGCATTCAAGGCCAAGATTGGCATAGAAACGGTTTATCAGCAATTGTCGGGGAATCCCATTGATATTTCCGAGTTCACCAATCACCATGCCAGCCTTTCAAGGCAAATATACCCATTGCTGGCACAGGAGTTGCGTGGTCTGCTGACGCGTTTGGGTCTGAGCAATATCCAATTACCCTTCGACCTCAACCCGCGTTCAAAAAAAATCAATGTCTCGCGGGATGAAGCCCGCGGCCAGGTGCATTGATATAGGCCGGTTTACCGAGAAGAAACTTGAAAACCATAGTCGTCAATAAACGAGACAACGAAAAAACGCCGTTTTTAAGGGGCATTCTTATCCGTAGCCTGATGGATGCGGGCTTGTCATTTGAGGAAGCTTTTGAGATTGCCACCTCGATTCGTAATCAGATCGGTCACCGGAAAAAAATCACCACCGAGCAGATACATCAAAGGGTATCGGTCATCCTGGAGCAGCATGCCAACGGGGCAATTCTCGAGCATTACTGTATTCCGGCGTTGGCCCCGTCGAGGATCGTGGTAACGGATTCAGATGATGTGCAGCGCGCATTTTCCAGGGGTCAGCATGTCAAATACCTGCGTTCAACCGGCATCAAAACCGAGAAGGCGGAACACCTGACAGAGCAGATATTCGCCCAACTGATTACTGCCGGGATCACCAGCATAACGACGTTGGAACTCGGATACATTACCTACCTTTGTCTTCTGCAGGAGGTGGGCAGGAAGGCCGCAAACCGTTACCTGGTATGGTCTGAATTTCAGGATAGTAACAGACCATTGATCCTGCTGATCGGTGGAACGGTTGCGGCGGGTAAAAGCACCATTGCCACCGAAATTGCCCATTTGCTTGAAATCGTCAGGATTCAATCGACCGACATGTTACGGGAGGTCATGCGAATGATGACACCCAAACGGTTACTGCCGGTCTTGCATACCTCTTCATTTACCGCCTGGCAGACCCTGCCAATACAGGATGTCGAGGATCGGGACATGGACCAACTGGTCGCGGAAGGTTATCGCAGTCAGGCAGACCTGCTTTCAGTGCCTTGCGAGGCGGTGCTGCAACGCGCAGTTGCAGAGAGCGTATCGCTGATCATGGAAGGCGTTCACGTGCATCCCGATTTGCTCAAATTGACACCGGACAGATCGGGCGTGATCAAGGTTTACGTGATGTTGGCAGTGATGAAGTCGAAATACATCAAATCCCGTTTGAAAGGACGCGGTGTTGATTCCCCTGCCAGAAAACCGGAGCGTTACCTGGACAATATGGACTCAATTTGGAGCCTTCAGTCTTACCTCTTGTCTGAAGCCGATCGTTGTGATGTACCCATCATAACCAGCGGGGACAGGGAAATCGCTATTTTGCAGGTCACCCAGCAGGTCAA
>JBFFWN010000001.1:0-49397 GCA_041570235.1 Lysobacterales bacterium | reverse complement strand
GGTTATGGGTATCGCCATCGGCGTCTACGAATGGATGGCCGCCCTGACGTTGATCATCGTTGGCAAATACCTGTTGCCGGTGTTTTTAAAGCACCAGATCTACACCATGCCGCAGTTCCTGGAGCAGCGTTATGACCATCGCGTGCGCATGGTAATGGCCTTCTTCTGGTTGGGCGTGTACGTGTTCGTCAACCTGACCTCCATCCTTTGGCTGGGCGCACAGGCGGTTAATACGGTAACGGGACTCGACCTGACGTGGGCGCTGGTCGCACTCGGCGTTTTTGCAACGGCCTATTCGCTTTACGGCGGGCTCAAGGCGGTTGCCATGACGGACATCATCCAGGTAACGCTGCTGGTGCTCGGTGGTCTGCTGATTGCAGGTATTGCACTCAATGAAGTATCCGGTGGCGAGGGTATGATCGCCGGTTTTGGTGTGCTGCTGGAACGCGCGCCGGAGAAATTTGACCTGATCTTCACCAAGGACAGCCCGCACTACCAGTACCTGCCGGGCATTTCGGTGCTGATCGGTGGTATGTGGATCATGAACCTCAGTTACTGGGGCTTCAACCAGTACATTATCCAGCGCGCGCTGGCCGCCAAGAGTGTCACCGAAGCGCAGAAGGGCATCATGTTCGCAGCCTACCTGAAGATGCTGATCCCGGTCATCGTGGTGCTGCCGGGTGTGGCCGCCGTGATGCTGGCGCCTGACCTTTCAGCCCCCGACAAAGCTTATCCAACGGTTATGCGGCTGCTGCCCACCGGTCTGCTTGGCCTGGTGTTCGCGGCGCTGATCGCAGCCATCGTCTCGTCACTGGCCTCGATGATGAATTCGATCTCCACCATTTTCACAATGGATTTCTACCGTCACCATATCAACAAGGAAGGTTCCGAGCAGCACCTGGTTAAGGTTGGGCGTACGGTCAGCCTGACTGCGATGATTATTGCCATGATCGTTGCTCGGCCGCTGCTGGGTAATTTTGACCAGGCCTTCCAGTATATCCAGGAGTTTACCGGCTTCTTCACACCCGGTGTGTGCGCCCTGTTCCTGATGGGTATTTTCTGGAAACGCACCACCGCCAACGGCGCGCTGGGCATCGCCATCGGTTCGGCGGTGTTCTCGCTGATCTTCAAGTTTGCCTGGCCTGAACTGCCGTTCATCGACCGCGTCGGCTGGGTCTTTGTGCTTTGCATCGTGACGGGTATTGTCATCTCGAAGATCCAGGGAGCCGAGGAACACCCGGATGCCATCGAATACAAGGACGTCAGCACCGCCACTACCAGCGGGTTCAACTGGGCAGCGCTGGGTGTCATTCTGATGCTGGGCGCCCTGTACGCAGCCTGGTGGTGAAACAATTGATGAATTGTGGGTTTCGCGATTTTTGTTCCGCGATTTTTGTCGTTTTGCTTGACCAAGATCAATACATGCATGAAGAATGCGTTTATATTGAGAATCGACAGTGACAGGAGTACGACATGAACGACATGAAAGATCGTATCGAAGAAATGCTCAATGACTTAAAACAGGAGCGTGATGAACTGCACGTCAGGTTGCATCTCGCAAAACTGGAAACCAGCGAGGAGTGGCAAAAGCTTGAGGCCAAGCTGGGTAAGTTTGAGTCTCGGGTGAAAGACCTCGGTGGCGCCACCGCTGAAGCCTCCCGTGAAATGGGTGCTGCAGTAAAATTGCTTGGCGAAGAAATCCGCGACGGCTTCAAGAAAATAGCCAGCCGTTTATAGTGAGTGAGTCCGGCTAAGCGAGTTGAACGTACCGTGGAACGATTGGAACGGGCGGTTCCATTAAAGTAAAAAGGCGGAATGGAACGTCCTGTAGTTTTCAGGTGGGTCCAGAGCCAGTGCTCATTGGTGCAATTTCCTGCTTATTGTTTGCCAGGAAGGCCCCGAGTTTTCTGATATCCGCCTGAAATAAATTGTTCCAGGAATGGCTGCGCCCGGCGCCTGCCGGGTGATAAGTCGCAAAATACCTGCGTTCTTTCACGATCCATTGGCCACGTACAGCTTTGAGCGGACTTAAGCCCAGCAGGGCCCTGGTTGCGATGGCGCCCAGCAGACAAATGATCTCTGGATCTATCAAACGGATCTGGCGTTGTAAATGCGCGGTGATACATGAATGGATTTCACTTTGCCCGGGTACACGATTGTTTGGCGGCCGGCACTTGACCACACTGGTTAAAAACACCTCGCTTCGCTTAATCCCTGCGTTCAGTAAAGCCCGGTTTAGCACGTTGCCGGCATGGCCGACAAAAGGCTTGCCCTGCAGGTCCTCCTTCTTTCCGGGCGCTTCGCCGATGAACATCAATCTTGCCGAGGGCGGCCCTTCTCCCGGTACTGCGAGCGACCGGCTATTTGCGAGCGGACACAGGGTGCAGACCCTGATCTCCTGCGCGATAGCTTGCAAGTCAGACATTCTTTACCATTTCCCCGATTGCGCGAATGAAGTCACTGAGCTCGAGTAACGACGCATCTTTATCTCTCATTACGCTCTTTTGGAATGTCAGAAAAAAACGATACGAAACAAAACAAATATGGATGAAGTCTAAGATATTGGCATTGATGTAAATCAACCTTCAGAGGATCAACGTAATGCAAAACTGGGACAACCGGGCCATCGCCGAAAAGCTCCAGGAGATTGCTGATCTGCTGGAGCAGCAGAATGCCAACCCGTTCCGCGTGAACGCCTATCGCCGTGCGGCACGAACGGTATCTGCTCATCAAGAGGAGCTTAGCGTGCTGGCCGAACGCGAGGGAATCGAGGGTCTCGAACAGCTGCCCGCAATTGGGCGTTCAATAGCTTTGGCCATCCAGGAGATGCTTCGTACCGGGCGCTGGATGCAATTGGAACGATTACGCGGCTCACTCGACCCGGAGCAGGTTTTTCAATCCATTCCGGGCATTGGCCCGGGACTGGCCCGGCATATCCACGAGTCGCTTGAGGTCGATACGCTGGCTGAACTGGAACTGGCAGCCCATGATGGGCGATTGGAGCAGGTGCCGGGGGTGGGAACCCGAAGGGCACGGATGATCACCGCGGCCCTGGGCCACATGCTGCAACGACGACCTGCCCGGGCTCGAGGCCCAGTCAGCGACCCCGGTGTCGAGCTGTTATTAGACGTCGACCGGGAATACCGCGAACAGGCGGCAAAAGGAAAGCTGCGCAAGATCGCCCCGCAGCGTTTCAATCCATCCGGCGAGGCCTGGTTACCCATTCTTCATACCCAGCGCCAGGACTGGCATTTCACAGCATTGTTCTCGAATACCGCCCGGGCGCATGAGCTCGGCAAGACAAACGACTGGGTCGTGCTTTATTTCCACACCAACCACGGACCCGAAGCCCAATGCACCGTGGTTACCGAGACGTCCGGCCCGATGGAGGGTCAGCGCGTGGTGCGGGGCCGCGAGGCGGAGTGTATGAACCTGTCATCCCGGATAAAGTCGACTAAACAGGCTGCCGAATATGAAGCCATGTAAATCAATATCCAGGGTTAGTTGCCGGAGACCAGTCGTCAGCTTCCCTATGGCATTCAATCGGGTCGGAATAACTGGGGTCAGAGTCAAGTGCCAGGTTTACTCAAATACACCACACTCAAAGTCGTCTTCTCCCAGCGGGCGGCACATATCGCCCCAATTGCCGCTCTGCCGCCAATAGTCGACCAGGCCTTCTTGTATGGCTTGCTGGCGGAACTCGTCACCAGCCCAAAACCTGCTAAATAACCTCTTTTTCACAAAGTCCTTGCCATCACCGATGATGTCGATAACTTGATCAATTTCACCCTTTCTCATCAAAATGAACGCGGCATAATACCTCGTTATAAACTCCTCAAGCGTTTTGGGGTCTGCAACAATTTCTGGAATACTCAAGCGCTTTCCCTTTTTATAGTCAATCAATGCCGTCAGTAATTCTGCAATGAGCGGAACAGGCCAGCCATCAGCATGACTGCAGACCAGCTAAAACCATATGCGGGAGTGACCAATGGACATATTCTCAAATTACTGTAGGTAGAGTGAACTGAATCTCGCGAGGCCTTTTACTGAAGCAGTGCCAGTCAAGATGCCACGCGCCATGGCTAAAATGCAGATTTCTGGCGATATGGTTTTAAGGCTGTCTATGCTCAAGATCCTACGGTTGTAAACCTGACTGGCCCGGGCACTCACTATAAGGGCGTGCTTTCCAGACGATCACCGTAGTGCTGATAAAGCCATTGCAGGGCAAACGGAGGCAGCAGGGTTGAAACGGCAATCACTATAATCAAGCCTGCATAAATTTCATTATTAAATATACCGCTGCCCCGGCCAAGCTCAGCAAATATCAGTCCGACTTCCCCACGTGGAATCATGGACAGACCAATCATCCAGCGTGCTGCCGATGGCACCCTGATCAGGTAGACACCCGCGACTTTGCCTGCCACTGCGACCAGCAGCAGGGCAAGGGAGAACTGCCAGATGAAAACAGAGCTCCAGTCGATTTCTCTAAGGTTAAGTGAAAGCCCGACATAGACAAAAAAAATCGGTGTAAACAATTGCACGATGGGTCGCATCTGCGCCTCGATGCGACGCGCAAAGCGCTCGTGGGTATGCAGTGCGATACCGAGGGGCATAAAGAATCGCCGTGAAAGGGCAAGACCCGCAGCAAACCCGCCCAGAATTTCAGGGGCACCGAGGGCATGTGCCAGCCAGGCGAAGAAAAATATCAATGAAATAATCGAGGTGGGTAGCAGGCCGGGTATTCTGCTGACTTTTTCAAACCGTCTGATCACCAACGAGATTAACTTGGCGGCCATTGGTGCAAGGATGAAAAATGTCGCAACAAAAGCGAATACCTTACCCGCATTGATCAGGCTGACACCACCACCGATGGAGAACTCGTAGAGCAGGGCAAGAAGTACAACGCCCAGCACGTCGTCCAACACCGCCGCACCGAGAACGATATGGCCCTCGGGTGAATGCTGGCGTTTGACATCTCGCAACACACGCACCGTGATGCCGATACTGGTGGCCGTCAGGGTGCCACCAATAAACAGGGAGGTCAGCAAGGGTAACCCGAATACCCGGTAACCCAGTATAGAACCGAGGATAAGTGGTAGTAAGAAGCCTGAAATTGCGACTACGATGGATTTAAAACCGGTGCTCACCAAGCGTTTGACATCGGTCCCGAGACCGACTTCGAACAACAACAGGATAATGCCGATCTCCGCCATAAGCCTGATGGTTTCGAGCGGTTCGATCCAGCCCATCAGGCTGGGCCCCAGTACAATACCTGCAAAAAGCTCCCCGATGACAGATGGCGCCATCCATCGGGTAGCCAGTTCGGCGAATATCCGTGCTGTCAAAAGAATGATCAGCAGGTATAGAAAAAAATCATGCGTCTGCATCAGATTTTTGCCCAGTGTCAATCATTCTGACTGACTCGGCCCTTGCTGAGTTCAGTTTATCGCCAGGAATAGATCTAACCTGCAGCAGGTATCAGGGGACAGTTTACTTAAATGGGTATCATGGGAAACTAAATTAGTCGGAAAAAGCCGCTGAAACCCCTGAGAATTATGTAAACTGTCCCCCGAATGAGCTCGCCTTTTATCGTCTTTTGCCTCCGTGAGGAAGCTAGGCTGGCTCGATGTTGCTGTTCAGGCGGAACAGGTTACCAGGATCGTACTTGCCCTTGATTTGCGACAGTCTTTCGTAAGCCGGGCCGTAGTTACCCTTCGCCGCTGTCTGGTCGAAGTCGATGTTGCCATAATAACCACCCAGATGAGGTTCAATTGCCTTGTGGTAGTCACGGCACGCCGCAATGAGGCCGTCATCCTGTGCCGCATCCATCCATCCGGCGACCACGACGATCATAATTTCTGCGTTGCGGTGCGGGAAGGCTGTGTCCAGTTCCCCGACACGCCTCACTGCGCCGCCGGCCACATGGTTAGCGATAAAGATGCGGGGATCATCATTCTCAACCATGACATCAATTAGTTCCTGCGACCACTGCTTAACCATGCCGTTCTTGGCGTAAGAGCGAATGCCATGACCAAACGCGGCATCGTTATTCGTCTGCAAAACCGAATAGTCCTGTGCAACCACACCATCCACCATCGGCGTGCCGATAGCGCGTAGCGGCGCTAGCTCCTTCTCACCCGCAGCCGGGTCGCCGTTGTAAACGACATCCATCATGATGACGCGCACGCCGTCTGGCGTCGTCGCGGTAGTTGGGCCAACGTACATCTCATCGGATAGTTTCTCAGACCACTCGGCGTAGAACTCGAGCACCTCTCGTGCCTGCTCGTAGGGCCAAACAATGCTGCCGGACAGGACATTTCGGTCAAACGGGTGCAGCTGATACTCAAAGCTGGTGGCGACGCCGAAGTTTCCATTGCCACCCCGAATCGCCCAGTAGAGGTCTTGATTCTCGTTGGCGCTCGCGGTGCGAACCTGCCCGTCGGCGGTAACAATCTCCGCAGACTTCAGGTTATCAATTGCCAGACCGTACTTACGGTTCAGACGTCCGAAGCCACCACCGAGCGTGAAGCCACCTACACCTGTGTGCGACACAACACCGGCTGTTGTTACAAGCCCATGTGCCAATGTAGCCTGGTCCAGATAGCCGAGCAACGCACCGCCACCCGCATGGGCCCGCTGAGCTTCGGCATCGACCGCAACATGCGTGAGTTGCGACAGGTCGATCATCAGACCACCATCACAAACCGACTTGCCGGGCCAGCTATGGCCACCGCCGCGAACAGCTGTCAGCAGGTTGCGCTCGCGGGCAAAAGTCACGGCGTTCGACACATCCTCGTTACTCAGGCATCGCGCAATAAGCGCTGGTCGTTTGTCGTGCATGCCATTCCAGATGGTTCTTGCGCCATCGTAATCGGGATGTCCCGACAACATCACGGGCCCGGTCATCGACTCACCAAGTTCCTTGATGGCGGCTTTTTCGAGTTGGATTTCGGCACCATCAAGCGATACGCCCAAAATACCTGTATCCACCTCGGTCGCGACTTTTGCTTTTTCGCCGCAGGCCGTGAGTACCGGAAGTGTGGCTGCAACAGCGGCCGCGAGTGTGTTTTTACAGAATCTGCGTCTGTCCATTTTGAGCGCTCCTTAGTACCTTTATAAAACTAGTATAGAGTAAAATAAACGCTATCATTATTTAAAACTCAAAGTGCCAAAAAGCCATTCACACGTTCAATTGAAATGGCGTGCAAACTGGTCAACACAGGCAAGGGCCGCCCTTCGCCAATCTAACTGCTGCTGAAGGTAAGCTATTTTTGAGGCAACTCATTGCCATCCGGTTCCTGAGATGGGGTTGTGGAATCGGCCTCCATTTGCAAGGGTCCGCGAATATGAATATCGCGCTGGGGAAAAGGTATCTGGATACCCTGCTTGTTAAACTCGGCATTGACGGCGCGATTGAGGTCGCTGATGACGTGAAGACGCCGGTTGATATCCTTGATGATGGCACGCAGCTCGAAATTGAGTGAGCTGTCACCGAAATTCAAAAACAGCACATAAGGATCGGGCAGTTGCGGATTGCCCTTGATAACCTCGGGGTGCTTGTTCGCCACATCAACCAGGATCGCAATGCATTGCTGGAATCAAAATAGATTTCCGCCGTCTCATCGGTGAACAGGAACCCGGTATAATCATTCACATCCGCCATAGAAAGTAGCATGCCATCCTTGAAGGTGGATACGTTCAGGGCAGAATATCCGCCATTTTGGTCGATCACAATTTCCGTTGCAATGGCGGCCGTTAAGCGCTGTAGATCACTGGCGCTTAGCAATACCTCGACATGCTTGGCAAACCCACTTTGGCATCGGACCATGAGCTGCTGAATCGTTATTTTTGGTTGGAAGACCATGAAAAAGCCCAGCCCAGCCTTCAGCACGTGGCTGCATTATATGAAGAATTAAATGTCACGCCAGATATCAGGGTTTTGAATCGCTTAATCAGATTTTATGAGCGTTCTGGCGATGAGGAGAAAACCTATCATTATCGTCAAGTATTTAAGCAAGAGTACAGTCGTGCCATCGATTTTATGATGGAGCGAGCAGACGACAGCTACCGCTGATCCCCATCCGGCACTCCGGCCTCCGCACATCAAGTGTTTAACATCTAGTGGTATGATATTCTTCGATCTTCTCGGTTGAGAGCTTCTTTAAATCTTTGGTTGAACGGACCGATTTTATAGGTCTGCATCATTATCAATGATTTGCTATTCAACATTGAAAAACGTATACGATAAAGAACAGTTCAAAATGTGGATGTCCGTTTATGCTTAAATGCGGTTGTGGTGTTCGAATGAATCGATTGGCCTTGTTACTTGTGGTTTGTCTCGGGTTTTTAGCTTGCGCGAATAAGCCGCACTACAGTAACCCAATTATCAGCATGGACTTGTCCGACCCTGACGTGCTACGTGTTGGCTCTGACTATTATATGACGGTGTCCAGCTTTAACATGACACCCGGCCTACCCATCTACCACTCGAAAGATCTCGTCAACTGGCGGTTGATTGGTCATGGTGTAAATCATAATCCAACGGCTACCTTCCCTAGTTTAAGACGTAGCGTGGATGAATTGGATTACGATCAACCTCGCCCAAGTATGGGGGTATGGGCCCCTTCTTTCGAGTATCACAATGGTTATTATTGGATATTCTGGGGTGACCCAGACTCTGGTGTGTTTCGTGTGCGTGCGCGCTCGCCAGAAGGGCCTTGGGAAAAACCGGTCAAGGTGTACGAGGCTTTAGGCGTCATCGATCCCAGCGTGGTTTGGGATGAGGCCAGTGGCAAAGCATATATGGTACATGCCTATGCCAAATCTCGGGCGGGGTTCAGCAGTGTTTTGGATATTGTCGAAATTGACTATGGTGCAAACCAAGTGATTGGCGAGCATCAGCGTATTTACGATGCCGCTTTACCAACGCGCTTCCCGTCAGACCAAGTTCACCAAGTCATCGAGGGGCCTAAAATTGATAAGATTGGTGATTGGTTTTACATTTTAGCGCCGGCTGGGGGTGTGGAGTCCGGTTGGCAAGTCGCCATGCGCTCGAAGCACCCTTTGGGGCCTTATGAAATCAAAACTGTGGGGCACACCGGCAACACCAATATCAATGGCCCACATCAGGGTGCTCTGGTGGATACTCAGCAAGGTGACTGGTGGTTTCTGCATTTTCAAGCGGCCAGCACGCTGGGGCGCATATTGCGAATTGAGCCCGCGTTTTGGCAAGCCGGATGGCCAGTGACGGGTGTGGACCCAGATGGTGATGGTATTGGTGAGCCCGTTCACGAATACGCGTATCCATTACCTAAAGTGGCCAAAGGCTTTGTCATTCCTAAGTCAGACGACTTTGAACACGATACGTTGGGATTGCAGTGGCAGTGGCCAGCGAATAGACAAAAAGACTGGTACGAGTTGAAAGACGGAGAGCTGGCGCTCAAAGCCATTTACGAAGCGCAGCAACCACTGGAAGCCATGCCGAATGTGATTAACCAAATGTTTCCAGGTTCCAGCTTTACTGTTACGGCCAAAGTCGATGTGCCGCGAACTGGGCTGCGCGGCAGCTTGGTGGCTTTGGGGCGCAAAGCTTTCGACTTGGGTGTTGAATCACATGGAGACAATACTGCAAAGGTATCGGTGCGTTTTAACGGACGTGAATTGGATGGTCAGTCTATAAAGGGCAATCGGGTGTGGTTGCGTTTGGATGTGCAAGGGGAATTGCCTTTGCCTTTGGTGCGCAGACCAAATATTGGATTTGGTACAGCCGTAAATTTGGAAGGCGATTTGCCAGACTATGAATCAGAAGATTTAGATCGCTGGGAAAATGGGATTTTGAAGGGGCAGTTTTCTTTCAGTACCGATGGTAAAACATTTCAAAAACTCGGTGGTCTCTACACGCTGCGTTCTGGTTGGTGGACCGGGGCGCGTTGGGGCTTGGCTGCGCTGAAAACCGATCCCGAGATGGATGGCGTTTTTTTTGTGGAAGAAGTTGAGGTTGTTACGCGAGGATAGGTAGTATTAAAGCCATATTGCCAGAACCCCAAATGTATTGGAACGCACGTTTTATCGATTTGCTGTTTGTCCATCAGCAAATTGTCGCGCTATTAAAAGGAAAGGACTGGGGATGAATAAATTCATTAAGGTGGGGTGGGTGTGTGCGATGGTGTTGATATCGATGCCCACGGCGAATGCGGTTCAATACCATGTGTCGGTCAAAGGCTCTGATTCAAACAAAGGTACAAAAGCGGCACCGTTCCTGACGATCCAGCGGGCAGCGGATCTGGCGCAGCCGGGCGATGTGATTACCGTGCACGAAGGCATCTATCGCGAGCGCATTAATCCGCCACGTGGCGGAACGTCCGACGAGAAGCGCATTGTCTACCAGGCAGCACCGGGCGAGCGCGTTGTCGTTAAGGGTTCGGAGGTCGTGACCGGATGGGAAAAGGTGCAGGACGACGTTTGGACGGTTGTTTTGCCGAATTCCTTTTTTGGAGACTTCAATCCGTTCGACGATTTAATCCGCGGCGACTGGTTCGTGAATAAGGGCCGCGAGCACCACACGGGTGCTGTTTATCTGAGAGGGCATTGGCTGGTGGAAGCAGCGAAGCATGAGGATGTTTTGACGGGAGAGGGAGAGGTCTCTTTTTGGTTCGCCAAGGTCGACGAAAGGAACACCACGATCTGGGCACAGTTCAAGGGGGTTGATCCTAATCAGGAACTGGTGGAGGTCAATGCCCGGCAATCGGTCTTCTATCCGGAAGTGCCGGGAATCAATTACATCACCGTCCGTGGCTTCACCTTGGAGCAGGCGGCGACACCCTGGGCACCGCCCACCGCCGAGCAGATCGGCTTGATCGGCACGCATTGGTCAAAAGGATGGGTCATCGAGGACAACGTGATCCGCTATTCCACCTGTGTCGGGATTACGCTGGGGAAATACGGCGACGAGTGGGACAACCGGTCGGAATCCGCCAACGCGTATAACGAAACCATTAAACGCGCACTGGCCGCTGGATGGAACAAGGAAACCGTTGGTTCCCATATAGTGCGCAACAACAACATCTCGCACGCCGAACAGGCCGGGATCGTCGGAAGCCTCGGCGCCGCCTTCAGCACCATCGAGGGGAATGAGATCCACGAAATACATGTTCGCCAACTGTTCACCGGAGCCGAATTGGCGGGCATCAAGTTTCACGCGCCGATCGATACCCTGATTCGCAACAACCATATCTATCGGTGCCGGAAACGCGGGATATGGCTGGACTGGATGAGCCAAGGAACGCGCGTCAGCGGGAACTTGCTCCATGATAATGCCGAGGAGGAAATCCAATGGAGCGAAAACTGGGATGCGTTCGCGGTGAACGGGCATCAGGATCTTTTCATGGAGGTGAACCACGGGCCTTTCATGGTGGACAACAACCTCTTTCTCTCGGCCTATTCCCTGAACGACCGGAGTCAGGGCGGGGTCTATGCGCACAATGTTTTTGCGGGGGAGATCCGTTTCGCGGCGAAGGAAAAACGGCAGACTCCCTATCACAAAGAACATTCTACCGAGATCGCCGGATTGCATGACCACCCCGGCGGGGACAGCCGGTTCTACAACAATCTGTTTATTAAACGCAGCAACCTGGAAGCCTACGATGATGCGGAACTGCCGGTTGTTATGAAGGGCAACGTCTATTTCAACGGAGCAAGGCCATCAAAGCACGAAGCCGATCCGCTCATGCGGTCGGATCGCGATCCCGGATTTACCCTTTCGAAACGGTCCGACGGATGGTATCTGCAAATGAGTTCCGGCCTGGTCGGCGACGATCGCCAGCGCCCCCTGGTTACCACCGAAATGCTGGGCAGGGCCGCTATTCCGGATCTGCCGTATGAACAACCGGATGGAACACACTACAGGCTGGATGCCGATTATTTCGGCAACAAGCGGGAGGCGGGCAATCCCGCACCGGGGCCTTTCGAGCATTTGGGCGAAGAGACGAATACACTAAAAATTTGGCCGGTGAAGACTGAAATCCAACGATGAGCCTGGCGAAGCCCGGCAATCCGGCAACAGGCTGTCAGCAGCATTTGCCTCTTTCTTATCCAGGAAAGTCAGTATAGTTTTGATCTACCCCAGGGCACCCTCTCTTGATGCTGTGCATCAATTCACCTTGTCAATATCGCCTAAAGGCGCCTACTCTTGGTAAATACACGCTTCAATCGTCCCCTCATGGGGCCTATTTTTGGTTCAACTCATAGCGAACCTGGCCATTACGGGGCGAAAACCCGCCTGTGTGCGGGTTCGATTAGATGTACTGATTGATCAGTGCCTCGTAGAGCTCCTGCTTGCCGCTGATCGGAGCTATCTCGCCGCCGGCCGCGCCAATTCCGGCGAGTTCTTCGAGCGTCATCCTGCCCGCCGCGAAATCCGCCCCGTTGCCCGAGCCGAAGGTCGCATAGCGATCCGCTCGCATTTTCTTATACGGCGACTCGGCCAGCATCTTGTCCGCAACCACGAGGGCACGGGCGAAGGTGTCCATGCCACTGACGTGCGCAATGAAGATATCGTCGAGATCGGTCGAGTTGCGGCGAATCTTCGCATCGAAGTTGGTTCCCCCGCCCTGCAGACCACCCGCTTCGAGGATCACGAGCATCGCTTCAACCGTTTCGCGAATGCTGACCGGGAATTCATCGGTGTCCCAGCCGTTCTGATAATCCCCGCGATTGGCATCGATGCTGCCGAGCATGTTGTTATCGGCCGCAACCTGCAGATCGTGCTGGAAGGTGTGCTGCGCGAGTGTCGCGTGGTTGACTTCGATGTTGAGCTTGAAGTCATCCTGCAGGCCGTGCGCGTTGAGGAATCCGACCACGGTTGCGGCATCGAAGTCGTACTGATGCTTGCTCGGCTCCATGGGCTTGGGCTCAATGAAGAAGTTTCCGGTGAAGCCCTGTGCACGGGCATAGTCCCGCGCCATGGTGAGAAATTGACCGAAGTTATCGAGCTCCTGCTTCATGTTGGTGTTGAGCAGACTCATGTAGCCTTCGCGTCCACCCCAGAAGACATAGTTTTCACCGCCCAGGGCGATGGTCGCATCGATGGCATTTTTGAGCTGAGCTCCGGCGTAGGCCACGGTATTGAAATCCGGATTGGTGCCGGCCCCGTTCATGTAGCGCGGGTTTGAAAACAGGTTGGCGGTCCCCCACAGCAGTTTCACCCCGGAAGCGGCCTGTTTTTCTTTCGCGTAGTCGACGATCGCTTCGAGGCGCCGCGTGGACTCCGCAAAGGTATCGCCCTCCTCCACCAAATCGGTGTCGTGAAAACAATAGTAGGGCGCGCCGATCTTGGTGATGAATTCAAAGGCCGCATCCATTTTATTTTTCGCACGCGCATCCGCATCAGCACCCGTGAACCATGGGAAGGCATGCGTTGCGCCACCGAAGGGGTCGCCGCCGGTTCCGCAGAAGGTGTGCCAGTAGGCCACGGCGAACCGCAGGGTTTCCTTCATCGTTTTGCCGCCGACGATGGCGTTCTCATCGTACCATTTAAACGCCAGCGGGTTATCGCTCGCGCGGCCTTCAAATCCGATTTTTCCAATGCCCGGAAAATACTCTGTCTTACCCGTTACACTGCTCATTATCATCTCCTTTTCAAATTTCCAGTTTCTAACTTCAGCCTTCTCCGATCAGCCCTGCATATCTTCCAGTTCGATACCCTTGGTCTCCTTGACAAACTTCACGATGAAGAAGACGGAGATGACCGCCCCCGCCGTGTAGAAGCCATACGCCCCGCCCAGGCCAATGCCGGCCAACATGACGGGAAAGGTTGCCGTGATCGCATAATTGGCCAACCACTGCGCCAAGCCGGCGACGGCCAAGGCCGATCCGCGAATCTGATTCGGGAACATTTCGCCAAGCATCACCCACATGATCGGGCCCCAGGACATATTGAAAAATGCGACATACACCATCAGAGAAATCAGTGCGACCGGCCCGTTCGATCCCAAATCCGGAGCGCCGGCCGCATCCAGACCCGCCGTTGCAAAGACATAGGTCATGATGGCCAACGAAATCGCCATTCCGATTGAGCCGATCAACAGCAACGGCTTACGACCCAAACGGTCCACCATCATCGTCGCCCCAATACAAGCGCCGATACTTACGCCACCGCTAATGACATTAATTAACAGCGCTTGGCTTTCTGTAAATCCAGCCGCCTGCCAAACCACGGACCCATAATAGAAGACCACATTGATTCCGACCAACTGCTGGAACGTCGCCAAGCCGATACCCACCCAGACGATGGGGCGCACGCCAAATTTCTGATCGAGAATATCTTTCAAGCCCGGGCGGTGGTGATCTCCTGCGAGTGACGCATTGATTTCGTTATACTTCAGCTCGGCTTCGGCGTGACCCATGAGACGTTTGAGCACGGCATGCGCCTTTTCACTCTTTTGAGTCGCCACCAGGAAGCGCGGACTTTCCGGAATAAACAGCAGTGCGAAAAAGAAGGTGATGGCCGGAGCCAACTCGACCCAGAACATCCAGCGCCAGGCTTCGCGCCCCATGGCAAAGATCTCGGTCGACCCGCCCGCATTGCCGGCGATCAGATAGTTGCTCAAGAACGCACAGAACAAACCCGTGATAATTGCAATCTGTTGAATCGAGGAGAGCGCCCCCCGGTATTTGGCCGGCGAAACCTCACTGATATAGGCCGGCGCCAGCACACTGGCCGCGCCCACCGCCAAGCCCCCGATCAGTCGATAGACAATAAACTCGACCGAGCCGCCCGCCACGCCCGACCCCCAGGCGCTGATCGCGAAGAAGATGGAGGCCACAATCAGAATCGAGCGCCGTCCGAGCTTATCCGCCAGAGACCCGGCGCAAAATGCACCCACCACACACCCGATTAACATCGAGGCGACGCTGGTTCCGACCTGTGTGGCGGTCAAATCAAAGGCGAGTTGAAGGCCATCAATGGTTCCGTTAATGACCCCGCTGTCGAACCCGAAGAGAAAGCCGCCGATGGTGGCCACGATACTAATCAGGATCACAAACCCCATATTGGTTGAATCTTTTGGCTCTGACATAACTCCATCCTTTCTATTTCAATACTTGTTTTAAATGGTTCTTCCAGGCGGCGTATGCCATCGGGTAGTCGCCCGCACCGGGCTCAATCACTTCTTGTTTTTCCAAGGTCTGAAAGGCCTCTGCAAACGACTTATAAATACCGGCACCCACCCCGGCGCCGCGCGCCGCTCCGAGCGATCCGTCACTTTCGTACAGTTCAATCGTGGCCCCGCTGACGCCGGCCAACGTTTCACGGAAGACCGCACTTTGGAACATGTTGCCCATCCCGGCACGAATGGTTTTCATTTCGATCCCGGTCTCCTCCATCACCTCCATCCCGTACATGAAAGAGAAGACAATCCCCTCCAAAACAGCACGGCAAATGGTGGCACGATCATGCCGATTGAAATCGATCCCGGTAAACTGGGCGCCCATATTTTTGTTCCCCAGCACGCGCTCCGCTCCATTGCCAAACGGCAGTATGATCAGACCGTCACAGCCGATCGGCACAGTCGCGGCCAACGCATCCATCTCCCCATAGGACAAATCCCCCAGCAAGCGTTTTGTCCACGCGTTCAAAATGCCGGTGCCATTAATACAGAGCAAGACACCGAGGCGCGGGTCCGCGGCCGTATGGTTGACATGGGCGAAGGTGTTGACGCGCGACTGAGGATCGCATTGTTTTTTGTCGGTGACGCCATAGACCACACCGGAGGTGCCCGCCGTCGCCGCGATCTCGCCCGGATTGAATACATTCAGCGCGAGCGCGTTGTTGGGCTGATCCCCGCCCCGGTAAGTGACCGGCGTTCCCGCCGCGAGGCCGAAATCCGCCGCGGCGCCGTCCGTCAACACGCCTTGATGGCCAAAGGTCGGCACGATCGGGGCCAGCAGGGCGGGATCAAAGCCGAAGTGCTCCAACACGAAGCCGGCCGGCGCCTCGTTTTTAAAGTCCCACAGCATCCCTTCGGACAGGCCGGAGACCGTGGTGCAGGCGGCGCCGGTGAGCTTCATGGCCAGCCAGTCGCCCGGCAGCATGATTTTATCGATGGCGGCAAAGAGCTCCGGCTCGTGCTGCTTGACCCAGGCCAGCTTGGTGGCCGTAAAGTTGCCGGGCGAATTCATCAGATGCGAGAGGCATTGTTCGGCGCCCAGCGCTTCCAAGGCGGCCTCGCCATAGGGCACCCCCCGCGAATCGCACCAGATGATGGCCGGGCGCAGCAGCTGCTGGTGGCGGTCGACACAAACGAGGCCGTGCATTTGATAGGCAATCCCCACGGCCTGCACCTGATCGGGACTGGCGGCGGCCGCCTGCATGGCCGCGCGGACCGCCTGTTGGGCGCAATCGTACCACCGCTGGGGGTCTTGTTCGGCAAACCCCGGCTGCGGCGATTCAATGCCCAGTTCCGCTTTCGGATAAAAGGCATCCCCCGCACACCGCCCGCTGGCTATGTTCAAGAGGGACGCTTTGACCGATGAACTCCCCACATCTAGTCCTAATAGATACATCGCTTCTCCCATTAAAAGCACCATCGTTTCATCTCTCAGCCCCTTGTGCCTTTAATATCGTCTCAATAATGAGCATAATCGTCTCATTATGAAATCAACCATTGCCGATGGCATCCATTACTTTGGGCGCGCCAACTTTCCGCTGGCCGTGCTGCGCGTGACTACGGATGCCGAGCATTCCCAATCCCACCCGCACGATTTAACTGAAGTGGAGCACAGCCACGACTTTTGCGAGCTGGTCATCGTCAGCCGCGGCAGCGCGATGCATGTGCTCGAGGGCCACTCCTTTCCCGTCACCGCCGGCGATGTCTTCTTATTACAGGGGAGGCAGAAGCATTATTTCTGTGATCGAAAAAACCTCGATCTGATCAATATCATGTATGATCCCGACAAAATCGTCCTGCCGGAACATGAACTGCGCTGCATGCCGGGCTATTGCGCCCTGTTTATGCTCGAACCGACCTACCGGCACCAGCACCGCTTTGCCAGCCGCCTGCATCTCAAACGCATTCCGCTCGCACATGTGGAGCAGTTGGCGGAAACGATGGAGCGGGAGTGTCAAGCCGACCGCCCCGGCCGCGCGGTGGCGCTGCGCGCCAAGCTGCTCGAACTCATGGTGACGCTCTCCCGCGCCTACAGCAGCTCGGAAACGACGGAGGCCCATGCCTTACTGCGTATCGGCAATGTGATCGGAGCACTGGAAAACGACTTTTCCAAAGACTGGAAACTCGAAGAGCTGGTCGAGATCGCCCACATGTCGCGCAGCACCCTGATGCGCATTTTCCGCAAAGCCACCGGGCAGTCCCCGATCGAATACCTCGTCCGGCTGCGGATTCAGGAAGCGATGACTCTGCTGCGCAACACCGACATGAACATCACCGAAATTGCGATGGGGATCGGCTTCAACGACAGCAATTATTTCACCCGCCAGTTCCGCAAAACGAACGAGATCTCTCCCACCGCCTACCGCAAACAGCTCTAAACCACGCGCTCGTCAGACCCGCGGGCGTTGTTTATGCCAGTCCGTGGTCTGCTCGTAGGCATGGCCGACTTTGAGAATCGATTGCTCGTGGAAGGCATCGCGATATCAGCATATCAGGGGACAGTTTACTTAAATGGATATCAGGGCAAACTAAATTTGTCGTAAAAAGCCGCTGAAATCTGTGGGTATTAAGTAAACTGCCCCCCGAGTGCCGGGAAATCTGTGGGTATTAAGTAAACTGTCCCCCGAGTGCCGCAGGAAGAGATGCTGAAAAGGGGCGAAGGCTTCGCTGATGTAAAATCAACCCTCGAATACAAGCAAGAGCTGCGGAGCGGGGCTTTGGTGTACATAGAAAGTGTACTGATCAGCCTTGGCAATAAATCTTTTGTGCATCACCACAGGATGGTTAACCGCAACACCGGGGAGTTGGCTGCGACGATGGAAAACGTGACGGTGACGTTTGATCTAAAAGCCCGAAAAGCCGTCCCCCTGTATGACGATTTCAAGAATTCTGCACAACAGTACCTGGCAGACCCCGAAACTTAGCCGCAAGCCGCATTGAGGGCACAAATCTGGCACGCGCGAAGCAAAAAGGTAAGTTAAGCTTAGTCGTAAGCCATTGAAAAAATGGTGGGTCGTGTAGGATTCGAACCTACGACCAATGGATTAAAAGTCCAGTGCTCTACCAACTGAGCTAACGACCCACAGTTTGTACTGCGAAGAGCGCGGCATTTTATTGGAAAATGTCGCGTGACTCAAGAAGAAACATGCACATTATACAGATTTATAACGGGTTGGATCACTTATACCGGCCGCTTTGAAACCGGCAGCGCGTATCCGGCATGAATCGCATACCCCGCAGGCCCTGCCCTGGTCATCTGCCTGGTAGCAGGAAACCGTCAATCCATAGTCCACACCCAGGTCCGTGCCCTGCAGGATAATGTCTGCCTTGCTCAGGTCGATCAAAGGCGTGTGAATGTACAGGCGGTTCCCCACCACACCGGCCTTGGTGGCCAGGTTGGCCATTTCTTCAAAAGCGTCGATAAATTCAGGACGGCAATCGGGGTAACCGGAGTAATCGACCGCATTGACGCCGATGAAAATATTGTTTGCCCCAAGCACCTCCGCCCAGGCCAATGCCAGTGACAGCATGATGGTATTGCGGGCCGGCACGTAGGTAACAGGGATGCCCTCGCCCTCCTCTTCCGGCACATCGATATCGTCGGTGAGCGCGCTGCCACCAAAGGTCCGCAGGTCGAGGTTAATGGTTTTCAATACAGCCGAATTTGCCGAAGCTACATTCTCAGCCGCAACCAGCTCTGAACGATGCCGTTGACCGTAGTTTACGGACAGTGCATAACACTCAAAACCCTCATCCCTGGCGATTGCAAGCACGGTGGCTGAGTCCAGTCCACCGGATAACAGCACCACGGCCCTTCTATTATTTGCCACGCTCATCTACTCCTCACTTGCCCGGTTCGTCGCCCCACAAAATTTTGTGAAGTTGTAACTGCATACGCACGTTTAGCCGGTCCTGCAATATCCAGCCGGCCAGCTCGGTGGCATCCACCTGGCCCCAAACGGGTGAAAACAATATGTCCAGGCTCTTCTCAAGCCCGCGAGACCGAACCTCGCCTACACTCCAATCGTAGTCGTTGCGAGAGCAGATTACGAATTTGAGTTGATCGTTGCGCGTGAGCACACCCAGGTTCTCCCACAAGTTGCGCTCCACCTCGCCTGAATCAGGCGTTTTGATATCAACCACGCGGCTGACCTTAGGGTTCACCTTGCTGACGTCAATGGCGCCGCTGGTCTCAAGTGAAACGCTGTATCCATCATCACAGAGACGGTCCAGCAACTGCAGGCAGCGCTTTTGTGACAAGGGCTCACCACCGGTAACGCATACATATTGTGTATTGTATTGCGCCACCTCTTGCATGATCTGGTCGATGTGTTGCCATTCACCCCCATAAAACGCGTATTCGCTGTCGCAATATACACAGCGCAACGGACAACCGGTCAGGCGTATGAAAACGGTTGGACGGCCGGCATCACGTGCTTCACCCTGGAGGGAGTGAAATATTTCGGTGATTTTAAGCATGCCCTCGCGGGATTTTGGGGTTTGGTTTGGCATCGGGGTACTCTCAAACAACATCCCTTCGAACGCTCAGCTGTCGTTACCCGATCCCGGGTACCGCTAGTGCGGCCCGGGATAAGGATTTTTAGAAGTGGCCTTCCAGTTTCATGCTGCGTAAGCGGCTTCCCGCCAACCTCGCCGACGTGGTATCAGGGTATTGTTCCTGTACCTGGGTCAGTGCTGCGCGAGCCTGGTCCCACTGCTTTAACTCGTAGTGGGTGTAGCCAATTTTCAGTAATCCGTCTGGTACTTTCGGGCTGTCCGGATAATTACTCATCAGACCCTGGAAAGCTTCCAGTGCGATTTCGTAATTTCGGGTTACATAATAGGATTCACCCAACCAATACTGTGCATTGTCGGCGTATTCGCTATTGGGATAAACACCCAGGAAATCCCGGAACTGTTCTGCCGCATCAGCATATTTCAGGTCTTTCAATGACTGGAAAGCCTTGTCATACAAGGCCCTTTCTGCCTCGGGTGATGCTGCCATTTCACGGGCTTGGGCATCCGGCAAAGCGATGCCTGTGACCGAGGAAGGTGTGTCCAGCGCTTCACGCACTTCGGGAACATCTTCGCTTATCACAGGTTGCGGCCCGGATGATGATATTTCTGTGGCCGCTGCCGAAGCACCCTGGGTCATGGCAGGACCGTCAAAGATCGTAGCAGGGGGGATCGTCAGGGCGCCACGAGGAGTACCACGTAGCTCGGTTATCCGCTGATCCAGATCCAGGTACTGATCACGCTGCCGGTTGCTCAGGTTTTCCAGCTCCATCGTCTGGTCTTCCAGCATTCCCCGTAACATGCGGACTTCATCCTGCAACTGTTGTACTTGCAAAACCAGGTCCATCATGGCCTGCCTGTTATCCATCTGCGCGGATGCCGGCATCGAAAAGACGATGGCCAGCGCGAGGCTGGCCATCAGGCTGTTTTTAAAGCTTGTATCTCGCATATTCATCTCGCGGTGTAAACAATCTCCACGCGACGGTTCTGCCACCAGCAATTTTCATCGCTTACACGACAAACCGGACGCTCTTCCCCGTAACTGACGGTATCGAGTTGACCGCCGCGTGCACCCGCTGCTGAGAGCAGGCCGGATATGGCATTGCCACGGCGCTCGCCGAGACCGAGGTTGTATTCTCGTGTTCCACGCTCATCCGCATGTCCTTCCAGGGTTACACGTGCACTGCCATGGGAGGCAATGTAGGCCGCATGGGCTGCAACGATGGAACGGTATTCTGATTTGACTTCGGATTTGTCGAAATCAAAATAAATCACACGCTTGGACAGCAGGCTTGCACTGTTTTCAAAATTCCTGGAATCAGTGTAATCACGAGGATCCGGTGCTGCGGCCGTGGTGACTTCTTCCTCTACAGGCGCAGCCGTGGTTGTCTCGGCCGGAGTGGTTTCAGGTGCGGGTTTTGTTGTTTTACATGCAGAAACCGCCACAGCGATCACAAGGGCAAGTAAAATGCGCCATATCATATTCATTATATTCCTCCAGGAAATTATTAATTAAAAAATGTATATCAAATTCAGTATCTAGTTTACCTGATAACGGGAGACCACGCCGGTTCTCTTACGTCACCTTCAGACAAAATTAACCGCTGGCGTACGTTCCCATCAACAGACACCGCGGAAAGCACCCCCCGGGAGCCCTCACGGGTGGCGTACAAAATCATACTGCCATTGGGTGCAAAACTGGGCGACTCGTCCAATACGCCCGGCGTAAGGATACGCATACGTCCTGTATCCATATCCAGC
This sequence comes from Lysobacterales bacterium, assembly GCA_041570235.1. Taxonomy (GTDB): domain Bacteria; phylum Pseudomonadota; class Gammaproteobacteria; order Xanthomonadales; family SZUA-36; genus SZUA-36. The sequence continues at coordinate 27,957 of JBFFWN010000001.1, read as the reverse complement.
ACAGCTATACGATACTCGTTTCCCCTCCCGTGTGCCATAGCTATTCGGGTTCCGTCGGGTGAAATACTCGCACGGGCATTATATTCACCTTCACGGGTTATTCTGCTGGCTTTACCACCGCTGGCAGAGACCTTGTAAATCTGTGGCCGGCCGCCACGGTCGGAGGTGAAATAGATAGATTTGCTGTCGGGCGACCAAACCGGTTCGGTGTCGATGGACCAGTGCTGTGTAAGCTGCGTTTTCTGGCCGGTGGTCAGATCTTTAACATAGATTTCCGGGTTGCCCGAGTAGGATAGCGCCATCGCCAGGTAACGGCCATCCGGCGAAAAAGACGGCGCGCCATTGATACCCTTGCTGGAAGACACCAGTTCGCGTTGTCCCGTCGAAACATTCTGTACGTAAATGGCCGAGTTGCCCTTTTCAAATGAAACGTAGGCCAGGCGCGTGCCATCGTGCGACCAAGAGGGCGACAGAAGGGGTTCGGGCGAACCTACAACGGCTTGTGGGTTAAAACCATCCGCATCGGCCACGAACAACTGGAAGTTCTGGTCATTGCCGATACCAATGGCCGAAATATAGGCAATACGGGTGGAAAACGCGCCCGGCACACCGGTCAGTTTTTCATAAATGGCATCAGCGACGCGGTGCGCGCCAAAACGCAAATCGCCAAGACCGACAGTGGTGATCTGGGATAACAGGCGCTCCTGGGTGTGAACATCAAACAACTGGTAAACAATGTCATAACCGCTGCCATTGGGTGCGTCGTTGACATGACCGATCACAACATAGTCAACTTTCAACAGACGCCATGTTCCAAAACGAATGGATTCCTCATCCACGGGACGATCCACCATGTCGCGCTCATCCAGTGGTTCGAACAGCCCGGTGCGGTATAAATCGTTTGAAACGATCTCTGCAACACCGGTTTGCGGGCGCGGGTCCGCAGAACGCCATTGCATCGGAATGATGGCGATCGGCAAGGCACTGGCATTGCCCTGGATAATTTCGATTTCCAGCTTGGCCTGCAGCAGTTGAGAAAATGACAGTAACAGCAGGGCAAATAAAATTTTCTTCATCATATTAGTTTTCATCATAGGTAAATATAAAGTCGATATCGCGTTGAAATACTTCTTCAAAACCACGGTAAGGCAAAGTGCCGACGCGTTCTACTGCAGCAATCAACGACCTGCGCGTTGCCTCGTCCGCGTTACAGGACCCGGCAATCACGGCTGATATAACCTCACCACCCGGTATCTGAACAATTTTTAGCCGGCATCTCAAGCCCGGCCGTGTTGTTGGCGGACGTAACCAGTTATTGGTTACCTGGGATTGGATGGCTGCGTAGTACTCATCACCCTTGGTTGCCAACTGACCTGCCCTGAACTCCGCCTGCTCATTGGCCATCTGTTTTTGTAAATCAGCCTCGGCCAAAGCCTGGCGTTGTTTTTCAGCTTCCGCCTGTCTGCGTGCATCCAGTTGCTTCATGCGCTCCTCTTCAAGCTTACGCTGTTTCGTCGCTTCTTCGCGCTTACGTCTCAGCTCTTCCAGTTCCTGCTGTTGCTTCTCCAGACGCTCCTTGCGATCCTTTTCCTGCTTCGCACGTAACTGCTGCAAGCGTAAATCTTCCTCGCGTTTTTTCTCAGCCTGTTCCAACCGGCGTTTTCTTTCCGCTTCAGCCTCGGCGGCCTTTTCACGCTCCAGGCGTTCACGCCGTTCCTGTAATTCTCTCTCGCGGCGTTCTTTCTCGATTTTTTGCTGGACCGCACGCTCGGCTTCCTGCCTGGCTTCCTCGCGGCGCTTCTTAATTGCGCCAGTGTCAACCATCACCGCTTCAATGGTCATGCCTGTCAGTGCCGGTGGTTTGAAAGGCTTCCAGTTCATGGTGCCAATCACCACCAGGCCGGCCATTAGAACATGGACGGCAACGGCCAGGACAAATGCTTTGGTTTGCGCCCACAGCTCCTGCATACCGTGATCAGCCCCCGCCCTGGCCCTCGATGGATTCCAGCGGGTCGCTCATCAGCCCCACCTTCGTTACACCGGCTTTTTGCAGTAACACCATGGCAGCATAGATATGCCCGTAACCCACCGCTTCATCACCACCGACCAGCACCTGGATTTCGGGGTTCCTGCGTACGATGGCGGCAACGGTTGTCACCAGTGATTCAGAATCGATCAGGCCGCTGGAAACACCATCCACTTCGCCACCCGCGTTGAGGTAGAGATCACCGTTTTTCAACACGGTAACCACCATCGGTTCCTCGTTTTGCTGGCTTTCCAGTGGCTCGGCATCGGCCTTGGGCAGGTCTACTTCGACACCCAGGTTCAGCAGCGGCGCGGTAATCATGAAAATCACCAGCAACACCAACATCACGTCGATATATGGAACGACGTTAATATCCGCCATTGGGCGGCGTTTGTTGCGTTTTGCTTGCATGCTCGACCCAGCCTTACCTTTCCACCAGCGCGTGGGCCTGGCGTTGCAGGATACTGGAAAACTCCTCGGTGAAATTTTCGTAGCGGGTCTCCAGACGCTCTGTCTGGTTAGAAAAGCGGTTGTACGCGATTACCGCAGGAATGGCGGCAAACAGCCCCATAGCGGTAGCGATCAATGCCTCTGAAATACCGGGTGCAACCATGGCGATAGTGGCCTGGTTAACGTTGGCCAGTTGATGGAACGAGGTCATGATGCCCCATACCGTTCCAAAAAGACCGATATACGGGCTGGTGGAACCAACGGTGGCCAGGTAGCTCAAGTGGTTTTCAAGCCGGTCGGTTTCACGCACCAGGGCGATACGCATCCCGCGCTGGGCAGCCTCAACCAGCACAGCGGGCGTCATTCGACCCTGTTCCCGCATCCGTGTAAATTCTTTGAAACCGGACTCAAAGATCTGCTCAAGACCTTCGCCCGTGCTATTGCGGCTGGAGGTTTCGTATAACTGCGTGAGATCGGTGCCCGACCAGAATTTTTCCTCGAAGGCGTTGGCCCCCTTCTCCGCAGCGCCCAGCGCCATGCGTTTGCGGAAAATTATCATCCAGGATGAAACTGACGCTGCCAGCAGTATCAGCATCACCATTTTCACCATCCAGCTGGCTTGAAGTATCAGCTGCCAGATTTCTAAGTCATTTTGCATTGTCAGGTCCTCTTAACACTTTCGTGGTCTCCGCCCTGATCCATTTGGGCATGCGGGTTGGTTTGAAGCTGTCTGCTTTCAGACAAACAGCCGTCAATCTGGCTGTCGCCACGGGCTGCCCATCCAGGCAACGCGTCATATCCTGGCTGAAGGTCATTCTCACACCGGTGCTGTCCACCGAGTGAACCGTCACCTCCAGTTCATCGTCAAGCCGGGCGGCATCGATAAAATCGATATCCATGTGGCGGATGGCGAACAGTACGTTTTCTTCTTCTGCCAGTTTCGCCTGGTGTACGCCCCTGGCTCGCAACCATTCGGTGCGGGCCCTTTCGAAAAAATTCAAATACCGCGAGTGATAGACCACCCCGCCGGCATCGGTATCTTCCCAATAAACTCTTACTTTCCAGACAAAAGGTTTCATATTTGGTTCTAAATAAACTGAAAATTCATCGGAATTACCAATGAATACGATGGAAAACTCAAAATGGGGTTACTTACCAGAAAATAAATCCACTTCACCACTATTTTTACCGTGCGCCTGTTCCAGTCCAAAATGCTGGTAAGCCTTGGCCGTTACCATGCGCCCCCTCGAGGTGCGGGTGATATAACCCTGCTGTATCAGGAATGGCTCAAGCACATCTTCCACTGTGCCGCGCTCTTCAGACAGTGCAGCGGCGATACTGTCGATACCAACCGGCCCACCATCGAAATTTTCGATGATCAACATGAGCAGCCGCCGGTCCATGGTATCGAAACCACTGGCATCCACTTTCAGCATCTCCATCGCACCCAAAGCGATTTTCGCATTGATCAGGCCATCGCCACGGACCTCGGCAAAATCACGCACCCGGCGCAACAGACGATTGGCGATACGCGGTGTTCCACGTGAGCGACTGGCAATACCCATTGAGCCATCATCATCGCAGGGAATATTCAAGATACCGGCAGAGCGCCTGACGATCTGCTGCAATTCTTTCGGGCTATAAAACTCTAGACGCTCGACAATACCAAAACGGTCGCGTAATGGTGATGTCAGAAGACCCGCCCGGGTGGTTGCACCAACCAGCGTGAAGCGCGGCAGGTCGATCTTGATAGACCTGGCCGCAGGCCCCTCTCCGATCATGATATCCAGCTGGAAATCCTCCAGTGCAGGATACAGAACCTCTTCCACCACCGGTGACAGTCGGTGTATCTCGTCGACGAACAACACATCACCCGGCTGCAGATTGGTCAGCAAAGCGGCAAGATCACCGGCGCGTTCCAGTACCGGACCCGATGTCTGGCGCAGACTGACACCCATTTCATTGGCGATCACATGGGCCAGGGTGGTCTTGCCAAGCCCCGGCGGCCCAAATATCAATACGTGATCCAGGGCCTCCTGTCGACGGCGTGCGGCTTCGAGGAAGATGCTCAGCTTTTCCCGCATGGCTTCCTGACCGATGTATTCATCCATCGTCCTGGGGCGCAGGGTAACATCCAATGCCTTGTCGGAAGGCGTATCCAGGGGGGTGACAATGCGTTCGTTTGTATCAACCATTCGGCTTTACCCTGGTCTGTAGTGCTTTACGGATAATCTCTTCAGCATCCATGCCGGATTCGGCCACCGCGCTGACCATGCGACTGACTTCGGCCGGTTTGTAACCCAATGACGCCAGTGCAAACGCCGCTTCTGTGGCCGGGTCGTTGCTGGCCGGGACCGCGCCGCGGATCGATGCACCCCCGGCCATGGTCAATCCGTCCAGCTTATCACGCAACTCCATGATAATACGCTCAGCGGTCTTCTTGCCAATACCCGGCAGACGGGTCAATGAAGCCACATCACCCATGGAAACATAGCGGGCCAGCTCTTCGCCGTTGGCGCCGGATAGAATATTCAGTGCCATCTTGGCGCCAATGCCACTGATTTTAAGTAATTTGCGGAATAACTCACGCTCACCCAGTGAAGAAAAACCAAATAGTGTTTGGCTGTCCTGTGAAAAATGATGATGGATGATCACTGCCACCTGTTTTCCGTTCTCGGGCAACTCCGAAAACAAACCCGAAGGGGCTTCGATCTCGTAACCCACGCCATTGACATCTATCACCAGCAAAGGCGGACTCTTTTCCAGCAGTATTCCTGATAAACGTGCAATCATTATTGCTGCCCTGCCATGGTTTTCATCCGCGCCAGGGTTTGCGAAGTGTGCTGATGACAAAGCGCGACGGCCAGGGCATCGGCTGCATCGTTTTGAATCGGACCCTGGATCCCCAACAGTAAACCTACCATGTGTTGAACCTGTGTTTTGTCTGCCGCACCACGTCCCACGATGGCCTGCTTGACCGAGCGCGGACTATACTCTGCCACCGGAATCTCACAGGAAATCGCCGCGCAGACCGCTGCGCCACGCGCCTGCCCGAGCTTGATGGCCGATGCAGCATTATGCGCCACAAACACGGTTTCAATGGCCGCCTGGTGTGGCTGGTATTCCCTGATCAATTCCCGCAACTCGGTGAAAATCGTACCAAGACGTTCGGTAAACTCACCGGTTCCGGCATTGATGGCGTCAAAATAAACCGGCTTTACACGATCACCATTGATTTCGATGATGCCTACGCCGGTTTTTCTTGATCCCGGATCAACTCCCAATATGCGTAAGTTTTTCAGTTGTATGACTCTTCGGGGATATCAGCGTTGGAATAGACGTCCTGGGTATCATCCAGGTCTTCCAGTGCGTCCAGGAATCGCAGTACTTTTTCACCGCTTTCCACATCCAGCTCAACTTCTAAACTCGCGCGCATGGTGATCTCGGAATTTTCCGGCTCGAGACCCGCGGCTCTCATCGCCTTTTTCACATCATCGTAGGCTTCGGGTGTCGTTACAACCTCGATAGACCCGTCATCCGCCGTGACAACATCATCGGCGCCCGCCTCCAGTGCAGCTTCCATTACCTCCTCTTCGGAGGTTCCCGGTGCGAAATTCAAAACACCTATCTTGGTGAACAGGTACGATACCGAGCCGTCTGTACCCAGGTTTCCGCCATGCTTGGAGAACGCGTGCCTGACTTCGGCAACCGTGCGGTTGCGGTTATCCGTAAGACAGTCGACCATCACGGCAACGCCGCCCGGGGCATAGCCCTCATACCTGAGTTCTTCATAGGTAACACCATCAAGATCACCCGTGGCCTTTTTGATGGCGCGCTCAATGTTGTCTTTTGGCATATTGGCCGCATTGGCCTTGTCAATTGCCAGGCGAAGTGCCGGATTGGAATCCGGATCGCCACCACCTGCTTTTGCTGCGACGGTCAACAGCCTGTTAACCTGGGTAAATATCTTACCGCGTTTGGCGTCTACCGCTTTCTTGCGGTGTTGAATATTCGCCCACTTGGAATGACCTGCCATAAACTCTGCACCTTGATAATCTAATATGAAATTTTTCGAATTTTATCACGAAACCCTGCCAAACCGGGGGCAAAAAACGGGCTATGACAAGCCATTTCCCGTAATTGATGGCTGACACCTGCTACTTTTCGAACTTCCCATGAGCCAAAAAGTGGTCAACCTGTGCCGCAACCTCGGATGAAATCAGCATTTCCGTATGTGATACCTGCAATTGAACCTGGTCACTCAAACCATCCAGCTGGGTTTCCGTGACCGTCACACTACCATCATTTGGCTCGCCCGGATCGCCCGCTACCTTGCCAAACCCGAATGAGCGTGTGCCGCTGATCACCCCGGTTTCACGCCCATTTGGTGTATGCTCAAAACCCGTTAACAAGCCATCCTTTATCTCACCAAAAAGAAATTTCTGAGCAGGCAGGTTTTCCAGTCGCTTAACCACTGAAGCACCTTTAACCGGCGAGCCCATCAATACGATCCTGCCCTTTGGGAGGTCCGCGTAACGTGCAACCATGTTCAGTATCACCAGCCCTCCCAGGCTGTGCCCGACCAGGTGCAGATCAGACGAGCCTGAACGGTTTATCCGGTTTTCATTGATAAATTTGTGCAGTGCGTCTGCGTGTCCATCAAGGCTGTCATTGCGTGTCGGGTAGCTGAACACCATTACCGTGTAACCGCGCGACCGCAACCGCATGGCCATCGCAGTCATCGACCAGCCACGATTCCATAAACCATGCACCAACACGATATCAGCCACGCAAACGTCTCCTCGCGCGTTGGAATGGCTCTATCGAAACCAGCGCCAGGCCCAACCAGATGCAAGCAAAGGCCACGGCATGCCCGGCTGTAAACTGCTCGTTGAACAGAAAAACAGCAATCAGAAAACTCATGCTTGGCGCTATGTACTGGAAAAAGCCCAGGATGCTCAGAGGAAGTTTCTGGGCAGCCATGTTAAACCAGATCAGCGGCAATACCGTGACCACGCTGGAGCCGATCAGCAACATGTCGACACGCAGGGATTGTTGCATAAACTGTAAATCCGACTGCATGGAAAGCCAGATCAGATAGATCAGTGCGGGCACCAGCATCAGTGAGACCTCCCATAACAAACCCAGCATCGGGCCGACGGGAAGGCGTTTTCTCAATAACCCATAAATACCGAATGAAACTGCCAGTGTCATTGCTATCCATGGTGGCCGGCCCAGGTACCAACCGAGATAAACTGTTCCAATGGCTGCCACGATCACTGCAATCAGTTGAATGGAATTGAGGCGTTCTTTCAGAAAGATATAGCCGAGCACCACGTTGACCAGCGGTGTTCCAAAATAACCAAGACTGGTATCCAGCACGTGTTCATTGGCAACCGCCCAGACAAAAACCAGCCAGTTAAGCGAAACAACGGCCCCGGACAGAATCAACCAGGCGATGCTGGATGGCGGCAGGCGCAGTCTTTTCCATACCTGCCTGCCATCCCGGATCGCCAGGAAAAGCAGCAGCAGCGGCACCGACCAGATTACCCGGTGAGCCAGTACCTCCCAGGCCCCCACCGTCTGCAGCCCCTTGTAGTAAATGGGCACCAGTCCCCAAAACCCAAAGGCGCACAACGCCGCGATTACCCCGCCACGGTCGAGCTTTGGGTCGACCTGGCCGGTCATCAGCTTTTGCTTACAACTCCGATATGCAATTCTTTGAGCTGGGCGTCAACAATGGGTGACGGAGCATCGGTCAACGGGCACTGCGCCGTGGTGGTCTTCGGGAAAGCAATCACATCACGGATGGAAGGTTCACCAGCCATCAGGGCGGCCACCCGGTCTAGCCCGAATGCGATACCGCCGTGGGGCGGGCACCCGTATTTGAGCGCTTCAAGCAAAAAGCCGAACTTGGCTTGTGCTTCTTCTTCACCGATACCGAGCAACTCGAAAACAGCCGCCTGCATCTCGGGGTTATGAATACGAATCGAGCCACCACCGATTTCCGCACCGTTAAGAACGATGTCATAACCTTTTGACAAGGCCTTGCCGGCATTGGCCTTCAATGCCTCGGCCGAATCCGAACGCGGCGCCGTGAACGGGTGATGCATGGCCGTGTAACGGCCACTTTCTTCATCCCACTCAAACATCGGGAAGTCGGTTACCCAAAGGGGCGCCCAACCTTCTGCCGCCAATTCAAGGTCCTGGCCGCAACGAACCAGCAGGTGCCCCATAAAGGTGCTGGTCTGTAACCATTCGCCCGCGCCAAACAACAACAGGTCGCCACTTTCAACCTGCGTCTGCTCTGCAATGCCACTCCAGGCCTTGTCATCCAGGAACTTGGCCACGGGAGACTGGAGACCTTCAATGCCGGCCGCCGCATCATTGACCTTGATCCAGGCCAGGCCCTTTGCGCCGTAACGCGCGACAAAGGCCGTATATTCATCGATCTGCTTGCGGGAGAATTGTGCGCCGCCGGGCACCCTCAACACGGCTACACGATGCTCCTCATTGTTGGCCGGGTCAGAAAACACGCGGAATTCGAGGTGTTTTACATGCTCGTCTACGCTGTGCAGTTGCATCGGGTAACGCAGATCCGGCTTGTCGGATCCGTATTGTTCCAATGCATCATGCCAGGTCATATGCGGGAATGGCCGCGGCAATTCCACATCCAGGACGTCCTTGAAAACCGCATGAACCAATCCCTCGGCGGCATTTTGGACATCGGACTCCTCCACAAAGGACATCTCCATATCCAGCTGTGTAAATTCAGGCTGGCGGTCGGCACGCAGGTCCTCGTCGCGGAAGCAACGGGCAATCTGGTAGTAGCGATCCATGCCGGCCATCATCAGCAACTGTTTGAACAGCTGTGGCGACTGCGGCAAGGCATAAAACTGACCCGCATGTACACGGCTGGGCACCAGGTAATCGCGCGCGCCTTCCGGTGTAGCCTTGGTCAGGATGGGTGTTTCAAACTCGTTGAAGCCATTACCATCGAGATGCTTGTGTATGGCCTGGTTCAGTTTTGAACGGATACGCATATTGCGTTGCATACGCGGCCGGCGCAAATCAAGGTAACGATAACGCAGGCGAACTTCCTCCCCATCATCGTCATTCATTAACAATGGAATAGGTGCCGATGCATTGAGAGTTTCCACATCTTCTGCAACCAGTTCAATCTTGCCGGTAGCCATCGAGTCATTCCACTGGCTCTCGGGCCGCAGACGCACTTTGCCCTTTATCCTGACGCAATATTCATTACGCAGACGCTCTGCATCTGCAAAGGCATCGCTCTCGGGTTCAACCACCACCTGCACGATACCGGCATTATCCCGGAGACCAACAAAGATCAGCCCGCCAAGGTCTCTTCGGCGGTCGACCCATCCACACAAAGTGACCGATTGTCCGTCCATTGTCTCATTGATTTCACCACATAAATGACTACGCATTGTCTTTATTCCTTGGAAGCTGTTTTTGCTGCGGGCTTGGATTCCGCTTTCTTGGCCGTATCGCCTGACGAAGCTTTTTCCGTCTTGGTGGAACTGCCGGCACTGGTATCCTTGGCCGAACTGACGCTGGATGTGTCCTTGACGGACTCATCGGCCAGGTTACGCTTATTGTCTTTCTTGAAGTCTGTCTCGTACCAACCACTGCCCTTGAGTCGAAATGCAGGAGCAGAGACCAGCCTTTTTAACGCCGGCCGTTTACACTCGGGGCAATCGACCAGGTCGCCTTCGCTCATTCTTTGCAATTTTTCCAGTTTATGATCACAAGATTCACAACGGTATTCATAAATCGGCACAACAAAATCTCCTGTCTTTCATAACCCATAGGATGGTACGGGGCGGCAATTATAAACGTGATGCTTACTGAAGGCATTAAATGGGGATGGTTATTTGATTTTTACAGGGTAGCGCTCAGCAGAACTGCAGAAGCCATTCCGGGGCCGCGATTAAAGGAACCCGAGACCTTCATCAGATTTCTGCAACTTCAAACGATAGATCATCAAATTCCGACTTCGTTAAAATGCGCGGCAGCGTTGGCGGCGCTATGGGTAGTCCCTGCTGAGACATGCCGTGAACCCATCCCTGGGGGCGCGTCCAAAACTTCCTGTTTTGTACGGTCTCAGCAGGGACTACCCACATCCCCGCCTCGGTGCAATGGATTCTGATTGAAGCGGTAGCTTCCAGCTTTTGTGCAAATACTGTTTGTCGTAATAGTCTCTTCAGCGCTCATGGTTCCATCGCTGCCGGTGCATTGAGTCTCACAGCCATGGATTTGTGATGCAGGTACCGGAGCGCAACGGAGACCGATAAAGTCAGCGTGATAAGCAACTCACTTTCAGGATGCGGGAATCACTCTCAACCGGTTGGGTGCAAATGACTTGTTAGAATTGATGGCCTAAAGCCGGGATGCAGGTACTACTCACTGGGACCGTCACAAACACGACTGCAGGGAAGTAGGAGGTAGAGTAATGCAGGAGCAATTACCGAGGAAGTTTGTGGACGAGGCCCCATGGATGGGTTCATGCCGGGTCCCAGGGAGTAGTACCTGTAGCGCGGCTGACGCTCGCACTATTTGCTTCGAACCCACCTGAAAAGGACTCCATTTTTAGGGCAAGTCAGTCTTATGGATATCCAGGATTCCGATTGGCCACGTATATGAACGAAACCGTTCTACATCCGTTGTCTTTGAGTTTAAGGTAGCTTTCAGTGATCCCAGAAAATGCTATCCGCATATCACGGGATGACACGGGGCGCTTAAGCCATGTCGCGCCTGATTGCATCCAGCCAGGTCTTCTGGCTTTTCCGGAAATGAGGAGGCGCCAGTTTTGCATCATTTAGAATGGACTCAAATTCAGATCGCGAGGCTTTGTCATTGCCCGCAGACTGCATGCATAGGGCCAGCCGGTAGCGGGCTTCGACGCCGGGATAGTAGCCGGACACCGCCGAATATTCGCGGATGGCACTGTCGATCTTGCCTTCGGCCTCAAGCGCGCGGGCGTACAGAAGGTGACCTTCGGCCGAGCGAAAATCCGGATTGTGCTCCTGCAGGGATTCGAGGGTTGCCACGGCTTCGCTGGTTCTGCCGGTCTCGAACTGCAAGCGGGCTTTCAGCAGCAACAGGGTTGGCTCGGTTTCAAATAGCCCTTTCAGCGCCTGGTTGATGATTATTTCCGCGTCTTCAATTTTACCGGCGTCCATCAGTGCTTCGGCGTAACGGCGCCCATTATCAACATTCGGAGATTGGCTCCAGGCAGCTTCATGTTGCCGCAGGTCGGCCCCGGGGTTCAAAGTTTGTTTGACGGTTCTGACAGCTCGCTGGCCTTCGATACTGCCGGTAAATCCGGGTAGCATTTCAATGAGGAAATACGCAATGCCGCCGATCAATGGCATAAAAATCAGGAAAAAAATCCAGTAACGGCTGCGATCGGTTTTAAACACATGAATGATCAGCGCCAACTGGAGCAGCCAGATCAGAATTGAAGGTATCTCCACTATTGTTTATCCCATTGATTGTTTAACAGGCGGATTTGTGATCACACATTTCGATCACCCGGTTTATATTGTTACCCTTCGCCATCTTTACAAGTTTGATCAGTGTGACACCGCACGAGCTATTAAAATCCCTTACAATTGGGCCAATTTTCCGACGAACCCCTGGAGTTGTTGACGGCTATGAAACTTGCTTCATTAAAAACCGGTGGTCGTGACGGTAGCCTGATCGTGGTTAGCCGTGACCTCCAGACCTATGTTTCTGCGGGCGGGATTGCGCCCACCTTGCAAATTGCACTCGATGACTGGCACCAGGCTGCGCCAAGGCTGAACGCCCTGTACCAGGCTTTAAATGAAAATTCCTGCCCCGGTATTACTGCCCTGGATGTGCAGCTACTGGCGGCGCCGCTGCCCAGGGCCTACGAGTTTGTCGACGGCAGCGCGTACCTGCCCCATGTCGACCGGGTGCGCAAGGCGCGCGGTGCAGAGGTTCCAGAGTCGTTTTATGTTGACCCGTTGATGTACCAGGCCACCTCGGCCGGCTTTCTGGGACCCAGGGACCCGGTCGCAGTGGTCAGCGAGGACTACGGTATCGATTTCGAATCGGAAATCGTTGTCGTCACCGACGACGTGCCCATGGCAGTGAGTGCTGAAGCGGCAGAATCCCATATCCAGTTGATTGGCCTGATCAATGACGTGAGCTTGAGAAATCTCATTCCCGGTGAACTGGCAAAAGGTTTTGGCTTTTTACAATCCAAGCCCAGGTCAGCCCTGTCTCCCGTGTTGGTCACACCTGATGAGCTGGGCGATAAATGGCAGAACAGCAAGTTGTCATTGCCGCTGCACAGCAAGCTCAACGGGGCGTTTTTCGGGTGCCCCGAGGCGGGGGTTGATATGCAGTTCAATTTTGCGCAACTGGTGGCCCATGCAGCCAAAACCCGCCCGTTAACTGCCGGCACAATTGTGGGTTCAGGCACTATTGCCAACGAAGATACCAGTAAAGGGGCCTCGTGCCTGGCGGAAATCAGGATGCTGGAGATTATCGCAGACGGTAAACCCAGCACCCCCTTCATGTCGTTTGGCGATACCATCCGGATTGAAATGTTTGATGCAAACGGCGACTCTATATTTGGCGCCATCGAGCAAACCATCGTTTCTTATGAAGGCTGACCCGAATGACGGATTGAAGCTTTACAGCTATTGGCGTAGCTCTGCAGCATACCGTGTCAGGATCGCGCTGAATCTGAAAGGCCTGGTTTACGAGACCATTGCTGTCAACCTGGTCGGCGAGGGCGGTGAACACCTGCAGGAACCATACAGCCGAATTAATCCCCAGGCCCTGGTGCCGGTGCTGTCAGACAATGGAAATATCATCACCCAGTCGATGGCGATTTGCGAATATCTCGATGAGCGCTATCGCGATTATCCCCTGTTACCCAAAGATATACTGCAGCGGGCGCATATCAGGTCGCTGGCTTTGCAGGTGGCCTGTGATATTCATCCGCTGAATAATCTGCGGGTTCAGAAATATCTCAAAAGCCAGTGTGAGGGGCATATTGACATCACAAAGTGGATGTTACATTGGATGGGTGAGGGGTTGGCAGCCATTGAAAAACAGTTGGCGGAAAAGTCTGGCGGTCACTCTGTTAACCTGCCTGTTGAACCCGGATTATTTGAATGTTTTCTGATTCCGCAGGTTTATAACGCAGAACGTTACGGCACGGACATGACGATGTTTCCGTTGTTGGGTAGAATTGTGACAGAATGCAGGCAGCACACTGCGTTTATTAACGCGGCGCCGGAAAATCAACCGGATGCTGTTTTGCTTTAAAGACAGAATGATGGTTTGGCAATTTAGGAGTTCAACCTTTGCGGTGGTTGGGTCATAATCAGTTTAATGTTTTATCAGGTATTCCATTCATGAAAGCCATTTTGATTTCAGTTTTTTGTTTGTTGCTGGCTGCCTGCGCGGCGCCCCGTCCGGATCCCACGATCATGGAAGCCGTGGAAGCGACCATGTTGGCGGCGGAAGAAGCGGGTGGTGACGAGTTTGCGCCGGTGGAAATGCGCTTTGCACGTGAAAAATTTTCCAGCGCCCAACTGGGTATGGAAAAGCAGAAATACGAAGTGGCGGTTTTTTTATTGGAAGAAGCTGAAATCAATGCCGAACTGGCGATTGAAAAGTCCCGCACGGCCAAGGCCAGAAGACGCGTTAATGAGCAGCGCAAGAACAACCAGGAGTTGGAAGAGAAATTGCGTTCAACCTTTGGGGATGATTTCAAATGAAACGAGCACTGACCCGAATCGCATTATTATCTTTGCCCATCATTCTTGCTGCCTGCACCGCAGCGCCGAAAAAGGACCTCGCTCTTGAGCGTGTCCGTGATGAACTGGACAATCTTAAATCCAATGCCGAGTTGGCCGGTTACGCGCCGCTTGCGCTGGGTGAAGCGGAAAGGGCTTTACGCAAGGCCGAGCTGGCCCAGGGTGATGATATCTATCGCTCCTATCTTGTTTACATGGCTGACCGCCGTATCCAGATTGCCCGCACCATGGCCGAAAGGGAACAGTACGACAAGATATATGAAGAATTATCCGAGCAGCATAGCAACATGCTGATCAAGGCCAGCCAGATTGAGGCGAGTCAGGCCCGCATGGAAGCCGAGGAAGCGCTATTGCTGGTGGCAACCACTGCCGAGGAAGCTCAGCGTGCTCTCGAAGAGAAAGAGGATGCAGAGAAGAAAGAGGCTGAATCTGCCAGAGCTGCCCAGTTGTCAGCAGAAGAGGCTGAACAGGCACGCCGGCTGGCCAAATCCAGGGCATCGGAAGCGGAATTTGCCAAACGTGAAGCTGAACTGGCGAGCCAGCAGATAGACTCATTGACACGTCAGTTGGAGAACCTGCAACTGCGTGAAACAGAAAGCGGCGTCGTTGTCACCCTGGGTGATGTGCTGTTTGCCTCCGGTCAGGCCGAATTGGTTGAAGGTGGTCGATCCAGCCTTGAAGAAGTGGTTGATCTGCTGCAGACCGAGCCCGACAAAAAAAACCGCGTCGAGGGCCATACCGATTCCAGCGGTGATGCTGCCGCCAATTTGTTGCTTTCGGAAAAGCGGGCACAGGCAGTTCGCGATTCGCTGATCAGCCTCGGTGTCGATGCCGAGAGGGTTACCGCCATGGGCATGGGTGAAGATTTTCCGATTGCCAGCAATGATACCGAAGAGGGTAGGGCGCGTAACCGGCGAGTGGATGTGATTCTTCTGGATAATTAGTTATATCAGTTACATAGGCACGCTGATTTATTGCTGGTCCGCATTTGCGAAAAGCAATTCATGTTACGCAAATCGCTGAAAGGTTTACTGCTTGCCAGAAGCTTCAGTTTGCGCTAATGTTAGTGCATCGCTATGGTAATTTTAGCTTTCAAAATCGGAGATTCCGAATAATGGCAGCGAGGCTTATAAGTCTCTCGCTGTTCCCACCTGATATTTGCTACATACTGTTTTTCAATTCACCAAATCATCAATCATCCGCTTCCGGAAGGTTATTCTGTGCCCGGCATTTGCGGATGAACCACGCCGTATAGGAGTACTACATATGTTTTCAGACCAAAAGAGCAAAATGGAACAACTGATCGAGGAAAACGAAGACTTTCGTCGGATCTACAACCGTCACCAGGAACTGGACAAACGCGTCACAGCAGCTGAATTGGGTACGGCTCCGATGGAAGACCTGGCTCTGAACCAGCTAAAGAAAGAAAAATTGTGGATCAAGGACAAATTAGCCGTGTTTATGGCTCAATAACAAACCTGAAATTTCAACAAAAATGACATAAAGTACGGTCGGGAATCTTCCCGACCGTTTTTTTTACCGGAGCAAAAATCTCTATGCAAGTTTATGACTCTGTGCTGGATTTAATTGGGAACACGCCGGTTGTGCGTGTCAATCACCTGGATACAGGTCCCTGCAGTCTGTATATCAAACTGGAAAACCAGAATCCGGGTGGGTCGATTAAAGACCGGATTGGCCTGAGAATGATCGAGGACGCAGAAAGAGCCGGCTTGCTCAAACCGGGTGCGACACTGGTGGAGGGCACGGCGGGCAATACCGGCCTGGGCCTGGCGCTGGTTGCGGCGCAGAAGGGTTATGAATTGATTTTGGTTATTCCGGACAAAATGAGCCGGGAGAAGATTTCCAACCTGAGGGCCATGGGTGCAAAAGTGGTGTTGACACGCTCAGACGTGGCCAAGGGTCATCCCGAATATTACCAGGACCTGGCGCAATCTATGGCCAGTGAAATCGAAGGCGCCTATTTTATTAACCAGTTTGGAAATCCATCAAACCCCAAGGCCCATGAAGAAGTCACCGGTCCGGAAATCTGGGATCAGATGGGTCACGATCTGGATGCCATCGTGCTGGGTGTTGGTTCCAGCGGCACGGTTACCGGCCTGTCGCGTTATTTTGAGAAAGTAGCGCCGGACCTGGAGTTGGTGCTGGCCGACCCCGAAGGGTCCATTTTGGCTGAGTATATCAATGAGGGCACCCTGTCAGAAAAAAGCGCCAGCTGGCTGGTGGAAGGTATCGGCGAAGATTTCCTGCCCACCATCAGTGATTTCACCCGCGTATCGAGGGCATTTGCCATCGGTGATCGTGAAAGCATGTTAACCGGCAGGGAGCTTCTGATTAAGGAAGGAATCCTGGGGGGATCATCTTCCGGAACGCTGGTGGCGGCTGCCCTTAAGTATTGCCAGCAACAGACCGAGCCCAAAAAGGTACTGACCTTTGCCTGCGACACCGGAAATCGATACCTGTCAAAAATGTATAACGATTTCTGGATGCAGGACCAGGGGTTTATCAGCTTTGAACAACATGGTGATCTGCGTGACCTCATTGCACGTCCGTTTGAGTCCAATGACACCATTATCGTTGGTCCGGATGAACCATTGGCCAATGCTTACAGCCGCATGAAGCTATACGATGTTTCGCAGCTGCCGGTTATTGAGAATCGCAATATTGTGGGTTTCATTGATGAGTCGGACATACTGCTTGCCGTTGAAAAATCAGATGACAGTTTCAATAAGCCGGTCAGCTCGGCCATGGTGACCGAACTGGCATCGGTGGATAAAAGCGACTCTGTTGAGGATTTACTGCCCATATTCCACAAGGACATGGTTGCCATTGTAAAAGACTCAGGGCGTTTTCTGGGTCTGATTACCCGGGTGGACTTGCTCAATTACCTACGCAGAAAAGCAGACCAATGAAAGATCACACAAAACACGCACTAGCAACCCGGGCCATTCATGCAGGTCAGCAGCCGGACCCGTCAACGGGCGCCATCATGACACCCATTTACGCGACATCCACCTACGTTCAGCGTAGCCCCGGCGACCATCAGGGCTGGGAGTACTCGCGCAGTCATAATCCGACCCGTGATGCCTATGAAAAATGCATGGCAAACCTCGAGAGTGGCACCCGTGGGCTGGCTTTTGCGTCCGGAATGGCTGCGACTTCGACCGTACTCGAATTGCTCGATACCGGTGACCATGTGCTGGCCATTGATGACCTGTACGGTGGCAGTTTCAGGCTGTTTAACAACGTTCGGGGACGCTCCGCCGGTTTGAGTTTCACGTTTTCAGGCATGGACAGCATGGCTGATATCAAGGCGGCCCTGCGGCCCGAAACCCGTATGATCTGGCTGGAGACGCCGACCAACCCGATGTTGAAAGTTGTTGATATCAAAGAGCTCTCAGAGATAGCCAAACAGCATGGGGCCTTACTGGTGGTGGATAACACCTTTGCCTCGCCGGTTTTGCAGCGGCCATTGGAACTGGGGGCCGACATAGTGGTTCACTCTGCCACCAAGTTTCTGAATGGTCACTCGGACATGGTGGGCGGGATTGCCGTGGTCGGCGATGATATCGAGCTTGGTGACCGGCTCTGGTATCTGCTCAATTCTGTGGGCGCAATACAGGGGCCATTTGACAGTTTCCTGGCTATGCGGGGCTTGAAAACCCTTGCCTTGAGAATGAAAGCCCATTGCGATAATGCCTTGCAGATTGCCAAGTGGCTGGAGAAGCACCCGGCGGTTTCAAAAACGATCTACCCGGGACTGGAATCACACCCGCAGCACGAGCTTGCCATGCGGCAGATGAATGGCATGGGCGGCGGCATTATCAGCATTGACCTGAAAGGCGGCCCCGACGCCTCGCGGAGGATGCTGGAAGGCTGCCAGTTGTTCTCACTTGCCGAAAGCCTTGGCGGCGTTGAAAGCCTGATAAACCTGCCGGCGGTAATGACACATGCCTCGGTGCCTCCCGAAAAGCGGGCCAAAATCGGTATTACAGATTCGCTGGTGCGTTTATCGGTGGGGGTTGAGGACGTTAATGACCTGATTGATGAACTTGATGGTGTTCTGTAAGCGGCGAGTTTTCGCTAGGTGCGTGACTCAGAGTTGATAGTGTGGCTCTGGAAGTGCGAATAGGATTATCCGTAGCTTCTATCAGCCTAACTTGTTCTTAATCAATAAGGCTTCATCAGGTGGCCTCGAATTGAATAGTGCGAGCGTCAGCCGCGCTACAGGTACTGCTCCCAGGGACCCGGCGTGAACCCATCCATGGGGCCTCGTCCACAAACTTCCTGTTTGTGACGGTCCCTGGGAGCAGTACCTGCATCCCGGCTCTAAGCCGTCGATTCTGTTAAATCATTTACACCCCGCCGGTCAAGATTGTATCCCCATTCTGAAAGCGAGGTGCTTTTCACGCAGATTTTATCGGTCTCCGTTGCGCTCAGGTGCCTGCATCACGAATCAATGGCTGTGAGATGCGCTCTAGCGGCAGCGATAGAACCATGAACCTTGAAGAGACTATTGCTGCATGAAGTATCCGCACAAAAGTTTGAAGCTACCGCTTAAATTAGAATCCATTGAACCGAGGCGGGGATGTGGGTAGTCCCTGCTGAGACCGTACAAAACATGGATGTTTTGGACGCGCCCCCAGGGATGGGTTTACGGCATGTCTCAGCAGGGACTACCCATAGCGCCGCCAACGCTGCCACGTATCTTATCGAAGTAGCTAAAGCCCTCTAAGATTGCAGTTCAGGCAAATCCTTATACAAATCCAGCGCCTCAGGGTTAGCCAGCGCATCCACGTTTTTGACTTCCCGCCCATGCACCACATCGCGTACTGCCAATTCAACGATCTTGCCGCTGACGGTCCTGGGGATGTCGGCCACCTGGACAATTTTTGCCGGCACGTGTCTCGGTGTGGTGTTATCACGGATCACCTTGCGTATCCGGTTTTGCATTTCATCATCCAGTATGAGGCCATCGCGTAGACGAACAAACAACACCACCCGCACGTCATCATCCCAGTCCTGGCCGATGCAAATGCTTTCCACCACCTCTTCCAGGCTCTCCACCTGGCGGTAGATCTCGGCGGTGCCGATGCGCACGCCTCCGGGGTTCAGCGTGGCATCTGAGCGGCCAAAAATGACCAACCCGCCATGCGGGGTAATTTTTGCGAAATCACCATGCGCCCAGATATTCGGGTATGTTTCAAAATAGCTGGCGTGATAGCGGCTGCCGTCTTCATCGCCCCAGAAGCACACCGGCATCGACGGAAAGGATTGCCTGCAACACAATTCACCGGTTTCATCCACGTTGGCAAAAGTACCATCAGCACGACAGATTTCAACGGCCATGCCCAGGCCGAGACACTGAATTTCACCGCGGTAAACCGGCAGAATGGGGCAGCCGCAGGCAAAACAGGAAACAATATCGGTGCCGCCTGCAATGGATGACAGGCAAAGGTCTGCCTTGATGTCCGAATACACGTAATCAAAGCTCTCCGGCGCCAATGGAGAGCCGGTGGACAGCAGGGTTTTCAAAGATTTCAGTGAATGCGTTTCGGCCGGTTTGACACCGGCCTTCTGCCACGCAGATATGGCCTTTGCGCCTGTTCCAAAAACGGTAATTTCATGTTCATCGATCAGGTCGAACATTGCCTCAGGACCCGGGTAAAAGGGTGAGCCTTCGTATAAAACCAGTGTTGCACCCGTGGCCAGCCCGTTGACCAGCCAGTTCCACATCATCCAGCCGCAGGTGGTGTAATAACAGAGCCGGTCGTCTCGTTTTATGTCTACATGCAGTAAATGTTCCTTCAATATCTGCAGTAGGGTGCCGCCGGCGCCGTGGGTGATGCACTTGGGCACGCCGGTGGTGCCGGATGAATACAGGATATAGACAGGGTGATTAAAAGGCAGTCGTTCAAACTCTATTGCGGTGAAGCTTTTGTATTTGAAGTCTCTCAGCAGTACAGCGTTGTTTAACTGATCCAGGTCGGGTTTGTCATCGACATACGGTATAACGACAACTTTTTCGATGCTGTCGATACGTTTTTGAATCTCCGCCACCTTCGCCAGGCAATCATGCTGTTTGCCGTTGTAGGTGTACGCGGCAGCACAGAACAATACCCTGGGTTGGACCTGGCCGAGCCTGTCCACCACGCCATTGATGCCAAAATCAGGTGAGCAGGATGACCAGATCGCGCCGATGCTGGTGGTAGCCAGCATGGCAATTACGGTTTCCGGAAGGTTGGGCATATAGGCGGCAATGCGGTCGCCTGGCTGGATACCAAGATCGCGTAATGCTGCTGCGACGGCAGCGACTTCCGAATATAACCTGCGATAGCTTAGTGTGCTGGTCAGACCGGTTTCTGATTTGAATATCAGCGCCGCATGTTCATCACGGTAACGCAACAGGTTTTCTGCAAAGTTCAGCCTGGCTTCGGGAAACCACGATGCACCGGGCATTTGCTCGAGCTTATCGACTTCGCGACCGCCGATCGAGCCCACCACACCGCCAAATTCCCACACCGCGCGCCAGAATGCCTTGGGTGAATCAATAGAGAAACGATACAGGCTGTCGTAGTCGATGATGCCCGGATCCCTGGCCTGCCGTAGCAGTAACATGAAACGGCTGATATTGGCCTCCTGGACGCGCTTGGTGGAGGGCGTCCAGAGTGCTTTATCCAAATCGTTTTTCATCCGGTATGTTTTTGCATATCAGGAAAGCAGCTGCTTCATCTCCGGGATGACGGTGAACAAATCGGCCACCAGGCCGATATCCGCCACTTCAAAAATAGGTGCGTCGGCATCCTTGTTAACCGCAACAATCGTGCCCGCATCCTTGATGCCGGTGATGTGCTGGATGGCGCCGGAGATGCCAAATGCAATATACAGATCCGGGGCGATGATTTTGCCGGTCTGGCCAACCTGCATGTCGTTCGGGCAATAACCGGCATCAACCGCTGCGCGGGAAGCGCCCACGCCGGCGCCGATCAAATCTGCCAGGCTGTATATCAATTCAAAGTTTTCCTCGCTGCCCATCGCACGGCCACCCGAAATCACGCGTCCTGCAGCTTGCAGATCGGGGCGTTCGCCGCCACCGGATTTCAGCTCAACATAGCGGGTGTGTGTACTGGCTGTCGAACTTGCAGCGCGCTCCTCCACCGTTGCGCCACCGGAATCGCCAGCGGCCTTCCATGAGGCAACGCGCACCGTGGCAACGGTCTTCACGTTATCAGGCGCATGC
Organism: Lysobacterales bacterium; assembly: GCA_041570235.1. Classification (GTDB taxonomy): domain Bacteria; phylum Pseudomonadota; class Gammaproteobacteria; order Xanthomonadales; family SZUA-36; genus SZUA-36. Next base: position 6,401 of record JBFFWN010000001.1, on the reverse strand, counting down.
ACATCAACTATGGCATTACCTGCATATATCGGCCGTTTGAACTGGTGCGGGCCTTCAACGGTTGAAATGTCACTCACCTGGTTAACGCCCAGCAATGCGGCAATCCGGGGCATCAGGTCCCTTCCATAAGTCGTTGATGGGCCGATGATATGAGTGTAGGCGTCTGCCAAAGCGACAATTTCTGCAGCCTGTTCAGCCGCGAGCGGCTTGGCAAGGTGACCGGCATCAATGGCGAATACCGTAGATGCGCCATCAATGGCGGCCGCCTGGCCGCAGATATCGCTGATGGAATGACCCATTACCACGATATCAAAGGGTTGGCCGATGGCCGCCGCACAGCTTGCGCATTTGGCAGTGCTGGGGTTGAGGCTCGAGCCGTCGTGTTCTGCAATGATTAATGTTCTGCTCATGATTATCCCCTACACCAGTCCGCGTGTTTTAAGTTCGGCAACCAATTGCGCCGTGTCTTCGACAATAATGCCTTTTTCCCGCACTGGCGGTGGCGCATAGTGTGAGACCTGGAGGTTGTTTTCAATGGTGATGCCCAGGTCGGCGAGGGCAATCACATCCAGCGGTTTGCGCTTGGCCTTCATGATATCGGGCAGTTTGACGAAACGCGGTTCGTTCAAACGCAGGTCAACCGAGATAACCGCCGGCAGGTCAACTTCAATGGTCTCCAGGCCGGCATCGACCTCGCGGGTAACGGTAACGGTTTCACCGGAAATGCTCATGCCGGACGCAAACGTCGCCTGGGGGCGGTCCCACAATGCTGCCAGCATCTGGGCGGTTTGCGAATTGTCGTCATCGATGGCCTGCTTACCCAGTATGACCAGGCCCGGTTGCTCCTTTTCAATCACTTTCAAAAAAGCCCGCGCAAGGCTAAGGGGTTGCAGGCTGTCGGCCGTATCCACCTGTATGGCCCGGTCGGCGCCCATGGCAAGGCCGGTGCGTAATTGCTGCTGGCAGGCATTGTTACCGAGTGAAACTACGATGACCTCGTCGGCCAGGCCGGCCTCGCGGATTCTCAGGGCCTCCTCAAGTGCGATTTCATCAAACGGGTTAATGCTCATCTTGACCCCGTCGGTATCCACGCCGCTGCCATCAGGTTTAACCCGGATGCGGACGTTGTAGTCCACGACGCGCTTAATGCCAACCAGTATTTTCATGCTGTTTCCTTGAGGTTCACTATCAATTTAAAGATTCTGGTAATTGGGCCCGCTGCCGCCTTCGGGTGTGACCCAGTTGATGATCTGGTACGGATCCTTGATATCACAGGTTTTACAATGCACGCAATTTGAAGCGTTGATCTGCAATTGTCTTTGCGCATCTTCGCCGACCATTTCATATACATTTGCCGGGCAGAACTGCGTGCAGGGATTACCGTATTCCTGGGTGCAGCGCGTGGTGCAGACATCCGGTTCGAGAATCTGCAGGTGTACCGGTTGATCCTCATCGTGATCAGTGGCTGCAAAATACACCGAGGCGAGGCGGTCACGCGGAGCGAGATCCCGTTTGATCCAATGACGGTCAACGGGTTTCAATTCGCTGAGCCTGGTCAGCGAAGAGTAATCGGCGTGATTGTGCAGCGTGCGTGGCAGTTTTCCGGCAGTGATGGTCTCAATACCTGCGGTGATCAGACCACGCCATAAGCCCTTGTTAAAGCCGGGGCGTATATTTCTCACCTTGTGCAGCTCTTTCATAATGGCTGAGGCGCGCAGTGTTTCATCGAAGCCTTTGCCATCGCCCTTCTCGGCAATATGGGCAGCCGCCAACATACCGGAGCGCAGCGCCTGGTGGGTGCCCTTGATCTTTGGCAGGTTCAGTAACCCGGCCGCATCACCGATCAATAGCGCACCGGGCATTTCGACCTTTGGCAGGGACTGTGCGCCGCCTTCGACGATGGTGCGGGCGCCACTCGACAAGATTTCACCGCCTTCAAACAGCGGTTTGATACTTGGATGATGTTTGAATTGTTGAAATGCCTCGAAAGGCGAAAACCCGGGGTCTGAGTAATCCAGTGCACAGACAAAGCCCACTGCAACGCGATCCTTGTCCATGTGATAGATAAAACTGCCGCCGTAGGTCTTGCTGTCCAGCGGCCAGCCAATCGTATGATTGACAAGCCCGGGTTTGCACTTGCCCGGCGCCACCTGCCAGAGTTCCTTGATGCCAACGCCGTAACACTGCGGGTCCGATTCTGCATCCAGTTTGAATTTGCTTATCAGCTCCTTGCTCAGATGACCACGGCAACCTTCCGCCATCACGGTCAAGGGCGCATGGATTTCGATTCCCTGCATGTAGGTATCTTTGGGTTTGCCGGCCTTGTCAACACCCATGTCACCGATGATGACGCCACCTACAGCGCCATCGGCCGAGTAATGGATGCCGGACGCGGCGTAGCCCGGGAAAATATCAACGCCCAGGTCCTCTGCCTGCGGGGCCAGCCAGTTACACAGGGCCCCCAGCGAGACAATGATGTTACCGTGATTTTTTTGCTGTGGTGGTGTCGGCAGCTTAAGCCTTGATGTGCGTGTCAGGTACGCGAGTTCGTCATCTTCCACCGGCACACATACCGGTGGTGGGTTGTCACGCCAGCCAGGCAGTAACTCATCCAGGGGCTGGGGTTCGATCACTGCGCCGGACAATACATGTGCGCCAACCTCGGCGCTTTTTTCGATCACGGCGACCATCAGGTCCTGTTTGAGTTGTTTGAGGCGAATCGCACAGGCTAGTCCGGCCGGACCAGCGCCTACGATAATAACGTCATACTCCATGACTTCCCGTTCGCTTGTGTGTTCGCTCATTCTTATTCTCAAATGCTTGAATCGAGTTACAGGATTATATCGACAAAAGGCGTTGCATTAAATGCGCGATACCCATATTCGATGGCTTTGGTCGAAGTATGTTTTTTGAACGGCTTCAATCCAGCCGCTTGCTGAACCGCCTGATGGCAAGAAACATGAATAAGACGACGAAGCCAGTCAAAATCATCAGTTCTCTGGAAAGTTCATGCAAATCGGCGCCGCGTAACATAACACCGCGGATCAGCCTGATGAAATGGGTCAGGGGCAGGGCCTCGGCAATGATTTGAGCCGGGCGGGGCATGCCGGCAAAAGGAAACATGAAGCCGGATAACAGTATCGACGGCAGCAAAACAAAAAAGCTCATCTGCATGGCCTGGAACTGTGTGTTGACCAGGGTTGAAATCAGCAGGCCCAATGACAGGTTGGCAACGATGAATACCAGCGTAATAATGTAGGTATTGAGCAGGCTGCCGGCCATCGGCACCTTGAACAGGAAGTGCCCCAGCAGCAAAACCAGGCTGACCTGGATCAGGCCGATAAACACATAGGGGATGATCTTGGCGAACATCAATTCAGAGGTTCTCACCGGGGTTGTAATCAACAGCTCCATGTTGCCGCGCTCCTTCTCACGGACGATGGCGATGGCCGTGAAAAGAATCATTGTCATGGTCAGGATAACGCCCACCAGGCCGGGAACGGTATTGACCGGCGATCTGCGTTCAGGGTTGTAATAGGTTCTTGATTCGATCACCGGTGGCTGGTCGTTATAAGGCGAGGTTCTCGGTTTTTGCGCCACCTGGGCGAGCTGTGCCGCCGCGCCCTGGACGACGGTGTCGGTGCCATCCAGCAGCAATTGAATGGCGGATCGATCCGCCTGCTGCAAGCGCCGGTCAAAATCGGGCGGTATATATATGCCTACGCTGATTTCGCCCATGCGCAACAGTTTTTCCAGCTCATCGGCAGAACCGGCCTGTTTGATCACCCTGATGATCTGTGATTGCGACATGTCCATGACCATCTGGCGCGATGCCGATGTCCCCGCCATGTCGGCAACCGCCGCGTTCAGGTTTCGCACGTCCATGTTGATGGCGTAACCGAACATCAGCAGTTGCAGTACCGGTATGCCGACGATCATGCCAAAGGTCAAGCGGTCGCGGCTTAACTGCCTGATCTCTTTGTTGACGATCGCCCATATCCGCTGCAGGGATTTCATGCCTGTTGCTTCCTTTCCCGCTTCCTTTCCCGGGTTGCCGCGACAAACACGTCCTCCAAGGCCGGTTTGGCCAGGTTGCAGCTTTTCAGGCCAAATCCCGCCCCCAGGATAAAATCACGCACGGCCCGTTCGGGGTCGGCCTGGTCGCTTGCCACCATCACGCGTAACACATTGCCCACCTGTGCCGAGCTGTGGATAAATGCCTGTTTTTCGAGGGCCTTGCCCACGCTTCGTGGTTCATTGGCCTCGACCAGCACGATGCTGGCATCGATGGCCTGTTGCAAATGCTCCGGGCTGCCTTCGGCCGCCAGTACGCCTTTATCCAGGATGGCGAGTGAATGGCAACGTTCTGCCTCATCCATGTAATGGGTGGATACCAGGATCGTGGTGCCTTCCGCTACCAGGTCAAACAGCGACTCCCAGAAGGCTCTTCGGTTTTCCGGATCGACCGCGCTGGTAGGTTCGTCGAGGAATAACAATTCGGGTTGATGCAGCATGCAGGCGGCCAGCGCCAGGCGTTGTTTCTGGCCGCCGCTGAGGGTGCCGGCCCGTTGTTTGATAATGTTGCCCAATTCGTAGCGTTCGACAGACTCGCCAATTCTTTCCTGCTTCAGCCGGCGCCCGAGCGTGTAGATATCGGCCATGAATTGCAGATTTTCCATGACCGTCAGGTCTTCAAACAGGGAAAACTTCTGTGTCATATAGCCGACTTTCAGGCGCAGCGCTTCGGCCTCTTTGGGAATCGAATATCCCAGCACCTCTATCTCTCCGGCTGTTGGCGTCAGCAGGCCACACAACATGCGGATGGCAGTGGTTTTTCCTGAACCGTTGGGGCCGAGAAAGCCGTATATGCGTGAGCGCGGCACATGTAATTCCAGCCCGCGTACAGCCCTGACCTTGCCAAAGGTCTTGTCCAGGCCGCGGGCCTGTATGGCGAACTCAGTCACTGGCGCTGGCTCCGGCCGGGAAATCGACCTGCAGGGGCAAGCCCGCCGGAAGACTGGCGGCTTCGGGCACATCGAGTTCCGCCAGGTAGCTCAGACGTGACCGGTCATGCTGGGTCAGCGCAAAGTAAGGGGTAAAACTGGCATCAGATGATACCCATTTTACCGTGCCGCTCATGCTGTCTTCAGCGCCATCAATACGAACCGTAAGTTGCTTGCCCGGCACCACGGAGGACTTCAGGGGCTCCGGCACATAAATTCGGGCATAGGTCCTGGACGTATCAAGAATCACCGCGATTGTTGCGCCGATATTGGGCCGCTCTCCCAGCTGGTAAAGACGTTTGTCCAGCATGCCATCAATGGGCGCATAGGTTTTCAAGCGCCCGATGTCATATTGGATACGGGTCATACCGGCCTCTGCGGCTTCAAGGGCTGCCTCCGCCTGCTGCAATTCTTCGATGGTCGCGCCGTTGAGCAGCCTTTCCAGCGATTCACGTGCGGCTTTTTCAGCGGCCGAGGTGGTTTTCCAGCGTGTGATGGCAAAATCCAGTGTTTGCTGATCTGATAGCTTGCGCTCAAATATGTCCCTGGCGCGTTTCAGGTTGTCACTGGCATTGACGGCCGATGCCTCGGCTGATTCCAGCATGGCCCTGGCTTCCCGAATGGTTTCCTCCCTGGGCCCGCGTTTCAGTTCAGCCAGGCGCGCTGCGGCCTGGTCCCTGGTTGCTTTCTGTTGTGCCAGGAGATTTTCCAGGCGGGTGGGGTCCTGTTCGAGGATCAGGTCTCCGGCCTTCAGCATCTGTCCGTCGGTGACATGAATGGCCAGGATGGGTTCGTGGCTTTCCACGCTGACTTCAACCCGGTCACGCTCGAGGGTGCCGACCATGTAGGTCACTTCACCGGACTCGCAAGCCGTCAGCAAAATCGATATGAATGCGATTAGAAAATATTTCAGGTTCATCGTGTCATCCCTTGCCTGAGCAGTTGGATAATTTGCTGCTTGAGTGATTCAACGCCATTTTTGTCATAACGGATGCCCAGAACCGGCTCCGCCAGTGTCCGCGCGATGAAAGGAAAGGCGCACATGGCCATGATCATCATGGCCGAAATGGCCGCGTCGGCATCCTGCCGCATACGTCCCGCGGCCTGTTCCTTTTCGAGCAGTGCCGGCAGGGCGCCGCCAAGATGCGGCGCCAGGTTGTCGATGAAATACTGCTGCATTTCACCGCCCGGCAACATGACCTCGCGGATCAGCAGACGCGGCATATTCGGGTGAGCAGCCAACATGGACAGCAACAGGCTGGCGATATTTTCCGGTGATGCCTGTTCGCCTTTACCAAGGGCTGCGATCGCCTTGCCCATCGGCGCCAACGCCCGTTCCATCACATTTTTCAGCAGGTTCTTCTTGTTGGAAAAATAGTAATGAACCAGGGCGGGGTT